>NZ_JBWKWY010000030.1:0-69707 GCF_059422465.1 Pseudomonas sp. GW821-FHT01D09
GGCTTGCTCGCGATAGCGGTGTGTCAGGCGAACCGCCATCGCGAGCAAGCCCGCTCCCACAAGGGAAGCTGCGTGTTCATATGGATAATCGCATCGTCTCCGCCCCAGGCTCCTGGTTCACGCTCAATTGCGCAACAATGGCGTCCTGCAAGCGGCGGCACAATTCAGGGTCGGACAGCGGCTGGTTGTCGGCATCGGTAATAAAGAACACATCTTCGACCCGCTCGCCCAGGGTGGCAATCTTGGCGTTCTGCAACGACAGGTCAAACTCCAGGAAAATCCCGCCGATCCGCGCCAGTAGGCCAGGGCGATCCGGGGCGCTGAGTTCCAGCACCGTCACCGGGCGCTGGGCATCGTTGTGGATGGTCACCTGGGGCGCAAAGGCAAAATGCTTGAGCTGGCGCGGCACCCGGCGCTGGATGATGGTCGGGTAGTCGTCGGGGTTACGCAGGGCTTCGGTCAGGCCTTCGCGGATCTTTTTCACGCGCTCGGGGTTGTCGCCGATGGACTCGCCTTCGGTGTCGAGCACGATGTAGGTGTCGAGGGTGAACTGGCTGCTGGAGGTAATCACTCGCGCGTCATGGATATTCAGGTTGAGCTGGTCCATCGCGGCCACGGTCACGGCGAAGAAGTCATGCTGGTCCGGGGCATAGATGAAGATCTGCGTGCCGCCCTCGAATTCGCGCTGGGTGGTTTCCTTGATCAGCACCAATGGGCCGCCATCGGCCGGCTGCTGGAGGATCGCGTCGGTGTGCCAGGCCACATCGCCTGCGGTGTGGCGCAGGAAGTAATCATCGCCCAGTTGCGACCACAGCTGTTCCACATCGTCGGGATCGTTGCCGCCACGCACCAGGATATCCAGGGCTGCGCTTTGGGTGCGGCGGATCTGTTCTTCGCGGTCCACCGGGTTCTCCAGGCCGCGACGCAAGGCGCGCTTGGTCTCGGTGTAGAGCTGGCGCAACAGGCTGGCGCGCCACGAATTCCACAGCGTGGGGTTGGTGGCGTTGATGTCGGAGACGGTCAGCACGTACAGGTAGTCGAGACGGGTTTCGTCGCTGACGATCTGCGCAAAGTCATGGATCACCTGCGGGTCGGACAAGTCCTTGCGCTGGGCGGTGGTGGACATCACCAGGTGGTTCTGTACCAGCCAGACGATCAGGCGGCTGTCCCATTGCGGCAACTGGTGGCGCTGGCAGAAGGCTTGGGCATCCACCGCGCCGATTTCCGAATGGTCGCCATGCCGGCCCTTGCCGATATCGTGGTACAGGCCGGCCAGGTAGATCAGCTCGGGCTTGGGCAGCTTGGCCATCAGCTTACTGGCCAGCGGAAATTTTTCCGACACCTGGGTGTATTGCAGCTTACGCAGGTGTTTGATCAGGTTCAGGGTGTGGGCATCGACGGTATAGATGTGGAACAGGTCATGTTGCATCTGCCCGACAATAAAGCCGAACTCCGGCAGATAGCGCCCGAGGATGCCGTAGCGGTTCATGCGCCGCAGGTTGCGGTGGATGCCGATCTTGCACTTGAACAGCTCGATAAACAGGCTGGTATTGCGGATGTCGTGGCGGAACTCGTCATCGATCAGGTGGCGGTTTTCCCGCAGCAGGCGGATGGTATCGGCGCGCACGCCCTTGATTTCCGGTTGCTGGGCCATCAGCACGAAGATTTCCAGCATGGCAAAGGGCGTGCGTTTGAACACGTTGTCGTTGCGTGCCTCTATATAGCCATCGTGCAGTTGGAAGCGCGCATTGATCGGTTGCGGCGGCGCTTCGTCTTCGGGGGCCAGGATCACTTCTTCAAAGTGCTGGATGATCAGGTCGCTGAGCTGGGCGATGCTCATGACCACTCGGTAGTACTGTTGCATAAAGCTTTCGATGCTGGTCTTCGCGTCTTCACCCTCGAAGCCCAGCAGGGTGGCGATGGAGCGCTGGTGGTCGAACAGCAAGCGGTCTTCGGAGCGTGCGGCCAGCATATGCAGGGCGTAGCGCACCTTCCACAAAAACTCCTGGGACGAGGCCAGCAGGGCGTTTTCACTCTCGACCAAAAAGCCTTCGCCGGCCAGGGCCCGCAGGTTCAGGGTGCCGTACTGGCGCCTGGCTACCCACAAGATGGTCTGGATATCCCGCAGCCCGCCGGGCGAGCCCTTGACGTTGGGTTCCAGGTTGTATTCGGTGTCGTTGTACTTGTGATGCCGGGCTTTCTGCTCGGCGCGCTTGGCCAGGAAGAACTCCTTGCTCGGCCACATATGCGCAGTGCTGGTGACTTCCAGCATGCGCTGGCGCAGGCGCTCGGGGCCGCAGATGGTGCGGCTTTCCATCAGGTTGGTGACCACCGTCAGGTCGGCGCGGGCTTCTTCGGCGCATTCCGCCACCGAGCGCACGCTCTGGCCGACTTCCAGGCCGATATCCCACAGCAGCGTCAGAAAACGCTCGATGGAATCGCGAAAGATCTCGTGGTCGGCGCTGTCCAGCAGGATCAGCAAGTCAATGTCGGAGTAGGGGTGCAGTTCGCCCCGGCCGTAGCCGCCGACGGCCACCAGGGCGATATCGGCGTCCTCGCTCCAGTCGAATTGTTCCCAGGCCTTTTGCAGGATGTTATCGACGAACCAGGCGCGATCCTCGATCAGCCGGCGAATCTCCCGACCGCTGCGAAAGCGCCCGTCGAGCACCTCGCGGGCCTGGCGGATGGCCTTCTTGAAGGCGGCAATGGGGCTTGCCTTCAGCGCCAGTTCCGCCTGGAACTGGCCGCGGTCGAAGAGTTCGGGATCCACCTGGGGCATCGATCGGCTTTCCTTTCTATCTAGGTGTGGTCGCAACGTCGCTATCTGGAAAGCCCGCTGCAAGCATCAGGCCGAAACGCGGGGAATCGTGTCATCGGCGCGCAGGGTGAAGATCTCGTAGCCTGTCTCGGTGACCAGCAGGGTGTGTTCCCACTGCGCCGAGAGCTTGCGGTCCTTGGTGATGGCGGTCCAGCCGTCGCCCAGCACCTTGGTGTCGGCCTTGCCCTGGTTGATCATCGGCTCGATGGTAAAGGTCATGCCCGCCTTGAGTTCCATGCCGGTGCCGGCACGGCCGTAGTGCAGGATCTGTGGCTCTTCGTGGAACACCTTGCCGATGCCGTGGCCGCAGAACTCGCGGACCACCGAGAAACCGTTCTTTTCGGCGTGTTTCTGGATCACTTCGCCGATATCGCCCAGGCGGCAGCCCGGCTTGACCAGTTCAATGGCCTTGTACATGCATTCCTGGGTGACCTGGGACAGGCGCTCGGCCCACACCGGTACGTTGCCAACGTGGAACATGCGGCTGGTGTCACCGTGATAGCCGTCCTTGATCACCGTGACGTCGATGTTCAGGGTGTCGCCGTCCTTGAGCGGTTTGTCGCCCGGGATACCGTGGCAGACCACGTGGTTGATCGAGGTGCAGATCGACTTGGGGAAGCCTTTGTAGTTCAGCGGCGCGGGGATGGCTTTCTGCACGTCGACAATATAGTCGTGGCAGATACGGTCCAGGGCCTCGGTGGTGATACCGGGTTTGACATGCTCGGCAATCATTTCCAGCACATCGGCAGCCAGTTTGCCGGCAACGCGCATGCCTGCGATGTCTTCAGCGGTTTTCAGGGTAACGGTCATACAGGCTCTCTCTAGCGCGAGGCGCTGAAATCAATACGGTTTACGGGCGTGCGACAAAAAGGTGCAGCGTTCGCACAAGCCCAAAAAACGCGATTCTAACAGACGCAAGGTGCAAACCATGAGTGTCTGGCTATCGCTTCTCTCTATAAGGTGCGGGTATTTTCACCCGATTCAATGGCTTGGGTAGCAATGCCGGCAAGCAAATGCGATTGCGGGTTTCGTTTTGGTCGTTGCTGTGGTATAAAATGCGCCGCTTTCCGGGGATACCCCGCAAAGCTTAAATCCACACACGTGTCGACACGATGACCTGGGTGCCGGAGGCCTTGAAGCCGCTGGTTGGTCATTGGGATACGTGGAGGCCAAACCCGACTTATTAAGGAACTATCATGTCCCAAGTCAACATGCGCGATATGCTGAAGGCCGGTGTGCACTTCGGTCACCAGACCCGTTACTGGAACCCGAAAATGGGTAAATACATTTTCGGCGCGCGTAACAAGATCCACATCATCAACCTTGAAAAAACCCTGCCAATGTTCAACGAAGCGCTGACTTTCGTAGAGCGCCTGGCCCAGGGCAAAAACAAGATTCTGTTCGTCGGCACCAAGCGTTCCGCTGGCAAGATCGTTGCTGAAGAAGCAGCACGTTGCGGTTCGCCGTACGTCGATCACCGCTGGTTGGGCGGCATGCTGACCAACTTCAAAACCATCCGTGCTTCCATCAAGCGTCTGCGTGACCTTGAAGTGCAAGCCGAAGACGGTACTTTCGCCAAGCTGACCAAGAAAGAAGCGCTGATGCGCTCCCGTGACCTGGAAAAGCTCGATCGTTCCCTGGGTGGTATCAAGGACATGGGCGGTCTGCCTGACGCACTGTTCGTTATCGACGTTGATCACGAGCGCATCGCGATCACCGAAGCCAACAAGCTGGGCATCCCGGTTATCGGCGTAGTCGATACCAACAGCAGCCCGGAAGGCGTTGACTACATCATCCCAGGCAACGATGACGCAATCCGCGCTATCCAGCTGTACATGGGTTCGATGGCTGACGCTGTAATCCGTGGCCGCAACAATGTTGGCGGCGGCACCGTAGAGTTCGCTGCTGAAGAAGCACCGGTCGCTGCAGCTGAGTAACTGACGCCCTGGCGTTGACTCAGTAAGCAAAAAGGGGGCTTGGCCCCCTTTTTGCCACCTCGAAAACCATTTGTGAGCGGCACAGCTACAGCATCTGTAACGTGCAGCGGTTAACAAGGGTGGTTCGGGAAGAATTGAACGCCCGTACAAGTCGGGTGGAATGGTTGAAAACCTATCCAAGAGGAATTTGAAAATGGCAGCAATTACTGCAGCGTTGGTTAAAGAACTGCGTGAGCGTACTGGCGAAGGCATGATGGACTGCAAGAAAGCCCTGGAAAAGGCTGACGGCGACATCGAAAAAGCCATTGATGACATGCGTGCCTCGGGCGCCATCAAGGCTGCCAAGAAAGCAGGCAACGTCGCTGCTGAAGGCGCGATCGCTCTGAAAGAAGACGGCAAATCCGCCGTTCTGCTGGAAGTGAACTCGCAGACCGACTTCCTGGCCCTGCAAGACGACTTCAAGGCATTTGTTGCTGCCAGCGTTGAAAAAGCGTTCGCCGACAAACTGACTGACGTCGCTCCGCTGATCGCAGCCCAAGAAGCTGATCGTCTGGTACTGGTCGGCAAGGTTGGCGAAAACGTCAACATCCGTCGCCTGGTACGTGTTGAAGGTGACGTGGTTGGTGGTTACCTGCACGGCAACAAGATCGGTGTTGCCGTTGTCCTCAAGGGCGGCAACGTTGAGCTGGCCAAAGACATCGCTATGCACGTAGCGGCCAGCAACCCTGAGTTCCTGCTGCCTTCGGAAGTTTCTGCCGAAGCGATCGAACGCGAAAAAGCTGTGTTCCTGCAGCTGAACGAAGAAAAAATCAAAGGCAAGCCAGAAAACATTGTTGAGAACATGGTCAAAGGCCGTATCAGCAAGTTCCTGGCCGAAGCAAGCCTGGTTGAGCAGGCGTTCGTCAAGAACCCTGAAATCAAGGTTGGCGAACTGGCCAAGAAAGCCGGTGCCGAAATCGTTTCCTTCACCTACTTCAAAGTAGGCGACGGCATCGAGAAGCCGGTCGACAACTTCGCTGAAGAAGTTGCTGCCCAGCTGGCTGCCGCCAAGCAATAAGACAGTTTTCAACTGTCGCCCAAGAGAGGCTGCCCGCTCACGCGCGCAGCCTCTTTTCAAATGGGAGGCTCAATTTTATTTGGCTTCCCTTTGGAACTGGCTTACAAAGCCGTGTTCCGATGGCGCTGTGACAGCGTCCAGCTAGAGTGAACGCAAGCCGTAAACGGCTCGCCAAGAATTTTTTAAAAATACGCCGCAGGAGAGATTCGCAATGGCTCAGCAGGGCAGTGGTTATCAGGCTCGCTATAAACGCATTCTACTCAAGCTTAGCGGCGAGGCCCTGATGGGCTCGGAAGAGTTCGGGATCGATCCCAAGGTGCTTGACCGCATGGCGCTGGAAGTCGGCCAACTGGTCGGCATCGGCGTCCAGGTCGGCCTGGTGATCGGTGGTGGCAACCTGTTCCGTGGTGCAGCGCTCAGTGCGGCTGGCATGGACCGGGTCACCGGCGACCACATGGGCATGCTGGCCACTGTGATGAACGCCCTGGCCATGCGCGACGCCCTGGAGCGGGCCAATATCTCGGCCATCGTGATGTCGGCCATCTCCATGGTGGGCGTGACCGATCACTATGATCGCCGCAAAGCCATGCGCCACCTGAACGCCAAAGAGGTGGTGATCTTTGCCGCCGGTACTGGCAACCCGTTCTTCACCACCGACTCGGCTGCCTGCCTGCGTGCCATCGAAATCGATGCTGACGTCGTGCTCAAGGCCACCAAGGTCGATGGTGTCTACACGGCCGATCCATTCAAAGACCCCCATGCCGAGAAGTTCGATCATCTGACTTATGATGAAGTGCTGGATCGCAAGCTGGGTGTAATGGACCTGACGGCAATCTGCCTGTGCCGCGACCACAAGATGCCGCTGCGCGTATTTAACATGAACAAGCCCGGCGCCCTGCTGAATATCGTACACGGCGGCGCAGAAGGGACTCTGATCGAGGAAGGCCAACAATGATCAATGAAATCAAGAAAGACGCCCAAGCGCGTATGCAAAAATCCCTGGAGTCTCTGGCCCATGCATTTGGCCAGATTCGTACCGGCAAGGCCCACCCAAGCATTCTGGGCAGTGTGATGGTGCCGTACTACGGCTCCGATACTCCGCTGAGCGGCGTGGCCAACGTGACCGTAAAAGACTCGCGCACCCTGCAAGTCGTGGCCTTCGAGCGCAACATGCTCGCCGCCGTCGACAAAGCCATCCAGAGCGCCGGCCTGAACCTCAACCCGACCAACCTGGGTGAGCTGCTGCTGATCTCCATGCCGGCCCTGACCGAAGAAACCCGCAAGGGCTTCACCAAGCAGGCGCGCAGCGCAGCGGAAGATGCCCGTGTTGCCGTGCGCAACATCCGTCGTGATGCCTTGGGTGACCTGAAAAAACTGGTCAAGGACAAGGAAATCAGCGAAGACGAAGAGCGTCGCGCAATCGCCGATATCGACAAGCTGACCAAGGAATCCGAGGCCCTGATCACCAAGGCCACGGAAGAGAAAGAAAAGGACCTGATGGCCGTATAAGGGGTCAGGACGCCTTCATGGAAAAGACCAAGCAGACTGTGCCCGCCGTGGTGCCGCGCCATGTCGCGATCATCATGGACGGGAATAATCGCTGGGCGAAAAAGCGCTTTATGCCGGGTGTCGCCGGGCATAAGGCGGGTGTCGATGCGGTGCGGGCCGTGATCGAGGTGTGTGCCGAGGCCAAGGTCGAGGTATTGACCTTGTTTGCCTTCTCCAGTGAAAACTGGCAACGGCCGGCCGACGAGGTCAGCGCCTTGATGGACTTGTTCTTCAAGGCCTTGCGTCGCGAGGCCAAGCGCCTGAACGACAACAATATCAGCCTGCGCATCATTGGCGATCGCTCGCGGTTCCACCCGGAGCTGCAGGCCGCCATGCGCGAGGCCGAGGCGATCACCGCTGGCAGCAACCGTTTCGTCCTGCAAATCGCCGCCAATTATGGCGGGCAATGGGATATCGCCCAGGCTGCACAGCGCCTGGCGCGTGAAGTGCAGGCCGGCCATCTGCGGCCGGAAGACATCACGCCCGAGTTGTTGCAAACCTGCCTGGTGACTGGCGACCTGCCATTGCCGGACCTGTGCATCCGTACCGGTGGCGAGCACCGTATCAGCAACTTCCTGTTGTGGCAGTTGGCCTATACCGAGCTGTACTTCTCCGACCTGTTCTGGCCGGACTTCAAACACGATGCCATGCGCAATGCGCTGGCCGATTTCGCTTCCCGTCAGCGTCGCTTCGGTAAAACGAGCGAGCAGATCGAAGCTGGAGCCCGGGTTTAATGCTTAAACAACGAATCATCACGGCACTGATCCTGCTGCCGATTGCCCTGTGCGGGTTTTTCCTGCTTGAAGGCGCCGGCTTTGCGCTGTTCATTGGTCTGGTCGTGACCCTGGGCGCCTGGGAATGGGCGCGCCTGGCCGGGTTTGCCGAGCAACTGCCGCGGGTGGTATACGCCGCTGTTGTCGCGGTATTGCTGTTTTTGATGTACATCCTGCCGGATGTCGCCCCCTGGGTGCTGGGGGCGGCGGTGCTGTGGTGGGCGTTGGCGACATTCCTGGTGTTGACCTACCCGCGTACCAGCGGCCAGTGGTCCAGCGTCGCCTGCAAGCTGGTGATCGGCCTGCTGATCCTGCTGCCGGCCTGGCAGGGCCTGGTCTCTATCAAGCATATGGCCTTGGGCAACGGCTTGATCCTGGCGGTGATGGTGCTGGTCTGGGGCGCGGATATCGGGGCGTACTTCTCCGGCCGTGCCTTTGGCAAGCGCAAGCTGGCCCCGGCGGTCAGTCCCGGCAAGAGCTGGGAAGGGGTGTACGGCGGGCTGGCGTTGACGTTGCTGATCACCCTGGTTGTTGGCGTTGTGCGCGAGTGGGATGCCAGGCAAATCCTCCTGGCCCTGGTCGGCGCAGCGGTGGTCGTACTGATCTCGGTGGTCGGCGACTTGACCGAAAGCATGTTCAAGCGCCAGGCAGGCATCAAGGACAGCAGTAACCTGCTGCCGGGCCATGGCGGCGTGCTGGACCGCATCGACAGCCTGACGGCGGCGATCCCGGTGTTTGCCGTGCTGTTGTGGATGGCTGCTTCGTGAGCCGCCTACAGCAAGTGACCGTGCTGGGGGCTACCGGCTCGGTCGGGTTGAGTACCCTGGATGTGATTGCCCGTCACCCTGGGCGCTATCAGGTATTCGCCCTGACCGGCTTCAGCCGCTTGAGCGAGCTGTTGGCGCTGTGCGTGCGCCATGTGCCGCAGTTCGCGGTGGTGCCGGATGCGGCCGCCGCCCGTGGTTTGCAGGACGACCTGCGGGCGGCGGGCCTGGCGACCGAGGTCTTGGTCGGCGAGGAGGGTTTGTGCCAGGTATCCGCCGCGTCTGAGGTGGACACGGTGGTCGCTGCTATTGTCGGTGCTGCCGGCTTGCGTCCGACCCTGGCGGCGGTTGATGCCGGCAAGAAAATCCTGCTGGCCAATAAAGAAGCGCTGGTGATGTCCGGCGCGCTGTTTATGCAGGCCGTGCGCAAGAGCGGCGCCGTGCTGCTGCCGCTGGACAGCGAGCACAACGCGATTTTCCAGTGCATGCCGGGTGACTTCGCCCGCGGCCTGAGCCAGGTCGGCGTGCGGCGTATTCTGCTGACCGCCTCCGGCGGCCCGTTCCGCCAGACGCCATTGGCCGAGCTGGAACACGTTTCTCCCGATCAGGCCTGTGCCCACCCCAATTGGTCGATGGGGCGCAAGATCTCGGTGGATTCGGCGAGCATGATGAACAAGGGCCTGGAACTGATCGAGGCCTGCTGGCTGTTTGATGCCCGTGCCGATCAGGTCGAAGTGGTGATTCATCCGCAAAGCGTGATTCACTCCCTGGTCGACTATGTGGACGGTTCGGTGCTGGCCCAGTTGGGCAACCCGGACATGCGCACGCCGATTGCCAATGCCCTGGCATGGCCCGAGCGGATCGACTCGGGTGTGGCGCCCCTGGACTTGTTTGCCATTGCACGCCTGGATTTCGAGGCGCCGGATGATCAGCGCTTCCCTTGCCTGCGCCTGGCGCGTGAGGCGGCAGAGGCGGGTAACAGTGCTCCGGCGATGCTCAATGCAGTCAATGAAGTGGCGGTTGCCGCGTTTCTTGAGCGGCGCATCCGTTTTCCACAGATCGCGAGTATCATCGAGGAAATTTTGAGCCTTGAGCCGGTGGTTGCCGTGAATGATTTGGGCGCCGTGTTCGAGGCGGATGCCAAGGCCCGGCTCTTGGCCTGGCAATGGTTGAAACGCCACGCAGGTTAGTCGGCAGGCGCGGGATTGGAATGCGGAGAGATTAGATGAGTGCGCTCTACATGATTGTCGGCACCCTGGTTGCTCTGGGTGTGCTGGTCACCTTCCACGAATTCGGTCATTTCTGGGTGGCACGCCGTTGTGGCGTCAAGGTCCTGCGTTTTTCCGTGGGGTTTGGCATGCCGCTGCTGCGCTGGCACGACCGGCAGGGCACCGAGTTCGTGATTGCCGCCATTCCCCTGGGCGGCTACGTCAAGATGCTCGACGAGCGTGAAGGCGAAGTGCCGGCTGATCAACTGGGCCAATCCTTCAACCGCAAGACCGTCCGTCAGCGTATCGCCATCGTGGCCGCCGGCCCGATCGCCAACTTCCTGCTGGCCATGGTGTTCTTCTGGGTCCTGGCCATGCTGGGCAGCCAGCAAGTGCGCCCGGTCATCGGGGCGGTGGAGGCGGGCAGTATCGCCGCCAAGGCTGGTTTGAGTGCCGGGCAGGAAATTGTTGCTATTGATGGCGAGCCAACTACCGGCTGGGGCGCGGTCAATCTGCAGTTGGTGCGACGCCTGGGTGAAAGCGGCACCGTACAGCTGCTGGTGCGCGAGCAGGACTCGACGGCCGAGACACCGCGCGAACTGACATTGGACAAGTGGCTCAAGGGCGCTGATGAGCCTGATCCGATCAAGTCCCTGGGGATTCGTCCATGGCGCCCGGCGCTGCCGCCGGTCTTGGCGGAACTCGATCCCAAAGGCCCGGCCCAGGCTGCCGGCCTGAAGACCGGCGACCGTTTGCTGGCCCTTGATGGCCAGGCACTGGGCGACTGGCAGCAAGTGGTCGATCTGGTTCGTGTACGTCCTGATACGAAAATTGTGCTGAAAATTGAGCGCGACGGTGCTCAAATCGACGTCCCGGTCACCCTCGCGGTGCGCGGGGAGGCCAAGGCGGCCGGCGGGTATCTGGGCGCCGGGGTCAAGGCTGTCGACTGGCCGCCATCGATGGTGCGGGAGGTCAGCTTCGGGCCATTGGCGGCAATTGGCGAGGGTGCACGACGCACTTGGACCATGAGTGTGCTGACCCTCGATTCACTGAAGAAAATGTTGTTCGGCGAGCTCTCGGTAAAAAACTTGAGTGGACCGATAACCATTGCTAAAGTGGCGGGCGCTTCTGCCCAGTCGGGTGTTGCTGATTTCCTGAATTTCCTGGCTTATCTGAGTATTAGCCTTGGGGTTCTGAATTTGTTGCCCATTCCAGTATTGGATGGGGGGCATCTGTTGTTTTATCTCGTCGAGTGGGTGCGTGGTCGCCCCTTGTCGGATCGGGTGCAGGGTTGGGGGATACAGATCGGTATCAGTTTGGTGGTCGGGGTGATGTTGTTAGCCTTGGTCAACGATCTGGGACGTCTGTAACGCTTCGCTGAATTGCGAATCTGCCGCATTTTGCGGCAGTTTGTTTATTGCCAGTTGGAATAAGAAAGGACTTCATGAAACGTCTGCTGCTAACTGCGGTTCTCACCGTATTGATGATCGCCGAAGTTCACGCCGAGTCCTTCACCATCTCCGATATTCGCGTCAACGGCCTCCAGCGGGTTTCCGCGGGTAGCGTCTTTGGCGCCTTGCCGTTGAACGTTGGGGAACAGGCTGACGACCGTCGCCTGGTGGAATCCACTCGAGCGCTGTTCAAAACCGGCTTCTTTCAAGATATCCAGCTGGGCCGTGAAGGCAACGTCCTGGTCATCACTGTCGTCGAGCGACCTTCTGTCGCCAGTATCGAGATCGAAGGCAACAAGGCGATCTCCACTGAAGACCTGATGAAGGGGCTCAAGCAATCCGGCCTGGCCGAAGGCGAGATCTTCCAGCGTGCCACCCTTGAAGGCGTGCGTAACGAGCTGCAACGTCAATACGTTGCCCAGGGCCGCTACTCTGCTTCCGTGGAAACCGAAGTGGTCCCGCAGCCGCGCAACCGTGTCGGCCTGAAGGTCAACATCAACGAAGGCACCGTGGCGGCGATCCAGCACATCAACGTAGTGGGCAACACCAAGTTTGCCGACGAAGACCTGATCGACCTGTTCGAGCTCAAGACCACCAACTGGCTGTCGTTCTTCAAGAACGACGACAAGTACGCCCGTGAAAAACTCTCCGGTGACCTGGAGCGTCTGCGTTCCTACTACCTGGACCGTGGCTATATCAACATGGATATCGCTTCGACCCAGGTGTCCATCACCCCGGACAAGAAGCACGTGTACATCACGGTCAACGTCAACGAAGGCGAGAAGTACCGCGTTCGCGACGTGAAGCTCAGCGGCGACCTGAAAGTGCCTGAAGACCAGGTCAAGTCCCTGCTGCTGGTCCAGAAGGACCAGGTGTTCTCGCGCAAGCTGATGACCACTACGTCCGAACTGATCACCCGTCGCCTGGGTAACGAAGGCTATACCTTCGCCAACGTCAACGGCGTGCCGACCCCCCATGATGATGACCACACCGTCGACATCACCTTTGTCGTCGACCCGGGCAAGCGTGCCTACGTCAACCGCATCAACTTCCGTGGCAACACCAAGTCCGAGGACGAAGTACTGCGTCGCGAAATGCGCCAGATGGAAGGAGGCTGGGCTTCGACCTACCTGATCGACCAGTCCAAGACCCGTCTTGAGCGCCTGGGCTTCTTCAAGGAAGTCAACGTCGAAACCCCGGCCGTGCCGGGTGTGGATGACCAGGTCGACGTGAACTACGCCGTGGAAGAACAGGCGTCCGGCTCGATCACCGCCAGTGTCGGCTTTGCACAGAGTGCCGGCCTGATCCTCGGTGGCTCGATCACCCAGAACAACTTCCTGGGTACCGGTAACAAGGTTTCTATCGGCCTGACCCGTAGCGAATACCAGAGCCGCTACAACTTCGGTTATGTGGACCCCTACTGGACGGCTGACGGTGTGAGCCTGGGCTACAACGCCTTCTACCGCACCACCGACTACAAAGACCTCGACGTCGACGTGGCAAGCTATGCGATCGACAGCCTGGGTGCCGGTGTCAACGTGGGCTACCCGATCAGCGAGACCTCGCGCCTGACCTTCGGTCTGACCGCGCAGCAGGATGAGATCAAGACCGGTGTCTACACCGTGGATGAGATCTTCGACTTCACCCGCCGCGAAGGTGACAAGTTCCTCAACTTCAAGGCCTCGGCCGGTTGGTCCGAGTCCACCCTGAACAAAGGTGTGCTGGCCACCCGTGGTCACTCCCAGAGCCTGACCCTGGAAGCCACCACCCCAGGTAGCGACCTGTCGTTCTTCAAGCTCGACTACCGTGGCCAGTTGTTCACGCCGTTGAGCGATAACTACACCATGCGCCTGCACACGGAATTGGGCTATGGTGATGGCTACGGTTCGACCGATGGCCTGCCGTTCTACGAGAACTACTACGCCGGTGGTTTCAACTCGGTACGTGGCTTCAAGGACAGCACCCTGGGTCCACGTGGTACGCCAAGTCGTGGTGTTGGCATTACCGGTAATACCGGCACCGTAGCTGACTCCGACAACGACCCGCTGCCGTTCGGTGGTAACGTATTGATTCAAGGTGGTGCGGAAATTCTGTTCCCGCTGCCATTCGTCAAGGATCAGCGTTCCCTGCGTACTTCGGTCTTCTGGGATGTGGGTAACGTATTCGACTCCAAGTGCGAGCAGATCCGTAACCCATCAGGTATCAAGTCCAATACTCAGTGTAATGATGTCAGTCTGAGTAACCTGGCCAGTTCCGTGGGTGTGGGTGTGACCTGGATTACCGCCCTGGGCCCGTTGAGCTTCGCCTTGGCGATGCCAGTCAAGAAACCGGATAACGCTGAAACCCAGATTTTCCAATTTTCCCTCGGCCAGACGTTCTAAGCGTCCGACCCAAGATAACGACAACGGATTCTGTAGGAGTGCATCGTGCGTAAGTTGACTCAATTGGTTCTTCTGGCAACCGTGCTGGTCGCAACCCCGGCGTTTGCCGAAATGAAAATCGCCGTCCTGAACTATCAGATGGCCCTGCTGGAATCCGACGCGGCCAAGAAGTACGCCGTGGATGCCGAGAAAAAATTCGGTCCGCAACTGACCAAGCTCAAGACCCTGGAAAGCAGCGCCAAAGGTATCCAGGATCGTCTGGTCGCCGGTGGCGATAAAATGCAGCAAGGCGAGCGTGAGCGTCTGGAGCTTGAATTCAAGCAAAAGGCCCGTGACTACCAGTTCCAGTCCAAGGAGCTGAACGAGGCCAAGGCTGTTGCCGACCGCGAAATGCTCAAACAATTGAAGCCAAAACTCGACAGCGCCGTGGAAGAAGTCATCAAGAAAGGTGCTTTTGACCTGGTCTTCGAGCGTGGCGCCGTGATTGACGTCAAGCCTCAATACGACATCACCCGCCAGGTGATCGAGCGCATGAACCAGCTGAAGTAAACCATGACTGCGACTATCAAACTCGGTCAATTGGCCGAGTTCCTGGGAGCTACCTTGCGTGGCTCCAAGGAGAAGGAAATCACTGGGCTAGCCACCTTGCAGGAGGCTGGCCCAGCTCAGTTGAGCTTCCTCGCAAACCCCCAATACCGTAAATACCTGGGCGACAGCCAGGCCGCAGCCGTATTGCTGAAGGCCGCTGACGCCGAGACGTTTGCCGGGGATGCGCTGGTGGTGGCTGACCCTTACGCGGCTTATGCGCGGGTTTCCCATTTGTTCGACCCGAAACCCAAGGCTGCCCCTGGTATTCATCCGTCGGCCGTGGTTGCCGATGACGCCCAGGTTGATCCAGCGGCGAGCATTGGTGCGTTTGCGGTGATCGAGAGTGGTGCGCGCATTGGTGCCGGCGTGACTGTTGGTGCCCATTGCTTTATCGGTGCTCGCAGCGAAATCGGCGCAGGCGGCTGGCTCGCGCCGCGCGTGACCCTATACCACGATGTGCGTATCGGGCAGCGGGTAGTGATTCAGTCGGGTGCGGTGATCGGCGGCGAAGGCTTCGGCTTTGCCAATGAGAAGGGCATTTGGCAGAAGATCGCCCAGGTCGGCGGTGTGCTGATCGGTGACGATGTGGAGATTGGCGTCAACACCGCCGTCGATCGCGGGGCCTTGGCCGATACCGTGATTGGCAATGGTGTGAAGCTGGACAACCAGATCCAGATCGCCCACAACGTACAGATTGGCGATCACACGGCCATGGCCGCGTGCGTTGGCATCTCCGGTAGCACCAGGATCGGCAAGCATTGCATGCTGGCCGGTGGTGTCGGGCTGGTGGGCCATATTGAAGTCTGCGACAACGTATTCATTACTGGCATGACCATGGTCACCCACTCGATTACCGAGCCTGGGGCTTACTCTTCCGGTACAGCGATGCAACCCGCGGCCGAGTGGCGCAAGAGCGCGGCCCGTTTAAGGCAGTTGGACGACATAGCCCGGCGCCTGAAACATCTGGAAAAACGTGTTGGGGACGTGACCCCTGGCAGTAATGTTTCATCAGATGGCTGATACCATTTCCATATCAAGTGTGCACAGCAGCTAGACTGCCTTCTTGATTTGCTAGAGGGGCGTGCCTTAGTCCGCGCGCTCCCAATCTTTATTACAGGCTTCCCCCCGAAATGATGGACATCAACGAGATTCGCGAATACCTGCCTCACCGTTACCCGTTCCTGCTGGTGGACCGTGTAGTGGAGCTGAATGTTGAGGAGAAGCGCATTCGTGCCTACAAGAATGTCAGCATCAACGAACCCTTCTTCAATGGTCACTTCCCCGCGCACCCGATCATGCCGGGCGTGTTGATCATCGAAGCAATGGCGCAGGCCGCTGGTATCCTGGGTTTTAAAATGCTCGACCTGAAGCCTGCCGATGGCACGCTTTATTATTTCGTGGGCTCCGACAAACTGCGTTTCCGCAATCCGGTCACCCCAGGTGACCAGTTGATCCTGGAAGCCAAGTTTGTGAGTTGCAAGCGCCAGATCTGGAAGTTTGAATGCCAGGCATCCGTTGATGGCAAGCCTGTGTGCTCCGCCGAAATCATCTGCGCGGAACGCAAACTATGAGTTTGATTGACCCTCGCGCAATCATCGATCCGACGGCCGTACTGGCCGCCGACGTTGAGGTCGGCCCCTGGTCGATCGTCGGCGCAGGTGTGGAAATCGGCGAGGGGACAGTCATCGGGCCGCACGTGATCCTCAAGGGTCCGACCCGCATTGGCAAACACAACCGCATCTACCAGTTTTCCTCGGTAGGTGAAGACACGCCGGACATGAAGTACAAGGGTGAAGAAACCCGCCTGGTAATCGGTGATCACAACATCATTCGTGAAGGCGTGACCATTCATCGTGGCACCGTGCAGGATCGGGCAGAAACCACCCTGGGCGATCACAACCTGGTAATGGCCTATGCCCATATCGGTCATGACAGCGTGATTGGCAACCATTGCATCCTGGTCAATAACACCGCGCTGGCCGGCCATGTACACGTTGACGACTGGGCGATCCTGTCCGGTTTCACCCTGGTGCATCAGTACTGCCATATCGGCGCCCACAGCTTTTCCGGCATGGGTACGGCTATCGGCAAGGATGTACCGGCGTTCGTCACGGTCTTTGGCAACCCTGCCGAAGCCCGCAGCATGAATTTTGAAGGCATGCGCCGCCGTGGTTTCAGCGAAGATGCCATCCACGCCCTGCGTCGAGCCTACAAGGTGGTGTATCGCCAGGGCCTGACGGTTGACCAGGCACTGGCCGATCTGGCCGAGCCGGCAGCGCTGTTTCCAGAAGTTGCCATATTCCGTGATTCGATCCAGGCATCGACTCGCGGCATCACCCGCTGACCATGGCCACACTGCGTATTGCATTGGTGGCCGGAGAAGCTTCCGGCGATATTCTCGGCGCGGGCCTGATGCGAGCCATCAAGGCGCAGCATCCGGCGGTGGAATTCATTGGGGTCGGCGGCCCCCTGATGCAGGCTGAAGGCCTGACCTCCTACTTTCCCATGGAGCGTTTGTCGGTCATGGGGCTGGTGGAAGTGCTGGGGCGCCTGCGTGAGCTGCTGGCTCGGCGCAAACTGCTGATCCAGACCCTGATTGCCGAAAAGCCGGACGTCTTTATCGGTATCGACGCACCGGACTTCACCCTCAATATCGAACTCAAGTTGCGTCAGGCCGGGATCAAGACTGTGCATTACGTCAGCCCGTCCGTGTGGGCGTGGCGGCAGAAGCGCGTGCTGAAGATCCGCGAAGGCTGCGACCTGATGCTGACCCTGCTGCCGTTCGAGGCGCGGTTCTACGAAGAGAAGGGCGTGCCGGTGAAGTTTGTCGGCCATACCCTGGCCGATACCATCCCGCTGCAAGCGGATCGCGCCGCCGCCCGCGCCGAGCTGGGCTTGCCCGAAGGGCCGCTGGTGGCGTTGATGCCCGGCAGCCGTGGCGGTGAAGTCGGGCGCCTGGGCGCACTATTTTTCGATGCGGCCGAGCGCCTACAGGCCTTGAAGCCTGGGGTGCGTTTTGTACTGCCATGCGCCAGCCCGCAGCGGCGTACGCAGATCGAGGCCCTGCTGGTGGGGCGCGACCTGCCCTTGACCCTGCTCGACGGTGGTTCGCACCTGGCCCTGGCTGCGTGTGATGCGGTGCTGATTGCTTCCGGCACCGCCACGCTGGAGGCCTTGCTCTACAAGCGCCCGATGGTCGTGGCCTACCGCCTGGCGCCGCTGACCTACTGGATTCTCAAGCGCATGGTCAAAAGTCCCTACATCTCCTTGCCCAACCTGCTGGCCCAGCGGTTGTTGGTGCCGGAGCTGTTGCAGGATGCTGCAACCCCCGACGCCTTGGCCCAGACCCTTCTGCCGTTGATCGACGGTGGCGAAGAGCAGACCCGTGGGTTTGACGAAATTCACCGTACCTTGCGCCGTGATGCGTCAAACCAGGCCGCCGATGCCGTGTTGACCTTGATCGGCCGCCATCAGGAAACCCTATGAAGACGCAAATGGGCCTGGATTTCAGCCTGGTCGCCCAAACCCACGAACTGGTCGCCGGTGTCGATGAGGTCGGGCGCGGCCCGTTGTGTGGTGCGGTAGTCACGGCAGCGGTGATTCTTGACCCGAGTCGTCCGATTCTCGGCCTCAATGACTCGAAGAAACTCACCGAAGCCCGTCGTGAAAAGCTTTTTGACGAAATTTGCGAAAAAGCCCTCAGCTGGCATATTGCCAGGGCCGAAGTCGAGGAAATCGACGAACTGAACATCCTGCATGCCACGATGCTGGCCATGCAGCGCGCTGTCGAGGGGCTGCACATCACCCCGAAACTGGCGATGATCGACGGTAATCGCTGCCCGAAGCTGGCGATGCCGGCCGAAGCCGTGGTCAAGGGCGATAGCAAGGTGCCGGCGATTGCCGCCGCCTCGATCCTGGCCAAGGTCAGTCGCGACCGTGAAATGGCGGCGTTTGAGCTGATCTATCCGGGCTATGGCATTGGCGGCCATAAAGGCTACCCGACGCCCGTGCATCTGGAAGCCCTGGCCCGGTTGGGCCCCACGCCGATCCACCGCCGCTCGTTCGCCCCGGTCCGCCAGGCTTACGAGGCACGCGAAAGCCAGGTCGAGATTTAGGCGCAGGCTGATGTTTTACGCAAGGCCCGGTACAATCCGGGCCTTGTTGTTTTCACACGTATCTAGACAGGATCACTATGCCGGCTTCATTCGTTCACCTGCGCCTGCACACTGAATACTCCCTGGTCGACGGCCTGGTACGGATCAAACCGCTGGTCAAAACCCTGGTGGGCATGAATATGCCTGCGGTGGCGGTGACCGACCAGAACAACATGTGCTCCCTGGTCAAGTTCTACAAGAGCGCCATGGGCGCGGGCATCAAGCCGATCTGCGGCGCCGACTTGTGGCTGTCCAACAAGGACCCCGATAACCCACTGAGCCGTATCAGTCTGTTGGCGATGAACGGCGTAGGTTATCGCAACCTGACTGAACTGATTTCCCGTGGTTTTATCGATGGCCAGCGCAATGGCTCGATCATCATCGAGCGCGAATGGGTGGCCGAGGCCAGTGAAGGGCTGATCATGCTGTCGGCGGCCAAGGAAGGGGAGGTCGGGATTGCCTTGCTGGGCGGCAACCCCCAGGAGGCTGAGGTTCTCGCCCGTGACTGGATGACGGTATTCCCTGACCGCTTCTACCTGGAAATCCAGCGTACCAACCGCCCCAACGACGAAGAGCACCTGCACGCCGCCGTGGCCCTGGCCGAAAAGCTGGGCGCGCCGCTGGTGGCGACCAACGATGTGCGCTTTATCAAGAAGGAAGACTTCGAGGCCCACGAAACCCGCGTGTGCATCGGCGAAGGCCGGGCGCTGGACGACCCGCGCCGCTCGAAGAACTACAGCGAAGAGCAATACCTCAAGAGCGCCGAGGAAATGGCCGAGCTGTTCAGCGACCTGCCCGAGGCCCTGGAAAACTCCGTCGAAATTGCCAAGCGCTGCAATATCGAAGTGAAGCTGGGCAAGCACTTCTTACCTAACTTCCCGATTCCCGATGGCATGACCATCGATGAATATTTTCGCAAAGTGTCCTTTGATGGCCTGGAAGAACGGCTGACCGTCCTGCTGCCTCGGGACACCACCCAAGACTACGAGGCCAAGCGCCAGGTGTATGTCGACCGGCTGAATTTCGAGCTGGATATCATTATCCAGATGGGGTTCCCCGGTTACTTCCTGATCGTAATGGACTTTATCCAGTGGGCCAAAAGCAACGGCGTGCCGGTTGGGCCTGGCCGGGGGTCGGGTGCCGGCTCGCTGGTGGCTTATGTGCAGAAGATCACCGACCTTGACCCGCTGGAATATGACCTGCTGTTCGAGCGGTTCCTGAACCCGGAACGGGTATCGATGCCCGACTTCGACGTCGACTTCTGCATGGATGGTCGTGACCGGGTCATCGAATATGTGGCCGAGAAATATGGCCGCAACGCGGTAAGCCAGATCATTACCTTTGGTTCCATGGCGGCCAAGGCGGTAATCCGCGACGTGGCGCGGGTGCAGGGCAAGTCCTACGGCCTGGCGGATCGTCTGTCGAAGATGATCCCCTTTGAAGTCGGCATGACCCTGGAAAAAGCCTACGAGCAGGAAGAAATCCTGCGCGACTTCATCAAGGTCGATGAAGAAGCCGCCGAAATCTGGGAGATGGCGCGCAAGCTCGAAGGCGTGGTGCGTAACGTCGGCAAGCACGCCGGTGGTGTGGTCATCGCGCCGACCAAACTGACCGACTTTTCGCCGATCTATTGCGACGAAGAAGGCGATGGCCTGGTAACCCAGTTCGACAAGGACGACGTGGAGGCGGCCGGCCTGGTGAAGTTCGACTTCCTCGGCTTGCGAACCCTGACAATCATCGACTGGGCGCTCAAGACCATCAACCGCGAGCGCGCCAAGGTCAATGAAGCACCGCTGGATATCGCCTTTATCCCGCTGGACGACAAGCCGACCTACGCCCTGCTGCAAAAAGCCGAAACCACGGCGGTATTCCAGCTTGAATCCCGGGGCATGAAGGAGCTGATCAAAAAGCTCAAGCCCGACTGCCTGGAAGACTTGATCGCACTGGTGGCCCTGTTCCGTCCGGGCCCGCTGCAATCGGGCATGGTTGACGACTTTATCAACCGTAAGCACGGGCGTGCCGAACTGGCCTACCCGCACTCCGACTACCAGTACGAAGGCCTCAAGCCGGTACTGGCGCCGACCTACGGCATCATCCTGTATCAGGAACAGGTGATGCAGATCGCTCAGGTCATGGCCGGTTACACCCTGGGTGGCGCGGACATGCTGCGCCGGGCCATGGGTAAGAAAAAACCCGAAGAAATGGCCAAGCAGCGCGGCGGTTTCATTGAAGGTTGTGCCACCAACAATATCGATGCTGACCTTGCCGGTAACATCTTTGACCTGGTGGAAAAATTCGCCGGTTATGGCTTCAACAAATCCCACTCCGCCGCCTACGGCCTGGTGTCGTACCAGACGGCCTGGCTGAAGGCCCACTACCCGGCGCCATTTATGGCGGCGGTGCTTTCGGCGGATATGCACAACACCGACAAGGTCGTGACCTTGATCGAAGAAGTGCGGACCATGAAGCTGCGTCTCGACGCCCCGGATGTGAACGCCTCGGAGTTCAAGTTCACCGTGAACGACGAAGGCCGCATCATCTACGGCCTGGGCGCGATCAAGGGCGTGGGTGAAGGCCCGGTTGAGGCGATCACCGAGGCGCGCCAGGATGGGCCGTTCAAGGACCTGTTCGACTTCTGCGCCCGGGTCGACCTCAAACGCATCAATAAACGGACCCTGGATGGCCTGATCCGCAGCGGCGCACTCGACCGTCTCGGCCCGTACTTCCATGACGAGCCGAAGGCCTACCAGGCCAATATCGACCGTAACCGCGCGGTGCTGCTGACCGCCATGGAAGAAGCGATCAAGGCCGCCGAACAGACCGCCCGCACCCATGACAGCGGGCATGCCGACCTGTTTGGCGGGCTGTTCGTCGAAGAAGATGCCGATGTGTACGCCAACCACCGCAAGGCCAAGGAGCTGACCCTCAAGGAGCGGCTCAAGGGTGAAAAAGACACCCTGGGCCTGTACCTCACCGGTCACCCGATTGACGAATATGAAGGCGAGATCCGCCGTTTCGCCCGCCAGCGCATCATCGACCTGAAACCGGCGCGTGATACCCAGACCGTGGCCGGGATGATCATTGCCCTACGGGTGATGAAGAACAAAAAGGGCGACAAGATGGGTTTCATCACCCTCGATGACCGCTCCGGGCGTATCGAAGCGTCGCTGTTTGCCGACGCGTTCCATTCCGCGCAGTCGCTGTTGCAGACCGACGCGATGGTGGTGGTGGAAGGGGAGGTCAGCAACGATGACTTCTCCGGCGGCCTGCGCCTGCGGATCAAGCGTGTGATGAGCATGGAAGATGCCCGCACCAACCTGGCCGAAAGCCTGCGCCTGAAGGTGAAAACCGAAGCGCTCAAGGGCGATCAGCTACGCTGGCTGGGGGACTTGCTCAAGCGTCACCGTGGCGCGTGCCCGGTGACCATGGAATACACCGGCAGCGATGCCAAGGCGATGTTGCAGTTTGGCGAGACGTGGCGAATTGACCCGGCCGATGGCTTGATTCAAGCATTGCGTGACCAGTTCGGGCGTGACAACGTCTTCCTCCAATACCGTTGACGGTCAGGGCTGGTTTTTTACCCCTGACCTCGACTCAACATTTAATCTCGACCTTGACGCGCCTCTCCCTTAAGGTAGGGCGCGAATAGACCACCGGCTGGCCAGGCACTCCCTGGCCGTCGACCCAAGACGGACGCTTATGAACCCGAATTTTCTTGATTTCGAACAGCCGATCGCTGACCTGCAAGCCAAGATCGAAGAGCTGCGCCTGGTCGGCAATGACAATTCGCTGAATATCGGCGATGAAATCTCCCGCCTGCAAGACAAGAGCAAGACGCTCACCGAAGACATCTTCGGCAAGCTGACCAGCTGGCAGATCGCGCGCCTGGCCCGCCACCCGCGCCGTCCGTACACCCTGGACTATATCGATCACATCTTCACCGAGTTCGACGAGCTGCATGGCGACCGTCACTTCTCCGATGACGCGGCGATTGTCGGCGGTATTGCCCGCCTGGACGACCAGCCAGTGATGGTGATCGGCCATCAGAAGGGCCGTGAAGTGCGCGAGAAAGTGCGTCGCAACTTCGGCATGCCGCGCCCGGAAGGCTACCGCAAGGCCTGCCGCCTGATGGAAATGGCCGAACGCTTCAAAATGCCGATCCTGACCTTTATCGACACCCCGGGCGCCTACCCAGGCATCGACGCTGAAGAGCGCAACCAGAGCGAAGCGATTGCCTGGAACCTGCGAGTGATGGCACGCCTGAAAACTCCGATCATCGCGACCGTGATCGGTGAAGGCGGTTCCGGCGGTGCGCTGGCCATTGGTGTCTGCGACCAACTGAACATGCTGCAATATTCCACCTACGCGGTGATCTCGCCGGAAGGTTGCGCCTCGATCCTGTGGAAAACCGCCGAAAAGGCCCCGGATGCCGCCGAAGCCATGGGCATTACCGCTGATCGCCTCAAAGGCCTGGGCATCGTCGACAAAGTGATCGCCGAGCCCCTGGGCGGCGCCCACCGCGACCCGGCTGCCGCATCGGCCACCATCCGCGCCGAACTTTGCGCGCAGTTGGACATGCTCAAGAAATTCGACAACGAGGCGCTGCTGGCCCGTCGTTACGAGCGCCTGATGAGCTACGGCCTCTAAGCCACGGCATTACCCATGTGGGAGCGGGCTTGCCCGCGATAGCAATGTGTCAGTGCCAGATTGGTTGACTGGTACACCGCTATCGCGGGCAGGCCCGCTCCCACATTTGCGTTGTGTATGCTTGGCTAACGTATTCCAGTTTTGCGGCGGTAACGTGCGATGAAACCAACTCTAACCGCCGAACTCCTGCAAGCCCTGGCCCCGTGGCGCAACGCCTCGGCCTGGCACATCGCTTTCTCTGGCGGACTCGACTCCACCGTCCTCCTGCACTTACTCGCTGACCTGGCAAAAAACCAATCCCTGCCACCTCTGCAGGCTATCCATGTCCATCACGGTCTCCAGGCTGCGGCTGACGGCTGGCCAGCCCATTGCCAGGCGGTTTGTGATGCCGCAGGTGTGCCGCTGCGGGTCATGCATGTGCAAGTGCAGCCAGGTGCAAGCCTGGAACGTGCGGCCCGTGACGCGCGGTACCAGGCGTTCGCCGAGATAATCGGCCCAAATGAACTGCTACTCACCGGCCAGCACCGTGACGATCAGGCAGAAACCCTGCTGTTTCGCCTGCTGCGGGGCGCTGGGCTGCGGGGCCTCACCGGCATGCCAGCCCTGCGTCCCTTGGGTAAAGGGCACCTGGTGCGGCCGCTGCTGGACATGTCGCGAGCCGAGCTGGAAACCTACGCCCGCGAACAGCAGTTGAATTGGATCGATGACCCCTCCAACGGCGACTCACGTTTCTCCCGCAATTACCTGCGTCATCAAGTATTTCCACTGCTCACCGCACGCTGGCCACAGGCCGCGAATACCCTGGCGCGAACCGCTGGGCATCTAGCGCAGGCCCAAGGGCTGCTCGATGAATTGGCGCAATTGGATGTGCAGGCTGCCCAGCGGCCATCGGCGCATGGGTGGCTACCGCTGCCATCGTTGGCACTTGCGCCGCTGCGCGATCTTTCCGACGCTCGTCAGCGCAACGCCCTACAGTACTGGCTGGCGCCGCTGACGTTGTTACCCGACAGCGAGCACTGGATTGGCTGGCACACCTTGCGCGATGCCAAGGCGGACGCACAGCCCGTGTGGCGTTTGGCCGATGGCCAATTGCAGCGTTGCAACGATCGTATCTGGTGGATCCCTACCAAATGGTCAGAGTTTTCCGACAGTCCATTGAGCTGGTCGCACCCGCAAAACCCACTACAGTTACCCGGTAACGGCCAGTTGTATTTCAGCGGGCACGCCCCTGATGGCCCGTTGAGCGTCCGCTATCGCCAGGGGGGAGAAGTCATGGAACTGCCAGGCCGCGGCCGTCGTGACCTCAAGCGTTTGCTCAACGAAAGTGCTGTGCCGGGCTTTATCCGTGGCAGATTGCCGCTGCTGTACCAGGGCTCCCGTTTACTGGCTGTGGCCAACCTGGCCAGGGCCTCGACAGGGCAGGGGGATGACTGGCAATTACAGTGGACGCCACCCACCTGCGATCAAGGTTTGAGCTGATAGCGCCTTTCCGGTAGACTACGCTCCCTTCTTGATACAACTTCTGTGGATTCTCCTGAAACACAGTCGTTGCCGATTACCAAGCAGTCTTTGCTGGGCGATTCCAAAAAATGTGTAGCGATCAACGTACCGGTGTTCCATTGCTGGTCTGTCACAACGCGGCGGTTTTTTTGAAAGGTGCACTGTGATTAATGCAGGTGATCGGGGGCTTCGGCCTTCCTTCGCTTTCCCCGGCGGCTCCGACCGCTTTAACGCAGACTTCTAGGGTTTTTCATGACGCGCTACATATTCGTCACGGGCGGTGTTGTTTCTTCATTGGGGAAAGGCATTGCCTCCGCTTCGTTGGCGGCCATCCTGGAGGCGCGGGGACTTAAGGTCACCATGCTCAAGCTGGACCCGTACATCAACGTCGACCCGGGCACCATGAGCCCGTTCCAGCACGGTGAAGTGTTCGTCACCCACGACGGCGCCGAGACCGACCTGGACCTGGGCCACTACGAGCGGTTCATCCGCACGACCATGACCCAGAACAACAACTTCACCACTGGCCGTGTCTACGAGCACGTGCTGCGCAAGGAGCGCCGTGGTGACTACCTGGGTGCAACCATCCAGGTGATCCCGCACATCACCGACGAAATCAAGCGCCGCATCATCAAGGGTGCAGGCGATGCCGACGTGGCCATGGTCGAGATCGGTGGCACCGTGGGTGACATCGAATCCCAACCGTTCCTCGAAGCCATCCGCCAGTTGCGTTTTGAAGTCGGCGCCAAGCGCGCGATGCTGATGCACCTGACGCTGGTGCCGTACATCGCCACCGCTGGCGAAACCAAGACCAAGCCTACCCAGCACTCGGTCAAGGAGCTGCGCTCCATCGGCCTGCAGCCGGACGTGCTGGTATGCCGCTCCGATCACCCGATCGACATTTCCTCGCGCCGCAAGATCGCCCAGTTCACCAACGTTGAAGAACGTGCGGTGATTGCCCTGGAAGACGCCGACACCATCTACAAGATCCCGGGCATCCTGCATTCCCAGGGCCTGGATGACTTTGTGGTCGAGCGTTTCGGCCTGCAGTGCAATGGTGCGGACCTGTCCGAGTGGGAAGCGGTGGTCGATGCCAAGCTCAACCCCGAGCACGAAGTGACCATCGCCATGGTCGGCAAGTACATGGAACTGCTGGACGCGTACAAGTCGCTGATCGAAGCGATGAGCCACGCCGGCATCAGCAACCGGACCAAGGTCAACCTGCGCTACATCGACTCCGAAGACATCGAGAACCAGGGCACCGCGCTGCTCGAAGGCGTCGATGCGATCCTCGTACCGGGCGGTTTCGGCCTGCGTGGCGTGGAAGGCAAGATCACCGCCGTACAGTACGCTCGTGAGAACAAGGTGCCGTACCTGGGTATCTGCCTGGGCATGCAAGTGGCCGTTATCGAGTTCGCTCGTAACGTGCTGGGCTGGAAAGACGCCAACTCCACCGAGTTCGATCACACCAGCGGCCACCCGGTCGTGGGCCTGATCACCGAGTGGGAAGATGCCACCGGCGCTGTCGAAACCCGTACCGAAAGCTCCGACCTGGGCGGCACCATGCGCCTTGGCGCACAGGATTGCCTGCTGGAGTCCGGTTCGTTGGTGCACGACTGCTACGGCAAGGATGTGATCGTCGAGCGTCACCGTCACCGTTATGAGGTGAACAACAACCTGCTGCCGCAGATCAAGGAAGCCGGCCTGAAAATCTCCGGTCGCTCCGGCGATGGCAAGCTGGTTGAAGTGGTCGAAGCCCCGGATCATCCATGGTTCGTCGCTTGCCAGTTCCACCCTGAGTTCACCTCGACTCCACGCGACGGTCACCCGTTGTTCAGCGGTTTCGTCAAGGCTGCACTGACGCAACATCAGAAGAAGGCGTAAACCTGATGGCCCAGAAGATCATTCGCGTAGGCGATATCGAAATTGCCAACGACAAGCCCATGGTGCTGTTTGGCGGCATGAACGTGCTGGAAAGCCGCGACATGGCGATGCAGGTCTGTGAAGAGTATGTGCGCGTTACCCAAAAGCTGGGTATCCCGTACGTGTTCAAGGCCAGCTTCGACAAGGCCAACCGTTCGTCCGTGACCTCCTATCGCGGCCCGGGCCTTGAAGAAGGCATGCGGATCTTCCAGGACATCAAGCAAGCCTTCGGCGTGCCGATCATCACCGACGTCCACGAGCCTGAGCAGGCTGCGGTGGTCGCCGAGGTGTGCGACATCATCCAGTTGCCGGCCTTCCTGTCGCGCCAGACCGACCTGGTCGTCGCGATGGCCAAGACCGGCGCGGTGATCAATATCAAGAAAGCCCAGTTCCTCGCCCCCCAGGAAATGAAACACATCCTGAACAAGTGCGTGGAAGCGGGTAACGACCAGTTGATCCTCTGCGAGCGTGGTTCGAGCTTCGGCTACAACAACCTCGTGGTGGACATGCTCGGTTTCGGCATCATGAAACAGTTTGAATACCCGGTGTTCTTCGACGTGACCCACGCGCTGCAAATGCCGGGTGGTCGCGCCGATTCCGCCGGTGGCCGACGTGCCCAGGTGCTGGACCTGGCCAAGGCCGGTATCAGCCAGTCCCTGGCTGGCCTGTTCCTGGAAGCCCACCCGGACCCGGACAACGCCAAATGCGACGGCCCGTGTGCCCTGCGCCTGGACAAGCTGGAGCCATTCCTGGCCCAGCTCAAGCAGTTGGACGAACTGGTCAAGAGTTTTCCGACGGTAGAGACCGCGTAACCCGCGTTTCTCCGGTAAACTTTCCGCGTTTTATGCTCAGGCCCCCGGGCCTGAGCCTTGTCGTCTGCAAGCCTGCCCCGTTGTTCCACCCTTGCGGTCGGTCAAAAGATTTCCTTCAGCTGCGTCGTTTTCGTCAACTTTGGAGTGTTTACAACAATGGCAAAAATCGTCGACATCAAAGGTCGTGAAGTTCTCGACTCCCGTGGCAACCCCACCGTCGAAGCCGACGTGCTTCTCGATAACGGCATCATCGGCAGCGCCTGCGCGCCGTCCGGTGCTTCCACCGGTTCGCGCGAAGCGCTGGAACTGCGTGATGGCGACAAGAGCCGTTACCTGGGCAAGGGTGTCCTCAAGGCCGTAGCCAACATCAACGGTCCGATCCGCGACCTGTTGCTGGGCAAGGACCCGCTGGACCAGAAAGCCCTCGATCACGCGATGATCAAGCTCGACGGCACCGAAAACAAAGGCAGCCTCGGCGCCAATGCGATCCTCGCTGTATCCCTGGCTGCTGCCAAGGCCGCTGCCCAGGACCAGGACCTGCCGCTGTACGCGCACATTGCCAACCTGAACGGCACCCCAGGCGTCTACTCGATGCCGGTGCCCATGATGAACATCATCAACGGTGGCGAACACGCAGACAACAACGTCGATATCCAGGAATTCATGGTGCAGCCAGTGGGCGCCAAGACCTTCTCCGAAGGCCTGCGCATGGGCACCGAGATTTTCCATCACCTCAAGGCTGTGTTGAAGGCCCGTGGCCTGAGCACTGCGGTGGGTGACGAAGGGGGTTTTGCACCGAACCTGGCGTCCAACGAAGATGCACTGAAAGTGATCTCTGAAGCCGTGGCCAACGCTGGCTACACGCTGGGCACCGACGTGACCCTGGCCCTGGACTGCGCGGCCAGCGAGTTCTATGAAGACGGCAAGTACAACCTGTCCGGCGAAGGCCAGGTGTTCAACTCCGAAGGTTTTGCTGAATACCTCAAGGGCCTGACCCAGCGCTACCCGATCATTTCGATCGAAGACGGCCTGGACGAGTCTGACTGGGACGGTTGGAAAATCCTTACCGACAAGATCGGCGAGAAGACCCAACTGGTCGGTGACGACCTGTTCGTGACCAACACCAAGATCCTGAAAGAAGGCATCGACAAGAAGATCGCCAACTCGATCCTGATCAAGTTCAACCAGATCGGCACCCTGACCGAAACCCTGGAAGCCATCCAGATGGCCAAGGCTGCGGGTTACACCGCCGTGATCTCGCACCGCTCCGGCGAAACCGAAGATTCGACCATTGCCGACCTGGCCGTGGGCACCTCGGCAGGCCAGATCAAAACCGGTTCCCTGTGCCGTTCCGACCGCGTTTCCAAGTACAACCAACTGCTGCGTATCGAAGAGCAATTGGGCGGTAAAGCCAAATACAACGGTCGTGGTGAGTTTCGCGGCTGAGTCGTTGATGGTAAAAAGACAACGGATTGTGTCGGAAAACTCACTTTAGAGTGAATTTGCGCACTAATCTGATGCCTATCAAGCACAAGCCTGGGTCTTCCAGGCTTCGTGCTATCAGTTGCTTCAAAAGTTTTGCATGGCTGTCTTTTTTCACTGGATACCCGATATTCGATGCGCAGTCCCAATTGGTTGTTCCTCGTCTTGCTCTTGCTGCTGGCTGGCCTGCAGTACCGCCTTTGGGTGGGCAATGGCAGCCTGGCGCAGGTGACCGACCTGACCCAGCAAATTGCCGCGCAGCACGCCGAGAATGAGGTGTTGCTGGAGCGCAACCGTGTACTCGATGCCGAAGTGCTTGAGTTGAAAAAAGGCATGGAGACCGTTGAAGAGCGGGCTCGTCATGAATTGGGCATGGTCAAGGAGGGCGAAACCCTCTACCAGTTGGCCCAATGAACGCCTGTTTACCGGCCTTCTGGGCCGTGATTCCTGCTGCGGGCGTCGGTGCCCGTATGGCCGCGGACCGTCCCAAGCAATATCTGCAGTTGGGCGGGCGCACGATTCTCGAACACAGCCTGGGCTGTTTCCTTGACCACCCGAGCCTCAAGGGGCTGGTGGTCAGCCTGGCGGTGGATGATCCTTACTGGCCCAACCTGGGGTGTGCCGGCGACCCGCGTATCCAGCGCGCGGATGGCGGGGCGCAGCGTTCAGGCTCGGTGCTTAATGCGTTGCTGCAACTCAATGCCCTGGGCGCCAGCGATGACGATTGGGTGCTGGTGCACGATGCCGCCCGGCCGAACCTGAGCCGCGAGGATCTCGACACGTTGCTGGCGGCGCTGGCGGACGACCCGGTGGGCGGCTTGCTGGCGGTGCCGGCCCGCGACACCCTCAAGCGTGTCGACAAGCAGGGGCGGGTGGTGGAAACCATTGACCGCAGCCTGATCTGGCAAGCCTACACCCCGCAAATGTTCCGCCTGGGCGCCTTGCATCGGGCCTTGGCCGATAGCCTGGTGGCCGATGCGCTCATCACCGATGAAGCCTCGGCCATGGAATGGTCCGGCCAGGCGCCACGCCTGGTCGAAGGGCGTGCGGACAATATCAAGGTGACCCGGCCGGAGGATCTGGAGTGGCTTAGGTTGCGGTGGGCTAATCGCCGCTAGCCAGTTACACCGGGTTGACTCTATCGCAGGCAAGCCAGCTCCCACACTCGACTGCATGTGCCTGTTGGAATGCGGTCAAGTGTGGGAGCTGGCTTGCCTGCGATGAGGCCAGGCCTGACACCCCAGATCATCCGCCATACTCCGGCCGCCCAGCCAACCCCTCCTTCAAGAACTCCACCAACTTGCGCACCTTCGGCGATAAATGCCGCTGCTGCGGGTACAACGCCCACACCGCCGTATTCGGCGGTTGATGGCCCTCCAGCAATGAAACCAGCGCGCCGCTGTGCAAGTGCTCCAGCACGTAATAATCCGGCAACTGGCATAACCCCACGCCTTGCAGCGCCGCATCAAGCACTGCTTGCCCACTGTTGCAGCGCCAGTTTCCCTGCACCCTTTGGGAAAATTCGCGCCCATCCTGGGCCAATTGCCAAATATCCGAGCTGCCGATCAGGCAGTTGTGCCGGCTCAGTTCCGACAAGCTATGTGGGCGTCCATACCGCTCCAGGTAGGATGGCGATGCGCACAGATACATGCGTCGCGGCGCCAGGCGGCTGGCGACCATCCGCGAATCCTGCAGGCGGCCCAGGCGGATCGCCAGGTCCAGGCCCTCATGCACCAGGTCGAGGGGGCGGTTGCTCAGTTCGATATCCACGCGCAATTGCGGATACAGCCCCATGAAACGCGTGACCAGCGGCACAATAAAGCGTTCGCCATAAGCCACGGCGCAGGTCATGCGCAACATGCCCTTGGGTTCGCTGGTCAGGTCGCCTACGGCGCGCAGGGCTTCTTCGCGCCCATCCTGTAGGCGTTGACAGTGTTGCAGGAAGGTCTGCCCGGCCTCGGTCAGCGTGACACGCCGGGTGCTGCGGTAGAGCAGGCGGGTTTGCAGGCGTTCTTCCAGGCGTGCCACCTGGCGGCTGATATGGGACGAGGACACGCCCAGGCGTTCGGCGGCCGCGGTAAATTGGCTGCACTCGGCCACGGCGACGAACTCATCGATGCCTTCCCAGCGGTTTTCCAGCATGGTGATTATCCCAGTACAGCAATAATGTTTTGCTTTTGCCTGGATTATTAATCAAAGAGCCCTGTTTTACACTGCCCGTCTCACTTTTAAAGTTCCTGGAGAAACCCGGATGATCAAGTCACGCGCCGCTGTCGCCTTTGAAGCCAAGAAACCGCTGGAGATCGTGGAAGTGGATGTGGCCATGCCCAAGGCCGGCGAAGTCCTGTTGCGCGTGGTCGCTTCCGGGGTGTGCCATACCGACGCCTACACCCTGTCGGGTGCCGACCCGGAAGGCATCTTCCCATCGATTCTCGGCCACGAAGGCGGCGCGGTCGTCGAAGCGATTGGCGAGGGTGTGACCTCGGTCGCGGTGGGTGACCATGTGATCCCGCTGTACACCCCGGAATGTGGCAAGTGCAAGTTCTGCCTGTCGGGCAAGACCAACCTGTGCCAGGCCATCCGTGCGACCCAGGGCAAAGGCCTGATGCCGGACGGTACTACACGCTTTTCCTACAAGGGGCAGCCGATTTTCCACTACATGGGCACGTCGACCTTTTCCGAATACACCGTGTTGCCGGAAATCTCCGTGGCCAAGATCCCCAAAGAAGCCCCGCTGGAAAAAGTTTGCCTGCTGGGCTGCGGCGTCACTACCGGTATCGGTGCGGTGATCAACACCGCCAAGGTCAAGCCGGGCGACACCGTGGCCATCTTCGGCCTGGGTGGGATCGGCTTGTCGGCTGTGATCGGTGCGGTGAAAGCCAAGGCCGCTCGTATCATCGCCATCGACATCAACCCGGCCAAGTTCGAGATCGCCAAGCAACTGGGCGCCACCGACTGCATCAACCCGAAAGACTACGACCGGCCGATCCAGGACGTGATTGTCGATTTGACCGACGGTGGCGTGGACTTTTCCTTCGAGTGCATCGGCAACGTCCAACTGATGCGTGCGGCCCTTGAGTGCTGCCACAAAGGTTGGGGCGAGTCGGTAATCATCGGTGTCGCCGGGGCTGGCCAGGAAATCGCCACCCGTCCATTCCAACTGGTGACCGGTCGCGTCTGGCGCGGTTCGGCCTTTGGTGGCGTGCGTGGCCGCAGCGAGTTGCCAAGCTATGTGGAAATGGCCCAGACCGGCGAAATCCCGTTGGATACCTTCATCACCCACACCATGGGCCTGGAAGATATCAATAAGGCATTCGACCTGATGCATGAAGGCAAGAGCATTCGTACCGTCATCCATTTCTGAGGTCGGCCATGAGTCTGCAAAACCTGTCATGCCAGAAGAGCTTCGGCGGCTGGCACAAACGCTATAAGCATCATTCCGATGTGCTCGATTGCGATATGACCTTCGCCGTCTACCTGCCACCGCAGGCGGAGCAGGGTGGCAAGCTGCCGGTGTTGTACTGGCTGTCGGGGCTGACCTGCACCGATGAGAACTTTATGCAAAAGGCCGGCGCTCAGCGTATGGCGGCTGAGCTGGGGATGATCATCGTCGCCCCGGACACCAGCCCCCGTGGGCCGGGTGTGCCGGGCGACCCGGACAATGCCTGGGATTTTGGCCTGGGTGCCGGGTTTTACTTGAATGCCACGCAAGAACCCTGGAGCAAGCACTATCGGATGCATGACTATGTCGTGCAGGAATTGCCGGCGTTGGTTGAAGCGCATTTCCCGGCGTCCGACAAGCGCGGCATCAGCGGGCATTCAATGGGCGGCCACGGTGCGTTGGTGTGCGCCTTGCGCAATCCGGGGCGCTACCAGTCAGTGTCGGCGTTTTCGCCGATCAACAATCCGATGGATTGCCCTTGGGGGCAGAAGGCTTTTGCCCGCTACCTGGGGGAAGAGCGCTCCAAGTGGCGCGAATGGGACGCCTGCGTGCTGCTCAGCGAAGCCTCGGAAAAACTGCCACTGCTGGTCGACCAGGGCGATCGCGACGACTTCCTCGCCACCCAACTCAAGCCCGAGGCCTTGCAACACGCCGCCAAGGCCGCCGGCCATCCGCTGGAGCTGCGCCTGCAACCGGGCTATGACCACAGCTACTTCTTTATCGCCAGCTTCATCGAGGACCACTTGCGTCATCATGGACGTGCTTTGCTCGGTTAATGTCCGGCAAAAGTAGGTAGAATCACGCCCTGAATTAACTCGGGGCGTTTTTTTATGCGTATTGGCCACGGCTATGATGTGCACCGTTTCGCCGAAGGCGACTTCATCACCCTGGGCGGCGTGCGCATTGCGCACCACCATGGGTTGCTGGCTCATTCCGACGGCGACGTTGTGCTGCATGCCTTGAGCGATGCCTTGCTCGGCGCGGCGGCGTTGGGGGATATCGGCAAGCACTTCCCGGACACCGATCCCACCTTCAAGGGCGCGGACAGTCGCGTGCTGCTGCGCCATGTGGTCGGCCTGATCCATGCCAAGGGCTGGAAGGTCGGCAATGTCGATAACACCATCGTCGCCCAGGCACCCAAAATGGCCCCGCATATCGAATCGATGCGCGCAGTGATTGCCGCCGACCTGCAAATAGAACTGGATCAAGTCAACGTGAAAGCCACCACCACCGAAAAGCTCGGGTTTACCGGTCGTGAAGAGGGCATTGCGGTGCACTCCGTCGCCTTGTTGCTGCGCGCATGAACGACCTGCAACTATTGGGCCCGCGGGCCTATGGCGAGGCACTGGGCAGTGCGGTGCTCAAGGCGACAGCCGAAGATTTCCAGGTCGATGAAGTGCTGGATATCCCGCTGACCGGCGAGGGTGAACACCTGTGGCTGTGGGTGGAAAAGCGCGGCCTGAACACCGAGGAAGCGGCGCGGCGCATTGCCAAGGCTGCCGGCGTGCCGTTGCGCACGGTCAGCTATGCCGGCCTCAAGGACCGCCAGGCGTTGACGCGCCAGTGGTTCAGCGTGCAGTTGCCGGGCAAGGCCGACCCGGACCTGAGCGCGGCGCAAAACGACACCCTGAAAATCCTCAAGACCGCCCGCCACAAGCGCAAGTTGCAGCGTGGCGCGCATGCGGCCAACGGTTTTACCCTGCGCCTGATCCAGCTGGCCGGCGACCACGGCGCGATCGATGCGCGCCTGCAATTGATCGCCAAGCACGGTATCCCCAACTATTTCGGCGCCCAGCGCTTTGGCCACAACGGCGGCAACGTCGTCGATGCCCGCGACTGGGCGGCCCGCAAGGCCTTGCCGGAACAGCGCAATGTGCGTTCGCGCCTGCTGTCGACCGCGCGCAGCTTTGTGTTCAATAAGGTGTTGGCGGCGCGGGTTGCCGATGGTTCATGGCAGCGTGCCCAGATCGGTGACCTGCTGGCGTTCACCGACAGCCGCAGCTTTTTCCCGGCGGGGGAGGCGCAGTGCAGCGATCCGCGCCTGGCCATCCTCGACCTGCATCCCACCGGCCCACAGTGGGGTGAAGGCGATTCGCCCGCCGCTGGCGCCACCCATGAGCTGGAGCAAGCCGTCGCCGCCAGCGAGGCGCACCTGTGCGAGTGGCTGGCCAAAGCCGGCATGAGCCAGGAACGGCGCATTCTGCGACTGCCCATTGGCGGGTTGACGTGGCATTATCCCGAGACTGACATTCTGCAATTGGAATTCGTCCTGCCGGCCGGATGCTTCGCCACTGTCTTGGTGCGCGAGCTTGTTGATCTGGTGCCGGTGGGGCAGACGGACAGCCCATGCGTATTCTGATATCTAACGACGACGGGGTCACCGCACCCGGCCTTGCCGCGCTTTATGCTGCGCTGGCGGATTACGCCGAGTGCGTGGTGGTTGCCCCGGACCAGGACAAAAGCGGCGCCAGCAGTTCGCTGACGCTCGACCGTCCCTTGCACCCGCAGACGCTGGCCAATGGCTTTATCAGCGTTAATGGCACGCCGACCGATTGCGTGCACCTGGCGATCAACAGCTTGCTGGCCGATGAGCCGGACCTGGTGGTGTCCGGGATCAACCTGGGCGCCAACCTCGGCGATGACGTGCTGTATTCCGGCACCGTGGCGGCGGCCCTTGAGGGGCGTTTCCTGGGGCGCACGGCATTTGCCTTTTCGCTGGCGTCGCGGCAGGTGGATAACCTGGCCACTGCGGCGTATTTTGCGCGCAAACTGGTGGAGGCCCATGGCACTCTGGTGCTGCCGCCGCGTACGGTGCTCAACGTCAATATTCCCAATCTGCCCCTGGACCATATTCGCGGCATCCAGTTGACCCGCCTGGGCCACCGCGCCCGCGCTGCGGCACCGCTGAAAGTGGTGGATCCCCGTGGCAGGGAAGGCTACTGGATTGCCGCAGCGGGCGACGCCGAGGATGGCGGGCCGGGCACGGACTTTCATGCGGTGATGCAAGGTTATGTTTCGATTACCCCGCTGCAACTCGATCGCACCTTCAATGATGCCTTCGGTGGTCTCGATCCCTGGCTGGAGGGGCTGCGCTGATGGCTCGTGAACAGGACGACCTGTTGCGCCGGGGCATCGGCATGACCTCCCAACGCACCCGTGAGCGTTTGATCCAGCGACTCTATGAAGAGGGCCTGTCCAACGCCCAGGTGTTGGAAGTCATCCGCCGTACCCCGCGCCATCTGTTTGTCGATGAGGCCCTGGCCCATCGCGCCTACGAAGACACCGCGTTGCCCATTGGCCATAACCAGACCATCTCCCAGCCTTATATGGTGGCGCGGATGAGTGAGCTGCTGTTGGCGGCGGGGCCCCTGGACAAGGTGCTGGAGATCGGCACCGGCTCCGGCTACCAGACCGCCGTGCTCTCGCAATTGGTGGAGCGGGTGTTCTCGGTCGAGCGGATCAAGGTATTGCAGGACCGGGCTAAGGAGCGCCTGGTGGAGTTGAACCTGCGCAATGTGGTGTTCCGCTGGGGCGACGGCTGGGAAGGTTGGCCGGCACTGGCACCCTACAACGGCATCATCGTGACGGCCGTGGCCACCGATGTACCCCAGGCGCTTCTCGACCAGTTGGCCCCGGGTGGGCGTCTGGTGATTCCAGTGGGCTCGGGGGAAGTGCAACAACTGATGTTGATCGTGCGCGAAGAAGAGGGTTTTTCACGGCATGTCCTGGGGGCGGTGCGTTTCGTTCCGTTACTCAATGGCCCGCTGGCCTGATCATTTATCACGGCGTACTGAATTCTATTGTCGGGTATGTGTCTTACAGCGGGGTTCGTTGAGTCAACATCAAGTTGGGTAGTTATTAAACGAGATGAATTTTTCGTTTCTACCTTGTTGCCGGTTAAAGTCCGGCAGCCAGTTATACTTGCGACATATTTCAAGCCTGATACAGGCGTTCATGTTTCAGCCACCACAAAGGGAGCGGCGGGTGAGTCTCACGGTCATTGCGCAGCGTATGAGTAAAACGAGCTTTCAGCGACTGGTGATTGGCCTTGTCTTGAGTTCCTTGTTGGCGGCCTGCTCCAGCACTGGTAGCGGGGCGCGGGTAGTCGACCGCAATAATGCGGCGCCACAACGGCCTACGGTAACCACCGGGCAATACGTGGTGCGCAAGGGCGATACGATGTTTTCCATCGCCTTCCGTTATGGCTGGGATTACAAGGCGCTGGCTGCACGTAACAACATTCCCGTGCCCTATACGATCCATCCGGGGCAAACTATCCGTTTCGATGGACGCACGGGGTCGGCGCCCACGGCAGTTGTGACAAAATCCGGTTCGTCGGCCTCTTCTTCCAGTAGGACGACGGTCTTCACCCGGCCTGCAGGCACCGCTGCGCCTAAGGTTGCGAGCAAGCCGGCACCCGCGCCGTTGCCGCCTGCGGGACCGGCGCCGACCGGTTGGGGATGGCCCTCAAATGGCATCCTTATTGGAAAATTCTCTTCAAACGGTAGTTTGAATAAAGGCATTGATATCGCCGGGGATTTGGGACAGCCTGTTTTAGCTGCGTCTGATGGGACTGTTGTATACGCCGGGAGTGGTTTACGGGGCTACGGCGAATTGGTCATCATCAAACACAGCGATACCTACGTCAGTGCCTACGGTCATAACCGCAGGTTGTTGGTTCGGGAGGGGCAGCAGGTCAAAGTCGGACAGACAATTGCCGAAATGGGGTCGACTGGTACAGACCGGGTGAAACTGCACTTTGAGATTCGCCGCCAAGGTAAACCTGTAGATCCACTGCAATTCCTACCCCGGCGTTGATGTGTTGTCAGCCTGTTCCCTCACGTAGAAGGAACAGGCTCCAGCGTTGCCAAGGATAAAGGCGTCGCTTGAGCTTGAGGTCGAACTCACCAAAGGACTATAACAATGGCTCTCAGTAAAGAAGCGCCGGAGTTTGACATCGACGATGAGGTTCTCCTTATGGAGACCGGCATCGGTACGGAATCGATGTCGAATGAGGGACCCGCTGTACCTTCAGTTCGTACCAAGTCCAAAAACTCCACAGCGTTAAAACAGCATAAGTATATTGATTACACCCGGGCGCTCGATGCGACCCAGTTGTACCTCAATGAAATCGGCTTTTCCCCCTTGCTCACTCCCGAAGAAGAAGTCCATTTTGCGCGATTGTCGCAAAAGGGCGATCCGGCTGGGCGCAAGCGCATGATTGAAAGCAACCTGCGCCTGGTGGTGAAAATCGCCCGACGCTACGTCAATCGTGGGCTGTCCCTGTTGGATCTGATCGAAGAGGGCAACCTCGGCTTGATCCGGGCGGTGGAGAAGTTCGACCCCGAGCGGGGTTTCCGCTTCTCGACCTACGCGACGTGGTGGATTCGCCAGACCATTGAGCGCGCAATCATGAATCAGACCCGGACCATCCGGTTGCCGATTCATGTCGTCAAGGAGCTTAACGTCTACCTGCGGGCAGCACGTGAGCTCACCCAGAAACTGGATCATGAACCTTCGCCTGAAGAGATCGCCAACCTGCTGGAAAAACCAGTGGGAGAGGTCAAGCGCATGCTGGGTCTTAATGAGCGTGTGTCTTCGGTCGATGTCTCGCTGGGCCCGGATTCGGATAAAACCCTGCTGGACACCCTGACGGATGACCGACCAACGGATCCGTGTGAGCTGTTGCAGGACGATGACTTATCACAGAGTATCGACCAATGGCTTTCAGAGCTGACGGACAAGCAGCGCGAGGTGGTGATTCGCCGCTTCGGCCTGCGTGGCCATGAAAGCAGCACCCTGGAAGACGTTGGCCTGGAGATCGGCTTGACCCGTGAGCGGGTACGGCAGATCCAGGTGGAGGGTCTCAAGCGCTTGCGGGAGATCCTGGAGAAGAATGGCTTGTCGAGTGAGTCGTTGTTTCAATAGCGGCTTGTAAGCTGGCGATAAGAACGCCCGGTGCATGGGAATGCACCGGGCGTTTTGCTATGCACTGATCGCGCCCACGCTCTACGTAGCGCCTCTTGTGACGTTCTGCGTCGCATGGGGGGCGCGGAGCGTCCTGGGCTGCATTCCTACGCGGAGCGTAGGAACGATCAGGCATAAAAAAACCCCGCTTTTAAGGGCGGGGTTCTTTCGACTAAGTCAGTACAAGTTAGATAACTTGAACTTCTTCAGCTTGCATGCCTTTCTGACCGCGGGTAGCGATGAAAGAAACCTGTTGGCCTTCTTTCAGGCTTTTGAAGCCGTCGGATTGGATAGCTTTGAAGTGAACGAACAGGTCGTCACCGGATTGTGGAGTGATGAAGCCGAAGCCTTTTTCATCGTTGAACCACTTAACGGTACCAGTTTGGCGATTAGACATGGTGTATCTCCTTGGACAAAGTTAACTGCGACTCAGGAAAAGCCCTGGCCGAGACTGAGTGCAAAGAGCAGGAAAAATTCTTGGAGATGGTTGGATCGAAATTCAACATCGTGTAGAGATTCTCAGTGACACAAGCAGCACAGTGGCGCCACCTTAACCCTTTTTCTGGAACGTGCCAATGGTATTTCCGAAGGTTTCTCTATTTTCGTGACTGGCGGCGCGCTTTGCAGGCCCGCGCCCCGTCAATTCAGGGGCTGGCCCGATCTTTACGGCTGACAGTGTCCCGGCGCAACTTAATCAAGAAAAACCCCCGCCTCCTTTGAACCGCGAGGCCAGCCCCGGTAAGATGCCCAACAGAATTTTTCCACCTCGCTATTCAGGACACCCGCCATGAGCATCAAATCGGACAAGTGGATTCGCCGCATGGCGCAAGAGCACGGCATGATCGAACCCTTCGTCGAGCGCCAGATGCGCGGAGAGGGCGCCGAGCGCCTGATTTCGTTCGGGGTTTCCAGCTACGGCTACGATGTGCGTTGCGCCGATGAGTTCAAGGTGTTCACCAACATCAACTCGGCCACCGTCGATCCGAAAAACTTCGATGAAAAGAGCTTTGTCGATGTGAAGAGCGACGTGTGCATCATCCCGCCAAACTCTTTCGCCCTGGCGCGTACCGTCGAGTTCTTCCGCATCCCGCGCAATGTCCTGACCATCTGCCTGGGCAAGAGCACCTACGCGCGCTGCGGCATCATCGTCAACGTGACCCCGCTGGAGCCGGAATGGGAAGGCCACGTGACCCTGGAGTTCTCCAACACCACCACCTTGCCGGCCAAGATCTACGCCAATGAAGGCGTGGCGCAGATGCTGTTTTTTGAATCCGATGAAGAGTGCGAAGTGTCCTATAAGGACCGGGGCGGCAAGTACCAGGGCCAGCGCGGCGTCACTCTGCCACGCACCTGATAGAAACGTCTTACAGCACAAGGGAATTTGTCAGCGGGCAGGCACTCTATTGGGTGTACTGCCTCGGCGCGTGCACAGCGCGCCGAGCCACGCTTGAGGAGTACCCTATGAAGCTCGACCCGCGAATCAGCGCCGAACTTGCCCGGTTGGAACCCAATCAGATTGGTGTTCTGGCCTGGTCCCTGATGGCCGACCCCGCCGCCGGCGGCATCCCGGGCCAGCCTGACCCCGATACCCCGGAACAACCCACCGAGCCTGGTGTGCCGACCCTGCCGGACGAGCCACCTCCCGCGCCAGTGGCCTGATAGACCTCCCACAACCGCCCTGTAGCCGCTGGGGCGCGGCTGCGGGTAGGCCGTAGAACCGGCTTTATTTTCCCGGGACCAGGGTCAATCGGGTCTTGCCATACACCTTGTCAAGGTTTTGCGGCTGCATCGGGAAGCTCAAATATTGTGCCTTGAGCCACGGATCGATGCCGTTCACATAGTTCGGGCTGGCCGGGTTGCCGGATTGGCCGATCCCGCCCTGGCCCATCATCGGTTCCACCTGGCCAAAATCCACAATCATGCGCAGGGCCTGGACCTGGGTGGTGGCGAAATCCTGCCCCCAGTTGTAGGGCGCAGCGTTCAACGTGGTGTGATCGCCGCCTGCTGCCAATGGGCCGCGCAGGGTCTGGCCGCGGGTGTTTTTCCAGGTGTAGCTATGCAACTTGCCCCATTGCCAGGCTTTGTGATCCGCACCCAACTGGCTGTCGCCGGCGGTGATCGTGGCAGCCAGGCTACGGGCGAGAATCGCCGGTTTGTCTTCTTTGGCCGGGGTACGCAGGTCGTCCCAGAAGGGGCTGTCTTCACGCCCTAGCAGATGGTCGGCCTGGGCCGCGTAGGACAGGTTGGCGTTGCTGACAAAGGCTTTCCAGGTGGCGCTGGTTTGCGGGCCCAGTTCGTCGAGGAAAATCTGCCTGGCGCTTTCCTGCAGGAACAATTGGTAGATCGCGGCGTCGGCCGACGTGGCGGCCAGGCGCCCGTCGAACGCCATCAGGCGGCCCAGGGCTTGCTGGGCCTTGGTCCGCTCGGCGGCGGGCAGGGCATCGATCGCCTGTTTCAATGGCTGGGCCATGCCCGGCGCCTGGAACATGCTCTTGAGTTTGGCGGCGAACAGTGTGGTCTGGTCGTACTGCATGGCGATCACGCTGCGGCTGTCGTGCTTGCCGTTGCCGGCCAGTTGCGCCAGGCGTTCGCTGCGCTCCGGCGCGGCCCAGGAGTTGGACAGTTGCATGCCATAGCCATGGGGCACGCTGCGCTGGTTGGCCGTGCCGACCCAACCCTGTGGCGGGTCCTGGTCATAGGGGTGCAGCATCGCGTCGGCGTAGCCATCCCAGTCAAAGCGCCCGTCCCAGCCCGGCGAGGGCAGCAGGCCTTCGCCTTCGCGGCGGTTGGGGAAGCGCCCGGTGACCTGCCAGCCGATATTGCTGGCATCGGCAAATACCATGTTCAGGGCGATGGCCCGAATCTCGCGGCTGGCGTCCGAGGCTTTTTCCACGTTCTGCGCCCGGGACAGGTCGAAGAACGCATCCAGGCTCTTGTCATCCTTGAAGTCGGCGGTTTGCAGGGCCAGGCCGTAGCCGCTGCTCAGCGACTGGGCGCTGTTGAGCAGCGGCCCGTGGCGGGTTTCGTACACCGTCTCGCGAATCGGCCGCTGGCCCTTGGCGAAGAAGGTTTCGTTACGCACGATGGCCGGTAGCCATTTGCCGTTGTGCTCGTAGTACAGCGCGCCGCCCTGGCGCTTGACCTTCTCCAGGAACAGGTCCTGGGTATCGCCGGACACCTGGCTCATGCTCCAGGCCACCTTGCCGTTGAAGCCCGAGAGCAATGTAGGAATCCCGGCAAGCGACACCCCGGCCGCCTGGTATTTTGGCGCGCGGATTTGTACGAAATTCCACAGGGACGGCGCCTGCATCGGTGTTGACAGGTCGTTCGCCAGCAGGCTGCGGCCACTGCGGCTGCGTTGCGGGGCGATGGCCCAGTTGCTGGAGGTGGAAACCCCAAGGGTGTTGAGGCTGGCCAGGTGCTCGTTGATGTTGTTGAGCGTGGCAAGGCCGGGAATCTGCCCGAGGTTGATGCCCTTGAGCTTGTCGGACTCGGCCACCGGCAGTGGCTCGTCCGGGTAGCTTGGGGTCAGCCAGGCGAGTTTGTCGGCGCCGACTTTTTGCGCCAGGACCAGGGCGGACAACTCTTCCTGCAGGTTGGCCGACTCGCTGAAATTGAGCAGGCAGAACAGCAGCGCCGAATCCTCCGGCTTCCAGTATTCGGGCTTGTAGCCGGTCTGGGCCAGGTCTGCCGGCAGTTTGTCACGGTAGCGGAACAGGTAGGCGTTGACCCCGCGCGCATACACTTCAAAGAAGCGCTTGAGGCGCGGCGACGAGGCGTTGTACAGCTCGCTGGCGCTTTTTTTCAGGTTGACGGCGCGCATGAAGCGGTCCACATCCAGCATGTCCGGCCCGGACATTTCCGCCAGGCGGCCCTGGGCCAGCAGGCGCAGGGTGACCATCTGGTTGATCCGGTCGCTGGCGTGCACATAGCCGAGGGTGAACAGCGCGTCGTGGAAGGTATTGCTTTCAATCAGCGGCATGCCCTGGCTGTTGCGCCGCACGGAAACATTCTGCGCCAGGCCCTTGAGCGGCTGCACGCCGGAAACGGGAGGCAGGGTGTCCTGGCTGTTCAGTGACTGGCAACCGGCCAGGCCCAAGGCACTGGCCATTGCCGCGGCAACGCCGAACCGGGGAAGAAAATGTGAGAGGGCTGGCGAGGCCATGGCAAAGCTCCTGCGGGGGTAACGTCAGTAAAGGCGCTACGTTAGTGAGCGCGGCGAACCGACGCAAGCGGGAGGCGATGCTAATTTTCAGGATTTGATTGAGCAAATGTGGGCGCTGTCGGGCTTTAGCGAGGCGACGATAGGATCATCGCGCGGTATCTGGCAGACCGCAGCGCCTGCATCGCCGCCTCACCGGGGCTCGACAGCTCCCACAGGGGGGCGTGTATCAGGATTTTGGCGGGTTGACCTTCTGCACCAGGTCATAGGCCCGCACCGTCGCCGGACGTTCCTTGATCAGGTTGAACCAGCGATGCAGATGGGGGAAGTCTTCCAGGCGCTGGCTTTGCCACTTGTGGGAAACGATCCACGGATAGATCGCCATATCGGCAATGCTGTAGGCCTCGCCGGCCACGAAGCTGCGGTCCGCCAGGCGCCGGTCCAGCACGCCATAGAGGCGCGCGGTTTCATCGACGTAGCGTTTGATGGCGTAGGGGATTTTTTCCGGGGCGAACTGGCTGAAATGGTGATTCTGCCCGGCCATCGGGCCCAGGCCGCCCATTTGCCAGAACAGCCATTGCAGCACTTCCTGGCGACCGCGCAGGTCCTTGGGCAGGAACTGGCCGGTTTTTTCCGCGAGGTACAGCAGGATGGCGCCGGATTCAAACAGGGAAATGGGCGCGCCACCATCGCTCGGCTGCTGATCGACAATGGCGGGTATGCGGTTGTTGGGCGCGATTTTCAGGAAGTCTGGCTTGAACTGGTCGCCCTGGCCGATGTTGATCGGATGCACCTCGTAGGGCAGGCCGGCTTCTTCCAGGAACAACGAAATCTTGTGACCGTTGGGGGTGGTCCAGTAATACAGGTCGATCATGAAGCTCTCCAGGATTGGTGATGCTTGAACGGGCAGGACGCCCGCTGATGTGCCTGTAGGTATAGGTAATGCTCGACCAGGGAAAATTCAATGAAACATTTGCATCTATCGATATAACTGCAGGAGCCGGGTTACCGACTCCTGCAGGATGTGTATCAGGCGCCGTGGCACTTCTTGAACTTTTTGGCGCTGCCGCATGGGCATGGATCGTTGCGGCCAACGTCTTTCAGGGCGTTGCGCACCGGTTCCTGGTGGGCATGGCCGCAGTTCGGGCCGTGCACATGGCCTTGGTCGTGATCGTGGTGATCGTGATCGTGGTTGCAGTCAGGACCATGGACATGGGGTTGCTGGGTCATTGGTGTCGCTCCGGAATAAAATCGCCGGGGATTATCTCGCCATTGCGTATCACGTGCACGTCGTTACCGATGAATAATCCGGTTTTCAGCTCACCTTCCAGGCGATAGGGGATGGGACGGTCCGGGTTTTTCAACAGGTCGGCGATTTCCCGCACCTGTGGCCACAGGTTGGTGCGCACCGTGACCTTGAAAAATCCCCGGCCATGGGGCGGTATGGTCAGCCACTCGTCGGACTCGCCTTCGGTCAGCTCCACGTCAGCCAGGCTGATCTTGTAGATCAGGCCGCGCACGGTGAGGTCCGAGTCGCCACGGTTATCCACTCGAAAATGCAGCTTGAACTTCTGCTCCAGCAGCTTGGCGCGTACCAACTCGACCTTGACCAGGTGGGTTTGCGGTGGCGGCGTCTCATCGGCGAACCACGAGGCACAGCCCGAGAGGCCAACGGTCACTGCGAGCAGGCAGCTATAGGCGAATAACCGGCTAACCATGGCGTGATCCTGTAGGAGCGAGCTTGCTCGCGAAAGGCGTTAACGATAACGCACACAGCCTGGATAAACGCGGTGTCCTTACAGTGCTTTGTCGGAACGCCGCCCTCAGACAAGCCCGGGCCTACAAAGAACCGGTTTTTTACAAATAGCCGGAACAGCACTTCTTGAACTTCTGCCCACTGCCACACAGGCAGGCATCATTGCGCCCGCTCTTCACCTCCACCGTAGGATCAATAAAGTACCAGCGCCCATCGTTCTGTACGAAGGATGACTGTTCCCGGTGGCTGTGTTCGCCGGTGCTGTCATGCCAGCGCGCGGTAAAGGTGACGAAGGCATGTTCCGGCTGCCCGCCAAACACCTCGGAACTTTCCACTTCCAGGCCCAGCCAGGTGCTTTGCGCGCTCCAGGCCCCGATGGCATTCCGGTCCAGGCCGCTTTGCTGCGCCGGTAGCGTGGTCGCCACCAGATAGTCCACCAGCCCCAGTACATAGGCGCTGTAGCGTGAACGCATCAACGCGGTGGCGCAGGGCGCAGGGTGGCCAGTGTGGTAATGGCCGCAGCAGGCATCCAGCAGGTTGCCGCTGCCGCAGGGGCAAATGGATGTACTCATGGTTACCACCAAAACGCTCCAAAGTTTTCCAGATACTACAGAGGATCATAGGGGAACTCGACGGCCAACGGGCATGAGAGCGCTGACCTTTCTTTTCATTCCTTGAGACATTTCGTCGCTGGCTCGCCGAAAGTCGCTGAGGTTCCATTGGCATTCGAGTGTTTGAGCTCAGTGCTACCCATGGAGCAAGGATAGGTGGATTAACCTATTTGCCAAATTAAAACCAATTAGGTTAATGTCGAACATGGAGAAGAAGACACCTCATTGCAAGCTGGCTAGCGTCAAGGCCCTGATTGACGCTGGGAAGGTGCGTACCACGAACGCAGCCCGAGCCGGTGCCGATCTCCTTGATCTTGATCTTGGCGAGATGCTGGCTGTAGTCCAGGCTCTTGAACCAGCGGATTTTTACAAAAGCATGACGACCTACGCTGATCACACGACATGGCAAGACGTGTACAGACCACACACGAAGGTGGGGAATCTATACCTGAAACTCACGGTTATCGAAGATGTGCTAATCGTGTCCTTCAAGGAGCTATGAATATGAAATGTCCTGTTTGCGGCGCTGCGGAGTTGGTCCATGACACCCGCGATATCCCCTATTCATACAAGGGCGAAACCATTGTGATTGTGAATGTGGCGGGGGACTTCTGCCCGTCCTGCGCCGAGTCAATCCTGGATCTGGCTGAGTCGGATCGTGTGATGAAAGAGATGCGCGCATTCTCTAAACAGGTCAATGCAGACCTCGTGGACCCCAGCTTTATTACCCGGGTGCGTAAGAAGCTGGCCCTGGATCAACGAGAAGCGGCTGAGATATTTGGAGGAGGGGTCAACGCCTTCTCGCGCTATGAGAACGGTAAGACGAAACCACCGTTAGCCCTCATAAAGCTTCTTAAGGTGCTCGATCGTCACCCAGAGTTACTCAACGAGGTCCGAACGGCATAGGGACGTTACCCTGAAGGCCTTCTCCTGATATCCAGCCGGTTGCCACTGCGGCCGCAGTCAATGGATATGCCTGTGGTTACCACCAATACTTTCCAAAATTTTCCGGGTTGGCCCAGAACCGGGCGTTCAGCCAGTCCGGTACCTGTTTGTATTCAAGCAGATCGTAGGTAAACAGCGTCAGTACCTGATTGTCGCGGCAAAACTGTTCGCTGGTCTGCAGGGCCAGGGAGAAAAAGTCGGTGTCCTTCCAGCCGCAGGCAGCCAGGTCGGCGAGTACTGCGATGCGGCTGGCGTTGAGGTTGCGCACCCCGCCCAGCAGCTCCAACCCTGCACGTTTTGACAGGTGCTCCAGGCAATCGACCACCAGGGCCAGGTCAAAGCGCTGGGCGGCCAGTTCGCCAGGCAATGGCCCTGGCCCTGCGACGCAGACGACGGTCTCAGGGTGCGCCTGCTGGAACGCCTCCAGCGCCGGGAAGTGGCCGGAGCCCAAGACCAGCAGGCGCTTGGGGGCTTGGCGATCAAGCAGGGCTGCGAGTGCTTGCTGTGGCGTACGGGAAGAATTGCCGGCGGTCATCGAAGATCCTCATATCAGAACCATGAAGACTAGCCTGCTTGAGCGTGCGGGCCTAGAGCCGGCGCTGGCCTGTTGCTCGGTAAAAGCCGCCTTGGCCAATGAATACGGGGGTTTGGCGGGCTGGCGCAGATGAAAAGAGCGGTCTTTACTCCACCTATCGGCTTGCGGCCGATCCCTCAGGAGAAAGCAAATGAGCATCATGCGGACAGCTCTACCCTTGGTTCTGCTAACCGGAGTATTGACAGGTTGCGCAGGCTTGCAAAAAACCGACTGGCCCACCTGTGCGGCCCTTGGCGGTGTTACCGGTGCGGCACTGGGCGCGACCGAAAGCTCGTCATGGGCCGGTGGTGGCGCGTTATTGATTGGCGGCATGGCCGGCGCCTATTGCTGGGTCCATGGCGACGGTGACGAGGACGGCGATGGCGTACCCGACAGCCGTGACCAGTGCCCGGGCATCCCCAAAGGCGTACAGGTCGATGCCAATGGCTGCCCACCGGTGCCTGAGGCGGTTGTCGTGGAAGAAGTAGTGGTGGTCCGGGAAGAGACCATTGTGATTCGGGATGTGCACTTCGAGTTTGACTCGGCCCGGCTGACGGCGGCGGATAAAACCAAGCTCGACACGGTCGCCACGCGCCTGAAACAGGAGGCTCCGGGTGCCCGGTTGCGGGTCAGTGGGCATACCGACAGCGTCGGTAAAGATGCCTACAACCAGAGGCTCTCGGAAAAACGCGCCCATTCGGTGACCGATTACCTGGTCCGCTCCGGCGTGCCCCGCAGCAACTTTGTCTCGGTGACGGGCGCCGGCGAGACCCACCCGGTGGCCGATAACAAAACCGCCGACGGTCGGGCCCAGAACCGCCGTGTGGAAATCCAGATCAACCGTTAAGGGGTTCCCTCCTTGCCCCTGGGTGGCTTCAGGGGCATTTCTGACGGCAATTTCCGACAAATCTCGCCGTTCCAGATGCCAAGTCGCAGCCTCCCCAAGTTTTTTAATCCTTCACTGGCAAATCGCCTGTAGAACTCGTTACTGTGCGCCCAAAGAATAATGTGAAGGAGACAGGGGCATGGGGTTATCAATGATCGAAACAGCACGGCAGCCACTCACGCGTAAGGTTTTTTTCCTGGCCCTGCTGGTCAGCCCTATTGCCCTGGCCGAGAGCGTCAGTGTCGAGACCCACTCGTTGTTGCGCTTGCCCAACAGCACCAGCGTGCTGCAGTTGGAGCGCCTGGAAGTTGCCGACTACGGCACTTTGTTGATTCCGGCGAATATCACCCAGGTCACGGTCGACGAGCTGCATCTGGGCCGCGAGGCGCGGATCACCATCGTGCCCAGCGCCTCAGCCCTGCAATTGCAGGTGCGGCATGCCCAGTTGGAACATGGCAGCCAGATCACCTCCCGTGGCGCGCCCGGCACCCATGAAAAGCCGGCCAAGCCGGGGCGTGACCTGAGCTTGCGGATCACCCAATTGAGCGCGGATGAACTGTCGGTCGATGCCCGTGGTGGCACGGGTGCCCAAGGCTATGCCGGCCTGGATGGCGCCAATGGCGAAGACCCAGGGTGCACGTGGGGATCGGCCGGGCGTGGCGCCAATGGTGACAACGGCGGCGACGGGCTGCCGGGTGCGGCGGGTGCGGCAGTGCGCATCGAATTGCCGCAGGATTATCCGCGCGAGCAGATCAAGGTCTGGGTCGATGGCGGTGCCGGGGGCTTGCCAGGTGTGGCCGGCAAGCCAGGTAAGGGCGGGCAGTCCAAGGGTTGCCTGGTGTACCGCGCCGATGGCGGCGAGGCGGGCCGGCCGGGGTTGGAAGGGCAGGCCGGGCCGGCGGGGCCTGCCGGTACGGTCACTATCCAGCGGCTTTGAGCTATCGGCAGCGGCCCCATCGCGGGCAAGCCCGCTCCCACACTTGATTTGCGAACCCATTCAAAATGTGGGAGCGGGCTTGCCCGCGATGGGGCCTTGAAGCACAACCTCAGAACATCGGCCGAGCCGAAGCCACTGCCACCACCACCAACCCGACAAGTAGATTTACCCCCACCAACCGTCGAATCTGCCCCAGCGCCGCTGCGCCCGCCGGCCAATCCTCTGCTGCCACCGCTGCCCGCAGTTCCGGCAACTTCAAGGCCTGGATGCGGATAAACAGCGCCGTCATCACCACATACAAGCCCATCATCACCTGTACATAACGCGGCGCGGTTTCAAAGCCGTTGAAGCGCAATTGCAGCAAGCCGACACCACTGATCGGCAAGATCAACACGGCCACCCAGACCCACACGAAAAAACGCTGAAACACATTCAGCCACAGTTTCAGCCGTGGAGGGCCGTCGAGCGCCGCCATTGCGGCCGGGCGCAGGATCATCCAGGCGAAAAACATACCACCGACCCAGACCAGGGCGGCCAAGACATGCAGGGTGTAGGCAAGGCTAAAGACGGTCATTGAGGTACTCCGTTCTGCGCGGGATTAATTAGCGGGGTATGATAGCGGCCGATCCGAACCACTGAAAATTTATCCAGCGTTTTTTGCGCCCGACTATCCATGATCAGCACTGAACTCAAAACCACGATCCAGGGCGCCTACTCGCGTTTTCTCGAAGCCAAGAGCTTGAAACCGCGCTACGGCCAGCGCCTGATGATCGCCGAAGTGGCCAAGGTCCTCGGGGATATCGACACCGACGACGAAGGCCGGCGCAGTGGCGACCCTGCGGTCGTGGCCGTCGAGGCCGGCACCGGTACCGGCAAGACCGTGGCCTACAGCCTGGCGGCGATTCCCACTGCCAAGGCCGCCGGCAAGCGCCTGGTGATTGCCACCGCCACCGTGGCCCTGCAAGAGCAGATCGTCTACAAAGACCTGCCGGACCTGATGCGCAACAGCGGCCTGAGCTTCACCTTCGCCCTGGCCAAGGGCCGTGGCCGCTATATGTGCCTGTCCAAGCTGGATGTGCTGCTGCAGGAAGGCCATGCGCAAACCGCCACGGCCTCGCTGTTTGAAGAAGAAGGCTTCAAGATCGAGGTCGATGAAGCCAGCCAGAAGCTGTTTACCAGCATGATCGAGAAATTGGCCGGCAATAAGTGGGACGGCGACCGCGACAGCTGGCCCAATGCCCTGGAAGACGCCGACTGGGCGCGCCTGACCACCGATCATAGCCAATGCACCAACCGCCACTGCCCCAACTTCGGCCAGTGCGCCTTCTACAAGGCCCGCGAAGGCATGGGCAAGGTCGATGTGATCGTCACCAACCACGACATGGTCCTCGCCGACCTGGCCCTGGGCGGCGGCGCCGTGCTGCCCGACCCGCGCGATACCCTGTACGTGTTCGATGAAGGCCACCACTTGCCGGACAAGGCCATCGGCCACTTTGCCCACTACACGCGCCTGCGTTCCACCGCCGACTGGCTGGAAACCACTGCCAAGAACCTCACCAAGCTGCTGGCCCAGCATCCGCTGCCGGGCGACCTGGGCAAGCTGATCGAGCAGGTGCCGGAGTTGGCGCGGGAGATCAAGACCCAGCAACAGTTCATGTTCAGCGCTTGCGAGCAGGTGGCGGACTTCAAGCCCGGCGAAGACGTCGAAGGCCGTGAACGGCCACGCCACCGCTTTGTCGGCGGGCTGATCCCCGAGCATATGCGCGAGATGGGCGTGGAGCTGAAGAAAGGTTTCTCGCGCCTCACCGACCTGTTCACCCGCCTGACCGACCTGCTCAAGGAAGGCATGGACGGCGAGGTCAATATTGGCATCGCCAGCAACCAGGCCGAAGAATGGTACCCATTGTTTGGCAGCCTGTTGTCCCGTGCCCAGGGCAACTGGGAGTTGTGGACTGCCTTCACTGTCGAAGACCCGGAAGACAACCCGCCCATGGCCCGCTGGCTGACGCTGTCGGAAAGCGGCGCGTTGTTCGATATCGAAGTCAACGCCAGCCCGATCCTGGCGGCGGAAATGCTCCGGCGCAACCTGTGGAACGTGGCCTACGGCGCCCTGGTGACCTCGGCGACCCTGACCGCCCTGGGCACCTTTGACCGCTTCCGCATGCGTGCCGGCCTGCCGAAAAAAGCCGTTACCGCCGTGGTCCCCAGCCCGTTCCATCATGCCGACGCTGGCGTGCTGCGGGTGCCGGACCTCAAGGCCGACCCACGGGATGCGCCGGCCCACACCGCGGCCATCATTCGTGACCTGCCGTCGCTGGTGGAAGGTTCCAAGGGCACCCTGGTGCTGTTCTCGTCACGCAAGCAGATGCAGGACGTGTTCGACGGCCTCGACCGCGACTGGCGCAAGCAGGTGTTTATCCAGGGCAACCTGTCGAAACAGGAAACCCTGAACAAGCACAAGGCGCGGGTCGATGGCGGGGACTCCAGCGTGCTGTTCGGCCTGGCCAGCTTTGCCGAAGGTGTCGACTTGCCGGGGGCCTACTGCGAACACGTGGTGATCGCCAAGATCCCGTTCTCGGTGCCGGACGATCCGGTGGAGGCCGCGCTGGCCGAATGGATCGAAGCCCGTGGCGGCAATCCGTTCATGGAAATCTCGGTGCCGGATGCCTCGTTGAAGCTGGTCCAGGCCTGTGGTCGCTTGCTGCGTACCGAAGAAGACCGGGGCACCATCACCTTGCTCGACCGCCGTCTGGTCACCCAGCGCTATGGCAAGGCGATCCTGAATGCCTTGCCGCCGTTCCGGCGCGAAATTTCTTAAGCCATCGTGGGTGAATTCACCCACTTCGTGGTCTACCTCATATCAAGTCATCAGGCCATTCACCGGCCGATTGGGAGAACCTTGTTCGTATGATCCGCACGCTGCCTGCTCTTTTTGCCCTGTTGTTCGCCGCGCCATTGCTGGCCGCGCCGGCGGGGCAACAGACACTGTTCAACTTTGTCCGGCCGGCCGATGTGGTCAAGGTGGCGACCCAGGACGCCAGCCTGCCGCAATACAACGCCGAGCAGACCCCCGAAGGCGAGGTGCTGCGCCGCATCACCTTTAACCCGGCGGCGGAGCCGAGCCTGGTGCTCAGCCCACAGAACGGTGTGTGGGACTGGTCGCAATCGAGTGCCATGAGCCTGCGTATCCAGAGCGCGATGGACTGGGCGCTGACGTTGTACGTCAAGGTGCAGAGCAGCGACGGCAAGACTTTGGTCAGCCGTATCGATCTGCCGGCGGGGCCTGCGCAAACCCTGCTGGTGCCGCTGCAAGCCAATTCGCCCTTGAGCCAGGGCATGAAGGCCGGGCCGCCGATGCCGATCACCGTGGACGGGCAGCGTGTGATGCTGGCCGCCAGTGCTGGGGAAATCGATCGCAGCCAGGTGGTCTCGGTCACCCTGTCGATGCTCAAGCCCACTGCGCCGCAAAGCATCCTGCTGGAGCGCTTTGGCGTGCAGGACAGCGAACCGGTGCTCAAGGCCGCCTACAGTGAACTGGTGGATGCCTATGGGCAGTCCACCCGCGCGCGCTGGCCGGAAAAAGTCAGCAGCGACGAGCAGTTGAAAGCCGCTGCCGCCAAGGAACAGCAACAGCTCAAGGGCTGGCTGGCGGAACGGGACAAGGGTGCCCTGGACACGTTCGGCGGCTGGACCAAGGGCCCGGCCTTTGACGCCAGCGGTTTCTTCCGCACCGAAAAGCGCGATGGGCGCTGGTATCTGGTGACGCCGCAAGGGCATCCGTTCTATTCCCTGGGTGTCAACACCGTGGCGGCGGACAGCAGCCAGACCTATGTGGCTGGCCGCGAGTGGATGTTTGGCGCATTGCCCAAGGCCGGTGAGCCCTTCGCCACGTATTACGGCAAGGGTGATAACCGTAGCGGCAATGGTGCCGGCCTTGGGCGCGGTTTTGATGCGGGCCGCTGGTACGATTTCTACGGCGCCAACCTGCAGCGTACCTACGGCACCGAAGGCTTTGACCAGAAGCGCTGGGTCGGCCACACCCTCGATCGCCTGCAAGCCTGGGGCTTCAACACGGTCGGCAACTGGAGCGCCCCGCAACTGGGGGACGCTGAGCGCATGCCTTACACCTTGCCCCTGTCGATCATTGGTGATTACACCAGTATCAGCACTGGCATCGACTGGTGGGGCGGCATGCCCGATCCCTTCGACCCGCGCTTTGCCATGGCCACCGAGCGGGCAGTGGCGATTGCCACCCGTGACCATCGCGATGACCCTTGGTTGATCGGCTTCTTTGCCGATAACGAGCTGGCGTGGGCCGGCCCAGGTGACGATGCGAAATCCCGCTATGCCCTGGCCTACGGCACCCTGCGCATGACCACCGATGTGCCGGCCAAGCGCGCATTCCTCAAGCAACTGCGTGACAAATACCGCAACGAAGAGGGCCTGTCCAAAGCTTGGGGGATCCACCTGGCTGGCTGGGAGTTGATGGAAGATCCAGGCTTTGAGCCGCCGATGCCCAGCCCCGAGCACCCGGAAATCGAGGCCGACTTCCAATACTTCCAGAAGACTTTCGCCGACGCCTACTTCAAGACCATCTCCGATGCGCTGAAATGGCATGCGCCCAACCAGTTGCTGCTGGGCGGCCGCTATGCGGTCAGCACCCCGGAGGCGGTGGCGTCCTGCGCCCAGTATTGCGATGTACTGAGCTTCAATATGTACACCCTCAAGCCCCAGGACGGTTATGACTTCGCCGCCCTGCGCGCGTTGGACAAGCCGGTGTTGATCAGCGAGTTCAACTTTGGCTCGGCCGACCGTGGCCCGTTCTGGGGCGGTGTCACGCCATTGGCCAGGGAAGAGGCGCGGGGCACGGCTTACGCGAATTTCCTCAAGCAAGCCATGGCCGAACCGTCGATTGTCGGCGTGCACTGGTTCCAGTACCTCGATCAGCCGGTAAGTGGTCGTTTGCTGGACGGTGAAAATGGCCATTTCGGCCTGGTGGGGATCACCGATGTGCCGTTCCAGGGGTTTGTCGACAGTGTGCGCAAGAGCAACCTGGCGACGATCCAGCAATTGGCCCGGGAAGCCGAAAAGGCCAAGGTCACCCAGGCTGCCACGGGTTCCCAAACCCAGTAATGACTGGAACAATGGGCGCCACTTTAAGTAGGTCTTTTTCGAGGGGGATGCCGGTGCAGATTCAGGGTCATTACGAGCTTCAATTTGAAGCAGTGCGTGAAGCCTTCGCCGCACTGTTTGACGACCCTCAGGAGCGCGGCGCGGCGCTGTGTGTGCAGGTTGGCGGCGAAACCGTCCTCGATCTGTGGGCCGGCACTGCCGACAAGGACGGTGCCCAGGCCTGGCACAGCGATACCATCGCCAACCTGTTCTCCTGCACCAAGACATTCACCGCCGTCACCGCCCTGCAACTGGTTGCCGAAGGCAAGTTGCAGCTGGACGCCCCGGTTGCCAACGATTGGCCGCAGTTCGCGGCGGCAGGTAAGGACAACATCACCCTGCGCCAACTGCTGTGCCATAAGGCCGGGCTGCCCGCGCTGCGTGAAATATTACCCGCCGAAGCCCTGTATGACTGGCCGTTGATGACGGCCGCCCTGGCCGCCGAAGCGCCCTGGTGGACACCCGGCGAAGGCCATGGCTACGCCGCCATTACCTATGGCTGGCTGGTCGGTGAGCTGCTGCGCCGCGCCGATGGGCGTGGGCCGGGGGAGTCGATTGTGGCCCGGGTTGCCCGCCCGCTGGGCCTGGATTTTCATGTCGGGTTGGCGGACGAAGAGTTTTATCGCGTCGCCCACATTGCCCGGAGCAAAGGCAATATGGGCGATGAGGCTGCCCAACGGCTGTTGCAGGTCACCCTGCGCGAACCTGCGGCAATGACCACCCGGGCGTTTACCAATCCGCCTTCTATACTAACCAGCACTAATAAACCCGAGTGGCGTCGTATGCAGCAGCCTGCGGCAAACGGGCATGGCAATGCGCGCAGTTTGGCCGGGTTTTATAGTGGTTTATTGGACGGAAGTTTGTTGGAAGCCGATATGCTTGAACAACTGACCCGTGAGCACAGTATCGGGCCGGATAAAACCTTATTGACGCAAACCCGTTTTGGCCTGGGTTGTATGTTGGACCAGCCAGGCGTGCCCAATGCGACGTTCGGCCTTGGCCCACGTGCATTTGGGCATCCTGGGGCTGGGGGCTCCGTGGGCTTTGCCGATCCAGAATATGATGTAGCCTTTGGTTTCGTGACCAATACACTGGGGCCGTATGTACTTATGGACCCGCGCGCGCAAAAGTTGGTAAGAATATTGGCCGGTTGTCTGTAAATAGCTTGCGGTCTGGCGTTTTTTTGTTAAAAAGGCACCTACAAAAGGCGCTGGCAAAATGTTGTTACTTAAATCTTCTTGAAGCGTCTGTTTAACGAGTCATCAAGACTCCTGTTTTTTCTCATTTTGTGGATATCTCATGTTATCGAACAAGTCCTTGGCACTGGCGCTCTGCCTCACTCTTACTGGTTGTGCACAAACCCCACAAAATGATGCGTCTGGCGAGCCTTGGTGGTCATTCTGGCCCGACAAGGCGGCGGCCAAGGACGTTACCGCCAAGGCCGATGCCAAGGCCGATGCCAAGGCAACTGACGCCAAGGCCGACCTCAAGGCCGATCTGAAGGCGGCAACGCCTGCTCCCGCTGCGCCGCCGGTCGTGGCCAAGGCTGAAAGCGACACCAAGTGGTGGTGGCCGTTTGAAAGCAAGCCAAAACCCCTGAGCAAAGTCGATGTGACCAACGTCCCCATGCCAGACCCGAAAATCACCCAGGCCTGGCTGGACGACTACGAGCCGCGCCTGCGCGCGGCGATCAAGGACAGCAACCTGCAACTGGAGCGTCGCGACAACGTACTGGTGGTGATTGCCCCGGTCGACGGCTCCTACAACCCGAAGCGCCCGGCGATGTTGCTGCCCGTGACCCTGGGCCCGTTCACCCGTGTCGCCAAGGCTGTTGAAAAGGATCCGAAGACCGCCGTGCTGATCCTGGGCCATATCGACACCGTGCAGAACCAGCCGCTGACCAAGGAGCGTGCCCAGTCCATTGCTTCGATCTTCAGCCTCAGCGGCCTGAAGCAGGACCGCCTGATGTTGCGTGGCATGGGTGACCTGATGCCCCGCGCCGCCAACGACAGCACCCAGGGCCGCGCCCTGAACCGTCGCATGGAAATCATGTTCACCCAGCGCACCACCATGCTGGCACTGCTGAGCAAGTACAACTCGCCAAATCCGCCGAAGCCTGAACTGGTCGCGGTACAGGACGTGGTTGCCCCCGCGCCGGTCGCCAAGAAAGCCGTTGCCGCCAAGAAAGCACCGGCCAAGAAGGCCGCCGCCAAGCCAGCCGCGAAAAAAGCTGCGGCCAAGCCGGCTGCGAAAAAGCCGGCTGCAACGCCTGCGAAAAAAGTAGCGGCGAACGACCAGGCGAAAAACTGAGCAGTTGAGCAAGAAGGATAAAACCGCATGACCCAGGCACTGGCTGATATGCGCCGTGACTACACACGGGACGGTTTGAGCGAGGCCCAGGCCCCAGATGAGCCGTTTGCCTTGTTCCACCAGTGGTTCAGCGATGCGGTCAAGACCGAGCAACCGCCGGTGGAGGCCAATGCCATGACCCTGGCGACCGTGGACCAGGAGGGCCGGCCTCACTGCCGTGTCCTGCTGCTCAAGGGGCTGGATGCACAAGGTTTTACCTTCTTTACCAATTACCAGAGCGCCAAGGGCCAGCAACTGGCGGCACGGCCTTTTGCTGCCATGACCTTCTTCTGGCCGACCCTGGAGCGCCAGGTGCGCATTGAGGGGCGGGTGGTGAAGGTCACGCCCGCAGAGTCGGACGCCTATTATCAGGTACGCCCCCTGGGCAGCCGCATTGGTGCCTGGGCTTCCCCGCAAAGCCAGGTGATCCGTGATCGCCAGCAATTGCAGGACTTGCTCACGCTGACTGAACAGCGTTTCAGCGAAACCCAGCCGGATTGCCCGGAACACTGGGGAGGCTATCGCCTGCTGCCGGAACGCATCGAGTTCTGGCAGGGCCGGGCGAGCCGTTTGCATGACCGCTTGAACTATCGTCTGCAGGGGGCCGACTGGACCCGTGAGCGACTGGCACCCTGAGAGCTAAAACACCTGTAATCCCACCCTGGATCTTTATGGCCTTGAGTGTTGCCCAGGCCTCTACTTCGGGGTTTCTGGCGTGTATTGCCGTGCTGCATCCTGCAGCCACTGTGGCAAATCCTTACGCTTGACCTGCTCTGCCTTGGCGCGTTCCAACTGTTGCAGCATAAAGTTGCGCTTGCGCTGGTCGTCTCCCGCCAGGGACAGCGCCAGGTCGCGGTCTACCCAGCGCTGGATCCGCCGGTACAGCCACCAGTGGAAATACAGGCCGGCTGCAGTGGTCGCTACAATGATGAAGTAGTCCATGAAATTCCTTGTCTGGGTGCAGGTGCTACCGTTTGTCGGTTTTTGTGGTACAGCCTGTCTGTACTGGGGCTGAATGAAAGCAATTTTCTGCGGGCCTTGCCGTGACAGGCGTCAAGCAGCGGAGTCTAATAAAGTGATGTCCTTTGGAGTTGATGCTATGCGTAAGTCTGTTCTGCTGGTTGCCTGCTTTACCACGATGTCGTTGCTGCTGGGTGGCTGTGCCTCCAGCCTGACCGGCGACTCGTACTCCCGTGACGAAGCGCGTCGTGTGCAGAGCGTTCGCATGGGCACCATCGAATCCCTGCGTCCGGTCAAGATCGAAGGCACCAAGACCCCAATCGGCGGCGCAGCAGGCGCAGTCATCGGTGGTGTTGGCGGTAGCGCCATCGGTGGCGGTCGCGGCAGCATTGTAACCGCCGTCATCGGCGCCGTGGCCGGTGGCCTGTTGGGCTCGGCCACCGAAGAAGGCCTGACCCGCACCCAGGGTGTGGAAATCACCGTGCGCGAAGACGACGGCAGCATGCGCGCCTACGTCCAGGCGGTGCAGGAAAACGAGATTTTCCGCATTGGTGACCGGGTTCGCATCATGACCGTTGATGGGACCAGCCGCGTTACCCGTTAAGAGGGGCAGGCGGCAAAAGCAAAACCCCGACCGGGTGACTGGGCGGGGTTTTTTATTAGCGTTCATGGCCGGGTTCGTAGGCCGATGAAGTACTCCAAGTCGTTTCTCAAGTTAATGTTCAGCAGCGTGGATAGCTGGGCGACTTGGCTTTTTGTTAGTTCCAACTCTCCGGGTTGCAACTCCTCAAGGGGTTTTGATTCGGTGAGTTGAGCGACGTCTTGGTTAAGCTGATCCCCTTCTATGTCGAATTGGTGCTGCAACGAACCATCTTGCTTCTGGTCCGGGTAAAAACCGGTAATTGATAGATAAAACATAATGTTTGTTAAGACCCTTTTCAGCTTCTGGTTCTCTAGTCAGATATTGCAGGTGAGTTGGAAAAAATGAACAGGGGGTCCCTATTGTTCTGCCTGCCAAAGATTCGATAGCTGCCAGTTGGGTGGGCGTAAGGTTGTAACCCTCCCAGCCATACTGCTCGTCGGACCATTGCATTATGGTTTTCAACTTGTCCTCACACCCATGAGGTAGCACGACTACAAACGCCTGGAGGTCAGTAATCTTATCGAAGGCTTCAATCAGATATCTCATGGTGCGAATCTTTTTCTTCTTTTGGATTTTCGTGGAGATGGATTTGATTATTAACGGTTCAAATCCACCTCCAGGCTTACTACCGATGCATGTGGTGATAAACGATGGACTCCATCTTGTTACTCGTTAATGGGACGCCGGTGAGGGGACGTCTCTCAGATTGAGTAACTGGTTGGGGGGGGCGCTCAGGTGAACATTTCGATGTCATCTTGCGCGCTACTGATTACACCGCTCAGTGATGGGTGTTTTTGCACAGCATATTGCATTGCAGTAGATACCTTAGCTGTGTCCAGTGCTCTGAATCGACGCGCGATATGACCTATAGCGACTATGGCTGCTGAAGCAATCGTTTGGTTGTCATGACTCATATGCCTTAAACAGATCTCTTGAGCCCAGACGCCATTTTTTTCATTAAGCCCTATAGAAATCAGTGCAGTTGCTACCTTACATTCGTCTCCAGCGGCAAGACTGTTTACTACTTCCTCATGACTCATATCCGGGTCGTGATAGTGCATGTTCATTTTTTTGCTCCGAGAATTTTTCCTTTGCGGTTGGTTTTACCTGCTTTTATCAGCGCGTTTTTCATGTCTTGATGAAGCTCTTCCCAGGACCTCACATGACCGTGATAAAGCTCATCTGCGGTGCGATCTATGACCACAAACTCCTTCGTTTGTGGGTCGATGCCTACTCTGCGCGGTTCTGTAGGTTTCACTTGTATAGAGTCGTTTAGTGCAGCTAAACCGTTGGTTGGTCTTTTGCTTTTAACGGAGTTGCCTTTTTTTCCGTGGTACGGCGCATCTTCGTACTTCCAGCTCACCACGATATAGAGCGGTTTTACCCCTGACTCACTGGGGAACACCAGAATAAAATCCTTGTACTCCGGCGGATAAATCGGGTCGACGATGATATTGGCGGCTGTTTCCGTCGGCGGATACACCCATAGGTGAGGCGTGGCTGGCGCAGCTTCCAGTGCGGGTATGCCAAGGGTATCTGTAGGGTCAACCGCAGGTGTCCAGATCAGTTCGACGCCGTCGCCCAAATCCGCTACGTGTTGCGTGCCCTGTGGTTGAAACTGTACGACATCGACCATTTCCCAATCACGATTCTTTCCCGTGTAGAAGGCATAGCCCTTCAGGCTACCGTCGGCCTGTTGTTCGATATTCAGGCGTACGCGGGTGCGGGCACGGGGCAGGGTGCGCAATTGTTCATCGCTATAGAGCGCGCTGTCGCCCAGTGTCGAGGGCCAGAGTAGGGCGACCAGGCCCAGCATGAGACCTGTTGCAACAGTCCCGGTGGCTGCAGCCGCGCCGGTAATGGTCGAGCCCCCCAGTGCCAGCGAGCCAAGCCCGGCAGGCAATGCACTGGCGCTGATCTTCTTGAGAGGAAGTCGGCCTGTTGCATCTGTTTCACGGCCGCCCAGCACTGCATGTTCGCCATAGTCTGCGAGGCGATCCAGGGGAATTTAACCAGACGGGGTGTTATAGCTGATGATGGCGAAGTGGCAGGACTTGGCGAAAACGCACCCGACGACAGGGGCCGGCGTTGGTTCTGGCGCTGGCTGAAGCTTTGCTTCATACGCCTGCTGGCGTGCGAGCATTGCGTTGTAGGGTTGCTAGCGAGTCTCGCGGGCTGCCAGTTCGCGGTCGCTCATAGGTTCCAGGCGGCGATAGCCACCGGTACCGGTTCCATAGGAACGCCAGACCTGGGGTCTGTCCTTGTTGTTGGCCATCATGCCCTCCTGGCCGTGACATCCGTTCTTGAAGACGGGTGTGCGACCTTATGGGAGGTGCAGGAGAAAGAATGTAGGAAGGTGCTGTGAGCGAGGGGAGAAGAGGCTGAAAGAATGGGTGAGGGCAGGATAAGCCTGCCCTCACGGATGCGTTACGCGTTGACCGTCACCTGCTTACGACTGGCCATCGCCGTCACTGCATAACCAATCAATGCCGCGAGGATCGAGCCGGTGAGAATGCCCATCCGGTCCATCCCGGCGTATTCGCTACTGCCCGGTACGAACGCCAGCGAGCCGACAAACAGGCTCATGGTGAAGCCGATGCCGCACAGGATGGCCACGCCCATGACCTGGCCCCAATTGGCGCCGGTCGGTAGGGCCGCGAGGCCGGTTTTAACCGCAAGCCAGGTCAGGCCAAACACGCCGACCGTCTTGCCCACCAGCAGGCCTGCGGCGATACCCATTGGCACATGGTGGGTGAAGCTTTCCAGGTTGACCCCGGCCAGGGACACGCCGGCGTTGGCAAAGGCGAACAGCGGCAGGATGCCGTAGGCCACCCACGGGTGCAGGGCGTGTTCCAGGCCCAGCAGGGGCGAGGGTTCGGCATTTTTGGTGCGCAGCGGAATGCAGAACGCCAGGGTCACGCCGGCCAGGGTGGCGTGAACACCACTTTTGAGTACGCAGACCCACAGGATCAGGCCGATGATCAGATACGGCCCAAGTTTCACCACCCCCAGGCGGTTCATGGCTATCAGCGCGACAAGGCAGGCGCCGGCACCGGCCAGCGACGCGGTGGACAGTTCGCTGGAGTAGAAGATCGCGATGACGATGATGGCGCCCAGGTCATCGATGATTGCCAGGGTCATCAGGAACAGCTTCAGCGACACCGGCACGCGTTTGCCCAGCAACGCCAGTACGCCCAGGGCAAAGGCGATATCGGTGGCCATCGGGATGGCCCAGCCGCCCAGTGCTGCCGGGTTATCCTTGTTCAGCGCCCAGTAGATCAGCGCCGGCACCACCATGCCGCCAATGGCTGCGGCGCCTGGCAGCACGACCTGAGAAGGCTTGGACAAGTGGCCGTCGAGCAACTCGCGCTTGACCTCCAGGCCGATCAGCAGGAAAAACAGGGCCATCAGGCCGTCGTTGATCCACAGCAGCGACGGCTTGGCGATTTGCAGGGCGCCGATTTGTACGGCCACGGGCACGTCAAGAAAGCTGTTGTAGAGATAGGACAGCGGCGAGTTGTTGATGATCAGGGCCAAGGCGGCTGCAGCGATCAGTAACAGACCGCTGGCCGCTTCGAGCTGGAAGAAACGGGTAAACGTGCTACGCAGAGGCAAGGGATGCTCTCCAATCAAAGTTCAATAGGGGCGTACCCTAACCCGTACTGTTAGTTGTTAAAACAAAAGTTATATTCTTTTTTGTTATATAAAAGGGTCGTGATAGGGATTGAGCCAAAGACTGGCAATTGTGTATCGAATTGAGTCATGACTGTATCTGTGTGCAGTGTAGGAAACACCCTAAAATCAAGCCTGAAAATTTAATGGAACTTGAGCATGAGCGACCATCGTCCGTGGGCCCGAGAGGCCATCCGCATTATTGAGGCGGACTTCCAGCGCAGCGCCGACACCCACCTGATCCCGCTGCCATTGTCGGGTTTGCCGGGGATCGAGTTGTATTTCAAGGATGAGTCGAGCCACCCCACCGGTAGCCTGAAGCACCGACTGGCGCGCTCGCTGTTCCTGTATGCGCTGTGCAACGGTTGGCTCAAGCCCGGAGCGCCAGTGATCGAAGCTTCCAGCGGTTCGACGGCGATCTCCGAGGCGTACTTTGCGCGCCTGCTGGGCCTGCCGTTCATTGCGGTGATGCCAGCCACCACGTCCCAGGAAAAAATTGCGCAGATCGCTTTTTACGGCGGTAAGAGCCACCTGGTGCAGGATCCCACGCAGATCTACGCCGAGTCCGAGCGCCTGGCGCAGGAAAGCGGCGGCCACTTCATGGACCAGTTCACCTATGCCGAACGGGCCACCGACTGGCGGGCGAACAACAATATTGCCGAGTCGATCTTCCAGCAGTTGCGCTTCGAGCGGCATCCCGAGCCGAGCTGGCTGATTTCCAGCCCGGGCACCGGCGGGACCACGGCGACCCTGGGGCGTTATGTGCGCTATCGCCAGCATTGCACCCGGGTGTTGTGTGCCGACGCTGAGCGTTCGGTGTTCTTCGAGTATTACCAGAGCGGTGATGCCAGCTTGCGCCTGGACTGTGGTTCACGTATCGAAGGCATCGGCCGGCCACGGGTGGAGGCGTCGTTCCTGCCCAAGGTGATTGATGCGATGGTCAAGGTGCCGGATGCCTTGTCGCTGGCGGCCATGCATTACCTGGCGCAGCGCTTGGGACGGCGGGTCGGGGGTTCCAGTGGCACCAACCTGATTGGCGCGCTGATCGCTGCGCAGCAGATGCAGGCGGCAGGAGAGTCGGGGTCTATCGTGGCGATTCTGTGTGATGGGGGCGAGCGTTATGCCACGACCTACTACGACGATGCGTGGCTGGTCGGGCAGGGGTATGCGCTGGAAGAGTTGATTGACGCGGTAGCTGCCACTGTCGAGCGGGGCGAGCCGTTGCCGGATAGCGTCCTGCGCGCCAATATCTAAACCGTCTGGCACATGATGATCACTGTGGGAGCCGGGCTTGCCCGCGATGGCGGTCTGTCAGTCAACATCAGCGTTAACTGATCGATCGCCATCGCGGGCAAGCCCACGCAGTGGGGGGCGTTTGCTCAGGCTTCGATGCCGAGGATATTGCGCGCCACGGCTTCGGCAATCCGAATCCCGTCAACGCCTGCCGACAGGATCCCACCGGCATAACCTGCACCTTCGCCGGCCGGGAACAGGCCTTTGACATTCAAGCTCTGCATCGACGCATCGCGAGTGATCCGCAGCGGCGACGAGGTGCGGGTCTCGATCCCGGTCAGGACCGCGTCATGCAGCGAGTAACCCTTGATCTGTTTCTCAAAGGCCGGCAATGCTTCGCGGATGGCCTCGATGGCGAAGTCTGGCAAGGCCAGGGCCAAGTCGCCCAGGGCTACGCCCGGCTTGTAGGAAGGTTCTACGCTGCCGATAGCGGTGGACGGCTTGCCGGCGATAAAATCACCCACCAGTTGCGCCGGGGCTTCGTAGTTGCTGCCGCCGAGAATGAACGCGTGGGATTCCAGGCGCTCCTGCAACTCGATCCCGGCCAGCGGGCCGCCCGGGTAGTCCACTTCCGGGGTGATGCCGACCACGATCCCGGAGTTGGCGTTGCGTTCGTTACGCGAGTACTGGCTCATGCCATTGGTCACGACCCGGTTCGGCTCGGAAGTGGCCGCCACCACCGTGCCGCCCGGGCACATGCAGAAGCTGTACACCGAACGGCCGTTCTTGGCATGGTGCACCAGCTTGTAGTCGGCCGCGCCCAGCTTCGGGTGCCCGGCATATTTGCCCAGGCGTGCGGCGTCGATCAGCGACTGCGGGTGCTCGATACGAAAACCCACCGAAAACGGCTTGGCCTCCATGTACACGCCACGGCCGTGGAGCATGCGGAAGGTGTCGCGGGCGCTGTGGCCGAGGGCGAGGATCACGTGCCTGGAGAGGATCTGCTCGCCGCCATCGACCACCACGCCATTTAACTGGCCATCGTCGATCAACACATCGGTGACCCGTTGTTCAAAACGCACCTCACCGCCGAGGGCGATGATCTGCTGGCGCATGTTTTCCACCACGCCGGTCAGGCGGAAGGTGCCGATATGCGGTTTGCTGACGTAGAGGATTTCGTCTGGCGCGCCGGCCTTGACGAACTCGTGCAGGACCTTGCGCCCGTGGAACTTCGGGTCCTTGATCTGGCTGTAGAGCTTGCCGTCGGAAAAGGTCCCGGCGCCGCCCTCGCCGAACTGCACGTTGGACTCGGGGTTGAGTACGCTTTTGCGCCACAGGCCCCAGGTGTCCTTGGTGCGCTGGCGCACTTCGCGGCCGCGCTCGAGGATGATCGGCTTGAAGCCCATCTGTGCCAGCAGCAACCCGGCAAAGATCCCGCAAGGGCCGAAGCCGACCACAATCGGCCGCTCGCTCAGGTCTGCCGGCGCCTGGCCGACGACCTTGTAGCTGACATCGGGCGCGGCATTGATATTGCGGTCGTCAGCGAACTTGAGCAGCAGGGCGGCTTCACCCTTGACCTCAAGGTCGACGGTGTAGATGAAGCACAGCTCCGACGACTTCTTGCGTGCATCGTAGCTGCGTTTGAACAGGGTGAAATCGAGCAGATCATCACTGGCGATGCCCAGGCGCTGCACGATGGCAGGCCGCAGGTCTTCTTCGGGATGGTCGATGGGCAGCTTGAGTTCGGTGATTCGTAGCATGACAGGATCCGATATGCGGCGTTTGGTAGGGCCGGCGGTTTTGCAAACCGGCGATTATAAGCCCCAACGGCGCTTTCCCGTCATGCTAAAACAGCGCAGGGCCGAATCAGTCGTCTCGCGAGCCGCCAAACGCTGCACAGCCACGTTGCACCTGACCGTTGATCCGAAGTTCGGCGCTCATATGCTGCAGGCTGCCGCTGACGCTGTCGATGCAGCGCTGGGGCGCGACCCACAGCTCGATCTGCTGGCCGTTGGCTTCGGTGGTGAGGTTGAAGCGGCCATCACCCAGTTGCTCTTCCACATACGGCACCGGCAACGGTGGCTGGCCCTCGCGTTGCAGGACCATGCCCTTGTTGGTGACATTCAGGGCCCACGCCGGCTTATGGCCGTTGGCGCGTAGGATCATGCGTTTGAAGTCCGGGTCGTCACAGGCCGAGGCCGAGCGTTCGACGCGGTACAACTGCTGCAGCTCCACCTGGCCCTGGGTGCCGCTGGCCACCCCGGAGAACTTGCCGCGCAGGTCGGCGAACAGGGCCCCTTGCTGGCCGGCCAGGGACGCCGCTTCCTGGAGGATGCTGGTACCGCCGCTATCGTTGACCACGTAGTTGCGCTGGTCATGGCAGGGCTGGAACAGCAATTTGCCACCGACGGCAGTCAGCTCGCCCTGCATGCGAGTCAAGCTCGCGGTGGAAGGCTTGGCCGGGTCGCTTTCAAACACCTGGCAGGCGGCGAACAAGGGCAGCAGGGCAAACAGAGCTAGGATACGGGCGGCAGGCATTATCGGGTCTCCTGATAAGTGTCGCCACGTTACGCAGGCTGGCGCTGCATCACAAGCCGGTGATGGGGGGCGAATAGGTTTCAGCATTTTAATAAAGCCTGGAATGACGCTTTTTCTCCTGGATGTTGTGCCAGCCTTGTGCAACTTTTAAGTTTTGCAACGGAGCCAATCCATGACCATTCGATGGAGCCTGTTCGCCCTGGCCTGGCTGGCGCCTTTGGCCTGGGCCGAGGCACCGGCCAAGCTGTTCTACACCTCACAGACCGACTTCACCGAGATGAGCTTGACCCTGAAAAGAGCCGACGCCCTCCAACCCGAGTTTATCGAGGTCGATGTGACGCTGACGCCGCAGGCTAGGGAGCGCACGAAAGCGCTGACCCAGGCGGCCATGCATAAACAGATGACGCTGTACCTCAATGGCCGGCAGCTCAATACGGCGACGGTCCATGGTGTGCTCAGCGGCCCGGGCCTGAGGTTCTCCATTCCCCGCGATCAGTTGCTGGAGATGATGCCGTCGTTGCTCAAGTGATCAGCCTACGATGTAAGTCTGCCCGGTCTGTAAGCCTTCCACGCTCTTGGCGTAGGCCAGTGCCACATCCACCGCAGGCACCGGCTTGAAGCCGCGGAAATAAGGGGCATAGCTGCCCATGGCCTCCACCAGCACGTTGGGGCTGACCGAGTTGATCCGCAGGCCCCGTGGCAGTTCGATCGCAGCGGCTTTGACGAAAGCATCCAGGGCGCCATTGACCAGTGCGGCCGAGGCCCCGGTGCGGATCGGGTCGCGGTTGAGAATGCCGCTGGTGAAGGTGAACGACGCACCATCGTTGGCAAACTCGCGGCCGATCAGCAACAGGTTGACCTGGCCCATCAGTTTGTCCTGCAACCCGAGGTCGAAGTGGCTGGCGTCCATTTCGCCCAGGGGCACAAAGTTGACGCTACCGGCGGCGCACACCAGGGCATCGAAGGTGCCGGTTTGTGCAAACAACTGGCGGATCGAAGCGCTGTCGCTGATATCGACCTGCAAGTCGCCGCTCTTGCGGCCAATGCTGATCACCTCATGGCGCTGGGCCAGCTCGGCCTTGACCGCCGAGCCCACAGTACCGCTGGCGCCTATCAACAGGATTTTCATGTGTCGTTCCTCCAAAGGTTCAAGTGAGCCTTGAGTCTAGAGTGGTTTTTTCTGCGGATAAGCGCACTAATAGGCAACCTTTGGTTTTCAAATGGAAACAATCCATGAGCGAGATGGAGGATCTGGCAGCGTTTGCGGTGTTGATCGAAGCCGGCAGCTTTACCCTGGCGGCCCAGCAACTGGGGTGCAGCAAGGGCCAGTTGTCCAAGCGCATTAGCCAATTGGAGGCGCAGTATTCGGTGGTGTTGCTGCATCGCACCACCCGCCGGCTCAGCTTGACGGCGGCCGGGGCGGCGTTGTTGCCCCAGGCCCAGGGGCTGGTAATCCAGGTCGAGCGCGCCCGACAGGCATTGGCACGGCTCAAGGACGATTTGGCCGGGCCTGTGCGTATGACGGTTCCGGTGTCCTTGGGCGAAACGTTTTTCGACGGTCTGTTGCTGGACTTTTCCAGGCAGTATCCGCAGGTGCAGATCGAGTTGGACCTCAACAACCGCTATCGCGACCTGGCCCGGGACGGTTTTGACCTGGCGGTGCGCTCAGAGGTCGCCAACGATGAGCGCCTGGTCGCCAAGCCCCTGTTGGCCTGGCATGAAATGACCTGCGCCAGCCCGGCCTACCTGGAGCAATACGGTGAACCGCTGGCGCCCGCTGATCTGGTTGGCCACCGCTGCTTGCTCAACAGCCACTACAGCGGGCGCGAGGAGTGGCTGTATCACCAGCAGCATGAGTTACTGCGGGTGCGGGTGGGTGGCACCTTTGCCTCCAACCACTACAACCTGCTGAAAAAGGCTGCGCTGGTCGGCGCCGGTATTGCACGGCTGCCGTCTTATCTGTTGCAGATGGAATTGGCTGACGGCCGGCTGCGTTGGCTCCTGCGCGATTATCAGACCCGCAGCATGCCGATGTACCTGGTCCACCCCTATCAGGGCGGGCTGCCACGCCGTACCCAAGTGTTGGCCGATTACCTGGTGGGCTGGTTCAAGCGCAACGGCGAGGCATTGGATCGGCTTTAGTGCCAGCGCCGGGCAATCCACTGATCAATCGATACCCGTCCCGGGCCCTTGGCCATCAACACCAGCAGCAGCGCGATCCAGGTGCCGTGGGTCGGGTAGGCATCCGGGTAGACAAACACCTGGATCACCAGGGTCATGCCCAGCAGCGCCAGGGCTGAAAAACGCGTGGCCAGCCCCAGCAGGATCAGGACCGGAAAAAAGTGCTCGGCGAACGCGGACAGGTACGCGGCCACGTCTGCCGGCAAAAACGGAACCTGATATTCGCTTTGAAACAGCGGTATGGTGGAGCTTGCCAGGTGCGGCATGCCCAGTTCAAAGGTGCCGTCTATCAGGTCAATGGCCAATCCCTCGACCTTGGTCTGGCCGGACTTCCAGAACACCGCGGCAATGGAAAAACGTGCGACAAGTGCTATCAGGCTGTAGGGGATTTTTTCAAAGAGTTGAGTGACGCGTGCAATCAGGCACGGGGTGGCAGTCTTCATGGTTGTACCTTGAGATGGGTGATAGCGCGGTGATTGATCAGCAGCCCCAGGCATTGGTGCAGGTCGAATTCGCTGGACGCATCCAGGGCATACGCCACCGCTATTTCCAGTGGCCAATCGTTGTGCAGGCTGTTGATAAACGTCACGCAGCCGCTGTCGATGCAGAACACTTCGACCTCCAGGCCGTTGCGCAAGATCAGCGCACTTTGCCCATGCCAGGGGTCGAGGCTGGCGACGGTGTCGCTGGTTTGGTGCGCGGCCCATAACGCCACCACGGCATAGTTCGATTGCAGGGTGGCAACGGATGGATGCAATTGCAGGCGCACGTTGCTCAGGCTAGGCAGTTGCTGCAGGTGGCTGATGACGGCCTGTGGGTCGGCGACGGGGGTATCGGCGGCGTGATAGGCGTTGATCCGCAAGCGCTCCAGCCGAGCGATGTCGGCCAGGTACGGCACACTGGCTGCTGGGGCGAACCCCTGGATAAAGTCGGCCAAGTCATTGCCGTACTCGTTGAGCACAGGGCTGGTGGGCGGATACGCCTGGACATACAGCCCGGCCATGGCGCGGAAAAAGCCATCGCCCACCAGTTGCAGGGTCACGGGATAACTGTCGGCCAGGGCGTTGATCAACGTGCTGTGGACGTTGTTGCGATACACCGCAAAACGACTGGCGGGATCGGCGCCATTGCGGCTGAACAAACCCTCCGGGCATGGCTGGTCTGGCGCCAGCAGGGCCTGGGCAAACTCTCCAAGCACGTTCATGGGCGCACCGCCGCCGCCAGCAGGTGCTGCTCGGCTTGCCGGGCTTCGGCGTGCAATACGCTGAAGGCTGGCACATTGTTGTCGCGTTCGATCAGCGTCGCGACCGGGCCGGTGCGTTGCAAGGCTTGCTGATACAACTGCCACACGGCGTTGTCGATGGGCGCGCCGTGGTCATCGATCAGCAGGCGATCACCGAGGTTGTCGGCGTCTTCGGCAAAGCCTGCTAGATGAATCTCGCCCACGGCGTATAAAGGCAGCGCGTCGAGGTAGGCCAGCGGCTCCTGCTGATGATTGATGCAGGACACATACACATTGTTCACGTCCAGCAGCAAGCCGCAGCCAGTGCGGTGGATGACTTCGCTGATGAAGTCGGTTTCGTCCAGGGTGGAGCGCTGGAACTGCAGGTAGGTCGACGGGTTCTCCAGCAACATGCGCCGCTTGAGGGTGGTTTGTACCTGGTCAATGTGTTCGCACACCCGCTTGAGGGCCGCGTCGTCATAGGCCAGGGGGAGCAGGTCGTTGAGAAACACCGGGCCGTGGCTGGACCAGGCCAGGTGTTCGGAAAAGGAGTGGGGTTGATAGCGTTCGACCAGTGCCGCCAGGCGCGCCAAGTGGGCCTGGTTCAGCGGGCCTTCGCCGCCGATGGACAGGCCGACGCCGTGCAGCGACAGCGGGTACTGCTCGCGGATCAACCCCAGGTAGTGATGAAAAGGCCCGCCGGCCACCATGTAGTTTTCGGCGTGGACTTCAAAAAAACCAACATCGGGTCGGGTGGCGAGCACGTCGTGAAAGTGCTCGCTCTTGAGCCCCAGCCCGGACCGGCGGGGAAGGCCGAATGCCTGAGCCTGGGCGACATCAGGCAGGGATGAAAGCGTCATCGTCAGTACTCAGGCAGGGGCGTCAGGACTTGGCCTTGAAGGCTTCCAGTTGGCCAAAGCCGGTCGGCGAGGTTTTGCTTTCCATCTTCACGCAGGTGCCTTCAGGGACCAGGCTCCAGGCGTTGGCCTGATAGTCGGTCTTTGAGGTGCCCGCACAGGTGGTGCCAGCGCCTGCGGCGCAGTCGTTCTTGCCTTTGAGGGCGACGCCGAAGCATTTTTCCATTTTGGCTTCATCGGCCCCGGCAACAGTGCTCAGGGTGCTCAGGCTCAAGGCAGAGCCCAGGGCCAGGACGAGGGTGGCGGCAGACAGCGAACGGGTGGTCATGGTGTTTCTCCAGCAGTGAGGTGAGTAAGCAAGCGTTTGTGCTTACTTAGCCTACTAGAGAACGGGGGGAGGGGATCGTTACATGTGGGTCGAAGATAATTTAAGGCAACACACGCTCAGCGGATCACACAAAGCAAATGTGGGAGCGGGCTTGGGGGGGGGGGGGGGGGGGGGGGGGGGGGGGGGGGGGGGGGGGGGGGGGGGGGGGGGGGGGGGGGGGGGGGGGGGG
>NZ_JBWKWY010000031.1:0-65325 GCF_059422465.1 Pseudomonas sp. GW821-FHT01D09
GGCGGTGGGTCAGTCAAATATCTATCAACTGACACACCGCCATCGCGAGCAAGCCCGCTCCCACAGTGGATTTTTGTCGTTTTACCGGGCGGGGTCACTTGCCGCTGGTAATCTGCCTGACCAGCAGCCCATGCCCCGTCACATCCTCGGCCCGGGAAATGGCCTGGATCACCAGCAAGCGGTTGCCGGAGCCGGCAAGGAAGGTCGAGTTCAAGGTCTTGCCACCGCCCATGCTGGCGGTGCCATCAACCTGGCGCAGGCCCACGCCCTTGATCAGCAGTTTCTTCTGCGCCAGTTTCTTGTAGTCCGGCAGGCTGGTGCCTACGTCCTTGAGGAAGCCTTCAACCGCGCTATCGAGAAACAGCGGTTCGTTGTCTTGCAGGTCGATCCCGTCATTGCGCAGGGTCTGGGCCACGACCACCACGCTTTTTGACGCCTGGTTGATATACATCGTGCCGTTGGCGCCAGCAGTGCCCTGGGCTTGCGCGCCGGCGGGCAGGGCGTCGGCGACATAGCCCTTGGGCAGGGTGAAGGTGAACTTGCCGTCCAGGGTCGAGACGATCTGGAAGTCGTCCGGCGCCGCCGCAGCCGGCTTGGTGGCCGCGAACAGTGGGCTGGCGCCCAGGCTGACAGTCAGCGCCAGGGCCAGGCGGGCGGCGGTTTGGCTGAGGGTGAGCATGAGGTCTTCCAATGGATGAACGAAATTGCGCTGTATTCTGTCAGAAAATTCGCAATTTCGTTCGGATCCATCCTCAAACCTTCCCCGACTCCTCCTCAAGACGGTCCATTTCAAACAACCGCGCCAGCTCTGCGCGCGATTCCTGGGCCGACTGCATCACCTTGGCCGCGTCGTCGTACACCGCGTGCTGCGCGGCCAGCAGTTGCAGGTCGTGGTGCTTGAAACGGTTGATCCGCGCATCGGCCTGGGTCTCGCTCAGCCCCAGGCCGACCAGGGTACGGCGGCTCATTTCCAGGCTGGAATAGAAGGTTTCGCGCACCGGTGACGCGTCCAGGTCCACCAGGCGATGCACATGCTGGCGGTTACGGGCACGGGCGATGATTTTCATGTGTGGGTAGAGGTTGCGCACCAGCTCGGCGGTCTTGATGTTGATTTCGGGATCATCCATGGCGATCACGACGTACTCGGCCTGGTCGACCTTGGCCGCGTGCAGGATCTCTGGGCGCTGGGGGTCACCGTAAAACACCGGCATACCACCAAAACTGCGGGTCAGCTCGATGGTTTCCACCGACGTGTCGAGGGCGATAAACGAAATATTCTGCGCCCGCAGGATCCGCGCCACAATCTGCCCCATCCGGCCCATGCCGGCGATCACCACCCGTGGCGCATCGCTCTCGATCGCACGGTATTCTTCCGGCACTTCCACCGGCTTGGCCTTGGGCCGGAACAGCTTCGGGCACAGCAGTAACAGCAGCGGGGTGAGGGCCATGGACAGGGTGATGGTCAACACCAGCACATCGTACAGGTGCGGGGCGAACAGGCCCTGGTCGCGGCCGATCTTGAACACCACGAAGGCAAATTCACCACCGGCCGCCAGGACCACGCCCAGGCGGACTGCGCTCTCGCGGTTCAGCTCACCGACCATCTGCCCGACCGCATACAGCAGCGGCAACTTGATGCCGATCAGCAGCAGGGTCAGGCCCAGCACCACAAAGGGCGTGCTGAACAACAGGCTGATATTGGCGCCCATGCCCACGCTGATAAAGAACAACCCCAGCAGCAGGCCCTTGAACGGCTCGATCTGTGATTCCAGCTCGTGGCGGTATTCCGAGTCGGCCAGCAGCAGGCCGGCGAGGAACGCGCCAAGGGCCATGGACACGCCCACCAGTTCCATCAGCCAGGCGGTGCCGATCACCACCAGCAGCGCGGTGGCGGTGGACACTTCACGCAGGCCGGTCTTGGCCACGATGCGAAACACCGGGCGCAACAGGTAGCGGCCGCCGATAATCACCACGGCGATGCTGCCCAATACCTGCAACCCGTGGTTCAGGTCCTGGGCGGCGGTGGTGGTGTGGTCGCCGCCGGCCAGCAGCGGCACCATGGCGATCAGCGGGATCGCCGCGATGTCCTGGAACAACAGGATCGCAAAGGCCAGACGCCCGTGGGGGCTGTTCAGCTCCTTGCGTTCGGCCAGGCTTTGCAGGCCAAAGGCCGTGGAGGACAACGCCAGGCCCAGGCCCAGCACAATCGCGCTGTTCCATGACTGGCCAAACGCCCAGAGCGCCACCGCCCCCATCACCATGGCGGTCAGCAGCACTTGCGCCAGGCCCACGCCAAACACCGCCTTGCGCATCACCCACAGGCGCTTGGGCGACAGTTCCAGGCCGATGATAAACAGCAACAACACCACCCCCAGCTCGGAGAACTGCGCGACGCTTTGCGGGTTGCCTATCAGCCCCAGTGCCGAAGGGCCGATGATCACGCCGGCGAACAGATAGCCCAGCACCGCACCCAGTTTCAGGTGCTTGGCCAGGGGCACGGTCAGTACGGCGGCCAACAGGAACACTACGGCCGCTTGTAACAGGTTGCCTTCATGGGGCATCGCTTACTCCAGGATCTTTGAGGCGAATCGATAGGGCGCTATTAGAACGCGCTTTTATGTTGCTGAATCTGAATTTTTGCCAGGGCACAGCGCTTTGTGCCAGTGCCTGTTGGATGTCGTATAAATCCTACAGGGCGCTCGCGAAAGTTTTAATACCGTTTATTTCAATGAGTTCGGTGAGGGCGGTTTTTTTTTGAATTAAAAGCTAGGTGTCGGGCGCGTGTAGAAAGTCCTAAAGTTATGCCCTTGAGTTTATATTCCATGGATGGAATATTTACATGAGGTGGGAAATTGAGTACACGGATGAATTCGGCAATTGGTGGTTTGGGCTGGATGCAAAGGAGCAGTCTTCTGTCTCGGCGACTGTAGATTTACTGGGCCTTTTGGGGCCAGCCCTGGGCTTTCCACACAGCAGCGATATCAAGAACTCCCGACATGGCAGCCTGCGGGAACTACGGATCCAGCATGCCGGGCGACCTTATCGGGTGCTGTATGTATTTGATCCGCGCAGATGTGCGCTGCTGCTGACCGGTGGTGAAAAAACCGGGCGCAATCGCTGGTATGCAGACCATATTCCGATTGCCGAAAAGCTGTATGACGAACACTTGGAAACATTGCTTAAGGAGGGCCTGAATCATGGCTAAGAAATTTGCTGACCTGCAGGCGCGCATGACCCCCGAGGCCCGTGCCGATGCCGAGCGGATCTTGCGGCAGCACCTCAAGGAAATGCCGTTGCACGAGCTGCGCAAAGCGCAACAGATGAGCCAGGAGAGCCTGGCCAAGGCCCTGAATATCAACCAGGCAGCGGTTTCCAAGATGGAGCGTCGTACCGATATGTACATCAGCACCTTGCGCAACTACATCCGTGCAATGGGTGGGGAGTTGGAGATTGTGGCGACGTTCCCGGACGGGCAGGTCAAGATCGAGAACTTCGCCACCTGACGTCTTTTACAGGGGCAGGCCCTGCGCCAATTCTTGTTACTATCGCTCTGCGTTTTCACCAGGAGCCAGCGCCTCATGCAACACCAGTGGGATGAAATGCACCGCACCCGCAAGCCCACGTTCGTGCTGTGCGGCGAGCCCCAGGGGCAGGTGCTCAATCTCTATGTCCATGGCTATTCTGCGTTTTTCAACCCGCAGCAACTGGCCAGTTTCCAGGCGCAACTGGCGGATATCGAAGGTTCGACCAACCTGATGTTGTTCTGGCCGGCCGGGCATTTCCTGGAAAACCTGTTCGCCCCCTTCAAGGACATCATCGCCTCGATGCTCGGCGGCGGCACCCTGGGCGCGGCGACCGTGGGCCTGGGCAAGGCGGTGGGCTATTTTCTTGATCACTACAAAAGTGTCGAGGCCCGGGTAGACGAGGTGGCCAGGACACTGTTGGCGGAACTGGCCAACTACCTGCACCGCGAATCGATCGAGGTGCGCCAGATCAACCTGGTCGGCCATTCCCTGGGCGCTCGCCTGCTGGTCAAGAGCCTGCTGGCCAGCCCGGAACTGGCCCGGGAACTGCCCCTCAACCACCTGTTGTTGATGGGCGGCGCGATATGCACATCCAGCCCCTGGGAGCAGGTGGCGGCGCCGCTCAAGGGGCGGGTGATCAATTGCCATTCCAGCAAGGACTGGGCCCTGGCGCTCAAGCCGGATACCGAGCGCTGCATTGGCCGCTATGCCATTCCCCTGACTCCATCCCTCAAGGGCAAAGTGACCAATGTGCATCTGGTCACCTTCGACCACGCGGCCTACTGGCCGCAGTTGCAGACGGTGGTGCAGTACACCGACTTGCTGCACGAGCGCCGGGGCATGATCCGTGTGGACCCGCGCAGTGCCGAGGTGCGCTTTGCCCAAGAGGATGCGGACCTGTTCCCGGTGCTGCTCCAGGCACGGGCGCCAGAGTTGCAGTTTCTTGCCGAGCTGATGGCTGCCAAGCACAGTGCGGCCATCGATGGCGAGGTGCGCGACCCACTGAAACTGGCTATCGAGCTGCAGCGCATGGGCGGTGACAGCTTTATGAACCTGGCCCGTGGGCACGGTGTGAGTTACCGCCAATTGGCCCAGGACGTGGCCTTGCGCGTCGGCATCAAGTTTGACCAGCCCATCGACAGCGTGGCCCTGGTGAGCCTGGAGGAGCGGGTCGCCGAGACCCTGATCGAGCAGTACAAGGACAAGCTCAGCCTGGCCGACCGCCAGGTGTTCGAGGCCGAGCTCCGGGCGGCGGCGCAAAAGGAACAGGGGTTTTTCCACCGTTTCGATGTCGGTCGTTCGGCCACCACCGCCTTGAGCGGTACGGCGCTGGCCGGGTTGACCGGGTTTATCCTGCGGCGCGGGGCGGCCACGGCGATTCCGGTGGTGGGGCAGGCGTTGGCGGCGGCCATGCTGCTGGTGAGCGGGGTGCGGGCGTTTTCCGGGCCGGCGTACTCCATCACGACCCTGGCGGTGCTGGTGCTGGGGGTGATTCGCCAGCGCATGGAGCGCGAGGCGCTGAATCAGGAAATGGACCTGGTGGTGCAGGTGGTCGAGACGCTTGATCTACCCCGGGAAACGCTGATGCGCACGGTCTCGCCGGACTGCTAAGCTGCGGGCTTGTCTTGTCTGCCTGCCTGGTACCCCGTGTGAAATTCAGCCTGCCGAAAACTGCCACCGCACCGTTCTGCCCACCGGAAGTGGCGGGCACCATCCCCGTCGATCCCCGTGCGCCGTTTTTCAAACGGGTGCTGCAGTTTGCCGGCCCCGGCCTGCTGATTTCCATCGGCTACATGGACCCCGGCAACTGGGCCACGGCCATCGAGGCCGGGTCGCGCTATGGCTACAACCTGTTGTTCGTGGTGCTGCTCGCCAGCCTGGCGGGGATGGCGGTGCAGTGCCTGTGTTCGCGGCTGGGCATCGCCACCGGCAAGGACCTGGCGCAGCTGTGCCGCGAACGCTACAGCCGGCGTTCAGCGCGCACGCAATGGGTATTGGCGGAAATCTCGATCATCGCCACCGACCTGGCCGAAGTGCTCGGCTGTGCCCTGGCGTTCCACCTGTTGCTGGGGGTATCGCTGACCACCGGCATTGTCATCACCGCGTTTGACACACTGCTGATCCTGGCCCTGCAAAACCGTGGCTTCCGGCGCCTGGAAGCGATCATGCTGGCGCTGGTGGCGACCATCGGGGTGTGTTTCTTTGTCGAGCTGGTGTTGATCAAGCCTTATTGGCCGGACGTTTTGCGTGGTTTTACGCCATCTCTCTCGGCGATCAGCGACGCCGCGCCGCTGTACCTGGCCATCGGCATCCTCGGGGCCACCGTGATGCCCCATAACCTGTACCTGCACACGTCCATCGTGCAGACCCGCCTGTTTGGCAAGGACCTGGCCAGCCGCCAGGACGCGGTCAGGCTGGCGCGTATCGACACCATCGGCTCCCTGGCCCTGGCCTTGCTGGTCAACTCGGCGATCCTGGTGCTGGCCGCTGCGGCATTCCACCAGACCGGGCATAGCGAGGTCGTGGAAATCCAGGACGCCTACCACCTGCTGGACCCGCTGGTGGGCGGTGCCTTCGCCAGTATCCTGTTCGGCATTGCCTTGCTGGCGTCCGGGCAAAGCTCGACCTTCACCGGCACCATCGCCGGCCAGGTGATCATGGAGGGCTACCTCAACCTGCGCCTTCCCTGCTGGCAACGCCGCCTGATCACCCGTGGCCTGGCGCTGATCCCGGCGTTCCTCGGGGTGTGGTTGATGGGGGACGATGCCATTGGCAAGCTGCTGATCCTCAGCCAGGTGGTGCTTAGCCTGCAGTTGCCCTTTGCCCTGTACCCGCTGATCCGCATGACCGGCGATCGGCAACTGATGGGGCCGTTCGTCAATCGCCTGCCCACCAGGATCCTGGCCTGGAGCCTGTTTACGGTGATCAGCGGCGCCAATGCCTGGTTGATCGGCCAGTGGCTGTTTTGAGTCAGCGGTCCCAGTAGGGCACGCTGCCGAAGCGTTCGACAAAAAAGTCGATGACCGTGCGCACCTTCACCGACAAGCGCCGGCTGCCGGGCCATAACGCGGCAATCTGCTGTGGTTCCAGGGTGGTGGCCACTTCATAGTCGGTCAGCACCGCCTGCAAGCGCCCGGCGCGCAGGCTGTCGCCGATCAGCCAGGAGGGGAACACCACCAGTCCCAGGCCTTGTTCGGCGGCGCGCGCCAGGGTGTCGGCGTGGTTGCCGGTGAGCGGGCCCTTGACCGAGTAGGGCGTCCAGTCGTCTGGTTCGCGACGGAAGTACCAGCGTTGCTGGCCATTCACCCCCTTGTACGCCAGGCATTGGTGATGGCGCAGTTCATCGGGATGGCGCGGCGTGCCGAAGCGCGCCAGGTAGTCGGGGCTGGCGGCGATCCGGTAGCGCTGGGGCGCGAAAATACGCGCCTGCATCCCGGAATCGTTGAGCACACCGATACGGAACAACAAGTCAGCACCTTCTTGCAGGGGGTCGATGTAGGTGTCGGTCTGCTGGATATCCAGTTGCAGCCTGGGATAACGCTGGCACAACTCGGCCACCCAGGGCGACAGGTGCCGCTGGCCGAACACCATGGGCGCATTGATGCGCACCAGGCCGCTGGGCTCGCTTTCCTGTTCTTGCAGGGCCTGCCCGGCTTCTTCCAGCTGTTGCAGCATCAGGCGCGCATGATGCCCGAGCAAACGCCCAGCTTCCGTGGGGCTGATCGCCCGGGTATGCCGATAGAGCAATTGCTGGCTCAGGGCCTGTTCCATCAATTGGATCTGTCGGGAAATGGAAGAGGGCGCCAGGCCTTCGCGGCGTGCGACTTCGGAGAAGCTGCCGTGGTCCAGCACCGCGACAAACAGGCGTAGCGCCTTGAAACTCAACTCGTTGAAGCCCTGCATGACCGCTCCGTGCTGTGCGTAATACGCAAAAGTGTTGTCGGCATGCTCCCATTTATCGCACAGATTTGTCACCGGATAATGCGCGTCATTGTGCTTCTCTGACGTGTAGGTGATGTATGCAAACTTCTTCTCTTGAGACTACGGCCCAGGCCCGCCCGCAGAACCGGCTGGGGCTGCTGCTGTTGCCGCTGGTGATCCTGGCCGGCATGGGCCTGTCGGTGGAGGCTGGCCTGTTGGGGCCGCTGGGGGCCCAGGTGGGGCATTTATGGGCCACCTTGAGCATCTTTGGGGTGGGTACGCCCATCCTGCTGCTGTTGCTGCTGTTCAGCGGCCCGCAAAAAGGCCCGGCCCTCAACGCACTGCCGCGCTGGCAACTGATCGGCGGTTTCCTGGGCCCCACGTATGTGGTGGTGCTGATCCTGGCCACGCCCCGGATCGGCATTGCCATGACCATGATCGCGATCCTTTCCGGGCAAGTGGGCAAGAGCGTGCTGATTGACCATTTCGGCTGGTTCGGCAGCCCCCGCAAGCGGGTCAATGGCGAACGCTGGATTGCGCTGCTGTTGATTGGGGTGGCTCTTGTTCTGATTGCGCGGGGTTAAGGCAATGAATCTGATTCTATTGTTGGTGCTGGTGGTTGCCGCCGGTGCGGTGTTGAGTGTGCAAGCGGCAATCAATGGGCGCCTGGGGCAAACCGTGGGGGTGCTGCGCAGCAGCCTGGTCACGTTTGTGGTGGGCATGCTGGTGACCGGCCTGCTGATTCTGTTTTTCGAGCCGGCCCAGGCCGTGAGCTTGCTTGAGGTGCCCAAGTGGCAACTGACCGGGGCATTGTTCGGCGTGGTCTACATGCTAGTGATGGTCGGTGCCGTGCCCATCGTGGGCACGGCGGTAGCGACGGTGGCGGTGATCGTCGGCCAATTGGCCATGGGCCTGTTGATCGACAGCTTCGGCTGGCTGGGCAACACGGCCATCGAACTGTCCGGCAGCCGGGTGTTGGCGATGCTGTGCCTGGCGTTGGCGCTGGTGTTCATGTATCGCAGCAGCACGCGCCAGGCGGATTGAGCACGGGCTAGAACTGATACCCCACGCCCGCGTAATAACCCCAGCCATTGGACCGGGCACGGAAGTTGCCATCGCCGAAGTTCAGTTCACTGCCGTCCTGCCAGTTACCACCGTTGTGGAAGTAACGCCCCACCAGGGTGAAGCGCAGGTGGGTAAAGGCATACAGCAAGACGTTGGTGGCCACCAGGGAGTTGGCGGTGCGTGCCGGGTTGTCCTTGTGCAGGTCCGAGCCAAAGTCATAGTTGGTAAAGCCGATGTAGGTCAGCGATGCACCATTGTCGAACTGGCCAAGGGGCACGATGTATTTCATCTGTGCACGGTAGCCGTCCCAGGAGTATTCGTTGCTCGCGCCGTAGTTCTCCCACTGGTATCGCCCATAGAAGTTGGCCGACAGAATGACCCGCGAGCGGGTGTCGATATCCGTGCCCAGGCCGCTGTACAAGGTATTGGCCCGGTTGGCGCTGTTGCTGCCATGGTCGTAGATCCAGTCGAAGGCCACATACCATTCCTTGAACGGCCCAACCGCCAGGCTGCGTCCGGCCAGGTAGTCGATGGAGATCCGTGGCTCATGTTCCATGAACACCGGTGAGCCGCGGTCCCACACGCCCTTGTCGTTGCTGTTGCCGATGCCGAAGATCTTCGGCACGTCGATATAGCCATATAGCTCGAATGGGCCTTTACGGCCGAAATACTCGTATTCCAGATAGATATCATCGGTCGGTCTGGGCCCGAAGCTGATGTCTTTGCTGCCAATGATCGTCAGGTCCTGGTTGAACCAGTCCGACAGGTACACGCCCTTTTTCGCCGGGCTGGCTTCGGCGCTCAGGGCCTCGCCCTGGGCTGATTCATCAAGCGGTTTTTTCTCGGCCTGGGTGGGAGTACTGAGTACTCCCGTAACGGCAGCCAGCATTAAGGAAACACCCAAGGTGGTCAGCGGGGTGGGGCGCCTGGAGGTCAATGGCATGGAAAATCCTTGTTCGTGTGCGGTGTTGAGCCGGTGGGCCGGAGACGGACGAACATGCAGGCAATCGGTGGCCAAGTTCGTGACGCAAACGTTTGCATAAGCTGTACCAACTTTGGTCAAACGCTTGACGAGCCTGGGGAAAGTGGGAAATTTCCGATCTTTTGATCAGAAGGTAACTCTGCTCACCTTGCCGCCGGCGTAAGCTGACCTACCTTTTCCAATCGTTGTGGAGTCTGTTTGTGGCCAAAGCATCTGCTGTCATTGAAATCCCGGTCTCGGCCGATCAAGTCTGGCAACTGGTCGGCGGGTTCAACTCGTTGCCCGATTGGCTGCCGCTGATTGCCAAGAGCGAGCCGGGCGAAGGCGGGCGTGTGCGTCACCTGCAAACCGTGGATGGCGCGGTGGTGGTCGAGCATTTGCAGACCTTCGATAACGTTGCGCGCACCTACACGTACACCATCAGCGAATCGCCGTTCCCGGTCAGTGCGTATCTGGCGACCTTGCAGGTTGAAGCGCTGGGTGAGCACTCGGCCAAAGTCACCTGGTCGGGTGTGTTCACTCCGATTGCCGGGGTGACGGATGCCGAGGTGGAAGAGCTGTTCAGCGGCGTTTACACCGGCGGCGTCGAGGCCCTGCGCAAAAACTTCCCGGCCTGACCTTGTAAGCGCCGGCACGCCGGCTTCTACAGTGGGGGCTGTGGACGGCACTCCAGGGTCAACCGCGCGCCCCCACGCTCGCTGCTGCCGACTTCCAGCCGGAAGCCATGCAGGTTGATGATCGCCGCCACAATCGACAGGCCCAGGCCAAAGCTGCCCTGCTGCTGACCGCCCTCGACCCGGTAAAAGCGCTGGAACACCGCGGCCCGTTCCGCCTCTGGAATCCCCGGGCCCGAGTCCAGGACGTCGATGCGCGTGCTGCCAGCCTGGTCGATCCCGCGCAGAATCACTTCGCCGCCCGGCGGGGTGAACTTGAGCGCATTGCTCAGCAGGTTGGCCAGGGCCTCGAACAGCAGCGCGCGGTCGCCGGTAATCGGCGGCAAGGCTGCGGGAACTTGCAACAGCAGCGTCATCTGGCCTTCTTCTGCCAAGGGCAGGTAGACGTCATGGAGTTCCTGGAGCAAGGGCAGGGGGGCGAAAACCCGGAAGCCTGCGCGCCGCTGGCGGTCCTCCAGTTCGGAAATGCGCAGCAAGCCACGAAAACGCGCCATCAGCGTGTCGGTCTCGCTGATCACTGCATCCAGTTGCCAGGCCAGGGGCGAATCCTCATCGGCCTGTTGCTTGATCCGGTACAACTGCGCGCGCAAGCGGGTCAGGGGGGTACGCAGGTCGTGGGCAATGTTGTCGCACACGCCCTTGACCTCGTTCATCAGTTTTTCGATGCGCTCCAGCATGGCATTGACGATGGCCGCCAGCATGTCCAGTTCGTCGCGGCGGTTGGACAGCGGCAGGCGGTGGGTCAGGTCGCCGGCGACGATGGCCTCGGCACTGGCCTGGATCCCGCGAATCCGCCGCAGTGGGCGCCGGCGTAGCAGGTGCCAGCCGGCGACGCCGGGGAGGATGGTCAGGGAAATGGCCCAGAACAGGGCTTGCAGGATGATCCGGGTCACGCCCAGCAACGAGCCGTTGTCGCGCACCAGCACCAGCCAGCGGCCATCCTGGGTGTGGGTCGCCACCGCGTCGCAGCTGCCCCGGGGCAGTGTCGGGTCATCCGATTCGATGCAGTTGGCCAGGGCATGGATACGCCCGTCCAGGGGCAAGCCTGCGGGGATCTGCTGGAGCGGGCCGCTAAGGGGCCGTTGTTGTCTGTCGAACAGGCCATAGGCATCAATGCCCTTCATATCGAAGGTCATGCTGGTGGCCAGGGCCTCATCCAGTTGCGTGCCCTCGAAGTGTTGGAACAGGTGCTGACGCTGCATCAGCGAGTGGCGCGACAGGTCGCCCAGGTAAGCCGAGACCTCGTAATACAGCACCCCCATGAGGATGCAGCTCCAGGCCACGAACAGCGAGCTGTACAGCGCCAGCAGGCGGCTGCTGGACGAGCGCCAGCCGTTAGACGGGTTCAGCAATGACATAGCCCGAGCCTCGTACCGTGCGGATCAGCGGCGTCAGGCCCGGCGGGTCGATTTTCTTGCGCAGGCGGCCAATGTGCACGTCGATCAGGTTGGTGCCCGGGTCGAAGTGATAACCCCACACTTCCTCGAAGATCATCATCCGCGAGAGGATTTGCCCGGTGTTGCGCATCAAGAACTCCAGCAGCTTGTACTCGGTGGGCAGCAAGCTCAGCGGCTGGTCGGCGCGGCTGGCTTCGCGGCTGATCAGGTTCAGTTCCAGGTCGGCCACGCGCAGTGCGGTTTGCGCGGCCTTGGCCGCGTTGTTGCGCCGCAGCAGCACCTCGACCCGGGCGGCCATCTCGTCGGAAGCAAAGGGTTTGGTCAGGTAATCGTCGCCTCCGGCGCGCAGGCCGCGCACCCGTTCATCCACGTCGGAGAGGGCGCTGATCATCAGGATCGGCGTCGACACGCCAAGGGTGCGCAAGGTGGTGACAATGGCCAGGCCATCGAGCTCCGGGAGCATACGGTCGAGGGTGATCAGGTCGTAATCGCCACTGACCGCCCGTGTCAGGCCTTCGCGGCCGTTGTCGACCCAGTCCACCTCCAGTCCATGGCTGCTCAGCTCGGCGACGATTTCGCGGGCCGTCACGGCGTCGTCTTCGATGGTCAAAATACGGGGCATGGGGGGCTACCTGGTTACACGGGAGTGAGGCATTTTGCCAAGAAATGCTAGCGAGGTTTCTAAAAGAAAATTCATGTAGGCCATTCTTGGGGCTGCCTCGGTCAACATGTGGGAGCAGGCCTTTTAGTCGTCGAACCCCACCTGTTCGTGAATCTCATCGACCTTCAATTCCAGCCGGTACGCCACGGCAATAAACAGCGCCTGGCACAGGCACAACGTGGCACTCAGCGAGCGGAACGCGAACGACGAGCCTTCATTGACCAGCAACACCGTGTTGGCGCGCTTGGCCAGCGGTGACAGGTTGCTGTCGGTGATGATCAGCGTTTTGGCCTGGTGGTGCTGGGCGATACGCAGGCAGTGCTGGGTTTCCTTGCCGTAGGGCGTGAAGCTGATGGCGATCACCAGGTCATTGGCACGCACGCTGCGCATCTGCTCGCGGTAGCTGCCGCCCAGGCCCGAAACCAGGTGGATGCGCTTGTTGGTGTGTTGCAGGTTGTAGACCAGGTAGTCGGCCACCGCAAAGGAGCGGCGCACGCCGACCACGTAGATATTGTCGGCGTTGACCACCAGGTCCACGGCTTTCTCGAAGGCGGCGTCGTCCAGTTCCAGGCCCAGGCGCTCGATGCCCGACAGCGTGGCATTCACGCATTCGCGGGCCAGGTCGCCGCCGCTGGCTTTCTGCGACTTGTTGGCAATCATGCTGCGGATGCGCTGCTGGTAGTTCTGCACCGGCGTGGTCTTGTGGGTATACGCCTCGCGAAACAGCGCCTGCATCTCGCTGAAGCCGCTGAAACCAAAACGCTGGGAAAACCGCACGATGGCCGAAGGATGGACTTCGCATTCCCGGGCGATATCGCTGATGCGATCGACCATGATCCGATCGCTCTGCTGGCTCATGTAGCTGGCGATGCGCTTGAGCTGGCGGGGCAGGCTTTCGTATTCATCGGTGATCAACTGCAACAGACGCTCGGCATTGATCGGAGGGCTGGCGAGAGCTTCGGTAACGTCGGTCTCGGCGCGAGCCTGCTGATCGGTGCGGGACATAGGCAATCCTTCTGGCGTGTTCTTATCAGGGCAGGTGACGGGCACGTCGCCCCTGACAATAGGTCAATGGGCGCAAGTCTACAGGGAAGGTGGCAAAAAATATCTTAATGGAAAATATATTCCACATAAAATATTTATAGAATAAATATTGATTGCTGGCGCCGGACGTCCTAGTCTGCATCCACCAAGCGCGTCGCCGTCACGACGGCAGGCGCGGGCAGATAAAAATAACAGGAGCCAGCATGGGCCAGACTCGTTTTGCCAGTGGGCGTCAATTGGATCTGATTTGTCTTGGGCGCCTGGGCGTCGATCTTTATGCGCAGCAAGTCGGGGCGCGGCTGGAAGATGTCGCCAGTTTCGCCAAGTACCTGGGCGGTTCTTCCGCCAATATTGCCTTTGGCACGGCGCGGCTGGGGCTCAAGTCGGCGATGTTGAGCCGGGTCGGGGACGATCACATGGGGCGCTTTCTCGTGGAGTCCCTGGTGCGCGAAGGCTGTGATGTCAGTGGCATCACGCTCGACCCGCAGCGCCTGACCGCCATGGTCCTGCTGGGCCTCAAGGACCGCGAGACCTTCCCCCTGGTGTTCTACCGCGAAAACTGCGCCGATATGGCCTTGCGCGCCGAGGACATCCACGAAAGCTTTATCGCCAGCAGCAAGGCGCTGTTGATCACCGGCACCCATTTTTCGACCGACGGCGTGTACCAGGCCAGCCTCCAGGCCCTGGACTACGCCGAGCGGCACGGCGTCCGGCGCGTGCTGGATATCGACTACCGCCCGGTGCTCTGGGGCCTGGCGGGCAAGGCTGACGGCCAGACCCGTTTTGTTGCCGACCAGAACGTCAGCCAGCACCTGCAAGGCATCCTGCCGCGCTTTGACCTGATTGTCGGCACCGAGGAAGAGTTCCTGATTGCCGGTGCCGGCCACGACTTGCTCAGCGCTTTGCGTAACGTGCGCCAACTGACGGCGGCGACCCTGGTGGTCAAGCTCGGCCCGCAAGGCTGCACGGTGATTCACGGGGCGATCCCGGCGCGCCTGGAAGACGGGGCGATTTACCCCGGCGTGCGCGTCGAAGTGCTTAACGTGCTGGGGGCTGGCGATGCGTTTATGGCGGGCTTTCTCAGCGGCTGGCTGAACGACGCCGATGACGCGCGTTGCTGCCAGCTGGCCAATGCCTGCGGCGGGTTGGTGGTGTCACGCCATGCCTGCGCCCCGGCGATGCCGACCCCGGCCGAGCTTGATTACCTGTTCAGCAGCCCGGTGCCGATCACCCGGCCGGACCAGGACCCGGTATTGCAGCGCCTGCATCAGGTCAGTGTGCCGCGCAAGGCCTGGAAGCAACTGTTTGTGTTTGCTTTCGACCATCGCTGGCAATTGGTGGAACTGGCGCACAAAGGCGGCCAGGACCCGGCGCGGATCTGCGCGATCAAGCAATTGTTTATCCAGGCGGTGGAGCGCGTGGAGGGCAAGCTGCGCGAGCAGGGCGTCGAGGCCGATGTGGGCATTCTGGCCGACCAGCGTTTTGGCCAGGATGCGCTGAATGCCGCCACTGGCCGTGGCTGGTGGGTCGCGCGTCCGGTAGAGGTACAGGGCTCGCGACCGCTGGCGTTCGAGCACGGCCGCTCGATTGGCAGCAACCTGATCGCCTGGCCCCAGGAGCAGATCATCAAGTGCCTGGTGCAGTTTCACCCCGATGACGAGCCGTTGCTGCGCCTGGAACAGGAGGCGCAGCTCAAGGGCCTGTATCAGGCCGCGCAAACCAGCGGCCATGAACTGCTGCTGGAAGTGGTGCCGCCCAAGGATCACCCCTCGACCTACCCGGATGTGCTCTATCGCAGCCTCAAGCGCCTGTACAACCTGGGCATCTACCCGGCGTGGTGGAAGATCGAAGCGCAGAGTGCCGAGCAGTGGCAACAGCTCGATGAGCTGATCGAGGCGCGCGACCCCTATTGCCGGGGCGTGGTATTGCTGGGCCTGAATGCCTCGGCGCAATCGTTGGCCGAGGGCTTCCGGCAGGCCAGCCGGAGCCGGACCTGCCGCGGGTTTGCCGTGGGCCGGACGATCTTCCAGGAGCCGAGCCGGGCGTGGATGGCGGCGGAAATCGACGACGAAACCCTGATCCAGCAGGTGCAGCAGACCTTCGAGCAACTGATCCAGGCCTGGTGCAGCTCCAGAATTTAAACACGCTCAACTGTAGGAACCGGCAAGCCCCACACAAGCAGATTTCAGCAGCCTCAAGGTTAAAACAATAAAAGGTGCAGCCATGCCCGCAATCCGTATTGGCATCAACCCCATCTCCTGGAGTAACGACGACCTGCCGGCCCTGGGCGGCGAAACGCCGTTGAGCACCGCGCTCAGCGAAGGCAAGGCCATCGGCTACGAAGGTTTCGAGCTCAACGGCAAATTCCCCAAGGACGCCAAGGGCGTGGGCGATGTGTTACGCCCGTACGGCCTGGCCCTGGTCTCCGGCTGGTACTCCAGCCGCCTGGCCCGGCGTTCGGTGGCCGAGGAAATCGACGCCATCGCCAGCCATGTGCAACTGCTGCGTGAGAACGGCGCCACGGTGCTGGTCTATGGCGAAGTGGCCGACTCGATCCAGGGCGCGCCGATCCGCCTGATCGAGCGCCCGCGTTTTCACAGTGAACAGGCCTGGCAGGCTTATGCCGACAAACTCACGGAGCTTGCGCGTTTTACCCTGTCCCAGGGCGTGCGCCTGGCCTACCACCACCATATGGGTGCGTACGTCGAGTCCCCGGAAGATATCGACACCCTGATGCGCCTGACCGGCCCGGAGGTCGGCCTGCTGTTTGATTCGGGGCACTGTTATATGGGCGGTGGCGAGCCGGTCGAGGTGTTGCGCAAGCACCTGGGGCGTGTGTGCCATGTGCATTTCAAGGATGTGCGCAAACCGGTGGTGCAACTGGCACGCAACCAGATGTGGAGCTTTCCCGACTGCATCGTCAATGGCACTTTCACCGTGCCGGGCGACGGCGATATCGATTTCGCCCAGTTGCTGGATGTGCTGCTGGGCGCCGGCTACCGTGGCTGGCTGGTGGTGGAGGCCGAGCAGGATCCAGCCGTGGCGCCCAGTTATATCTACGCGAAAAAAGGTTTCGATACCTTGCGCGCCCTGCTGGACGGGAGGGCCGCACAATGAGCCTGCTGGTCAAGAGCAGCCCGGATGGGCCAACTATGGTCGCACTGCCAGCGGGGCGCCTGGAATATGTAGGGTTTGCCGCGTACCGCCTGAACCTGGGGCAAACGCTGCCGGTCAGTGCCGGCGACCAGGAGCTGTGCCTGGTGCTGCTCAGTGGCCGGGTCTCGATCGAGGGCGAAGGGTTCAGGTGGCAGGACCTGGGTGATCGCCAATCGGTATTTGAAGACAAATCGCCGTTCGCCGCCTACCTGCCACCGGGCACGCTTGCCCAGGTGACCGCCCTGGGCGATGTGCTGATCGCCGTCTGCGCCGCGCCGGGCTCTACTGCCGCCAGTCTTGCACCGCGACTGATCCGCCCCGAGCACTGCAAGCGCAGCGTACGTGGCAAGGGTGCCAACACCCGCTATGTGTGCGACATCCTGCCCGACAGCGAGCCGGCCCATTCGCTGCTGGTGGTGGAAGTGCGCACGCCGTCCGGGCATTCGTCCAGCTACCCCCCGCACAAGCACGACACCGATGACCTGCCGCACCAGAGCTTTCTTGAAGAAACCTACTACCACCAGGTCAACCCGCCCCAGGGTTTTGTGTTCCAGCGGGTGTACACCGACGACCGCAGCATCGACCAGGCCATGGCCGTGGAAAACCACGACCTGGTGGTAGTGCCCAAGGGTTATCACCCGGTCAGCGTGCCGTATGGCTACGAGTCGTATTACTTGAATGTGATGGCCGGCCCCAAGCGCGCCTGGCACTTTCACAACGACCCGCAGCACAGTTGGCTGCTGGACCTTTAACCCGTAGGCGCCGAGGGGACCCAATATGACCACCACCCGATTGACCATGGCCCAGGCCCTGGTGAAGTTCCTGGATAACCAGTACATCGAAGTCGATGGCGTGCAGAGCAAGTTTGTCGCCGGGGTCTTCACCATTTTCGGCCACGGTAATGTGCTGGGCCTGGGCCAGGCCCTGGAGCAAGACAGTGGCGAGTTGGTGGTGCACCAGGGCCGCAACGAGCAGGGCATGGCCCATGCCGCGATTGGGTTTGCCAAGCAGCACCTGCGGCGCAAGGTCTACGCCTGTACCGCGTCGGTCGGCCCGGGGGCGGCGAATATGCTGACCGCCGCCGCGACCGCCACGGCCAACCGCATCCCGCTGTTACTGCTGCCCGGCGATGTGTATGCCAGTCGCCAGCCGGACCCGGTGTTGCAGCAGATCGAGCAATTCCATGACTTGAGCCTCAGCACCAACGACGCGTTCCGCGCCGTGAGCAAATACTGGGACCGCATCAACCGCCCCGAACAGTTGATGAGTGCGGCGATCCACGCCATGCGTGTGTTGACCGACCCGGCCGAAACCGGCGCCGTGACCCTGGCCTTGCCCCAGGATGTGCAGGCCGAGGCCTGGGACTACCCCGATGACTTCCTGCAAAAACGCGTACACCGCCTGGACCGGCGCCCGGCCACCGAAGCGATGCTGCGCGATGCTGTCACGCTGCTCAAATCCAAGGGCAAGCCGCTGATTATCTGCGGTGGCGGGGTCAAGTACGCCGGCGCGAATGCCGCGCTGCAGGCGTTTGCCGAGCGTTTTCAGATCCCCTTTGCCGAAACCCAGGCCGGCAAGAGCGCCATTGTCTCCAGCCACCCGCTGAATGTCGGCGGCATCGGCGAAACCGGTTGCCTGGCCGCCAACCTGCTGGCCCGGGACGCCGACTTGATCATCGGCATCGGCACGCGCTATACCGACTTCACCACCTCCTCTAAGTCGCTGTTCCAGCATCCCGAGGTGCAGTTTCTCAACCTCAATATCAGCCCCGGCGATGTGCTGAAACTCGACGGGGTACAGGTGTTGGCAGATGCCCGGGACGGGTTGCTGGCCTTGGCCGACGCACTGGGCGATTACGCCACGCAATGGGGCGAGCAGCCACGCCAGGCCCGCGCGCAGGGCGATGCTGAGGTGGAGCGGGTCTATCAGGCGCGCTACACCGACGCCGACTTCAGCCCCGAGATCAACGACCATATGGACCCGGCGGTACTGCGCGAGTTTATCGAACTGACCGGCTCCTGCCTGACCCAAAGCCAGGTCCTGGGGGTGCTCAACCAGACCCTGGCCGACGACGCGGTGATTGTCGCCGCCGCCGGCAGCCTGCCCGGTGATTTGCAGCGGGCCTGGCGCAGCAAGGGGGTCAATACCTACCACGTCGAGTACGGCTATTCGTGCATGGGCTACGAGATCAACGCGGCCCTGGGCGTGAAGCTGGCCGAGCCTGCGCGCGAGGTCTACGCCCTGGTCGGCGATGGCTCCTACATGATGCTGCATTCGGAGCTGGCTACCTCGATCCAGGAGCGGCGCAAGATCAATGTGCTGCTGCTGGACAACATGGCCTTCGGTTGCATCAACAACCTGCAGATGGGCCATGGCATGGACAGCTTCGGCACCGAGTTCCGCTTCCGCAACCCTGACAGCGGCAAGCTCGATGGCGGCCTGGTGCCGGTAGATTTCGCCATGAGCGCGGCGGCCTATGGTTGCAAGACCTACAAGGTCACCACGCTGGAACACCTGCACGCCGCGTTGGCCGATGCCCGCACGCAAAGCGTGTCGACGCTGATCGATATCAAGGTGCTGCCCAAGACCATGATCCACGGCTACCTGTCATGGTGGCGGGTCGGTGTGGCCCAGGTCTCCACCAGCGAACGCACCAACGCCTGCGCCAAACAACTTAATGAGCGCCTGGCCAAGGCCCGGCAGTACTGATAACAAGAAAGAGGAGTGTTGCCATGTCTTTGAAGCTGGGTGTGATCGGTACGGGCGCCATCGGCCGGGACCATATCCGCCGGTGCAGCCAGACCTTGCTCAACAGCCAGGTGGTGGCGGTTACCGATATCAACCTTGAACAGGCGGCCCAGGTGGTGGCTGACCTGCAACTGAGCGCCGAGGTGTACGCCGATGGCCATGCCTTGATCCAGTCGGCGCAGGTCGAGGCGGTGCTGGTCACCTCCTGGGGGCCGAGCCATGAGGAGTTTGTGCTGGCGGCGATCGCAGCAGGCAAGCCGGTGTTCTGCGAAAAGCCCCTGGCGGTCACGGCCCAGGGCTGTCGCAACATCGTCGAGGCGGAAGTGGCCCATGGCAAGCGCCTGGTCCAGGTCGGCTTCATGCGTCCGTATGACCAGGGCTACCAGGACCTCAAGGCGGTGATCGACAGCGGCCAGATCGGCGAGCCGTTGATGCTGCACTGCGCCCACCGCAACCCGACGGTGGGCGAGAATTACACCACCGGCATGGCCATCACCGACACTTTGATCCATGAGCTGGACGTGTTGCGCTGGCTGCTGGCCGATGACTATGTATCGGTGCAGGTGGTGTTCCCGCGTAAAGCCAGCAAGGCCTTGAGCCATTTGCGCGACCCGCAGATCGTGTTGCTGGAAACCGCCAGGGGCACGCGGATCGATGTGGAAGTGTTTGTGAACTGCCAGTATGGCTACGACATCCAGTGCGAAGTGGTGGGGGAGACCGGTATTGCCAAATTGCCAGAGCCGTCCCAGGTGCAACTGCGCAGCGGCGCCAAGCTGTCGACGGCGATTCTGATGGATTGGAAAGACCGCTTTATCGCGGCCTATGACGTCGAGTTGCAGGCCTTTATCGATGGCGTGCGCGCCGGCCAAGTGGGTGGACCTTCGGCGTGGGATGGCTTTGCGGCGGCGGTGGCGGCGGATGCGTGTATCGAGGCCCAGGGCAGTGGGCAGATCGTTGCGGTCAGCCTGCCGCAGCGCCCGGCATTCTACGGCTAGTGCGGTCAATGTAGGAGCTGGCTTGCCTGCGATGGCGGTGGATCAGGTTAGAAATACTTGACTGATCTACCGCCCCCCCCCCCCCCCCCCCCCCCCCCCCCCCCCCCCCCCCCCCCCCCCCCACCCCAGCTCCTACATTTTGATTGGGTTTGCAGATCACGAGAGGAGTTGGTTCATGCGAATCGGACTGGTTGGATACGGCCACGGTGGCCGTTTTTTTCATGCCCCGCTGATTGCCACATTGCCCGGGGCGACGTTTGTCGGTGTGGTGACCCGCTCCCCCGAGCGGCGCCAGCAACTGGCGGCGGAGCATCCCGGGGTGCCGGCCTTCGACAGCATCGCGCAGATCGTCGAGGCCGGGCTGGATGTGCTGGTGATCTCCACCCCCCTCAAGGGCCGCCCGGCCCTGGTGCTGGAGGCGATTGAATATGGTGTGGCGGTGGTCAGCGACAAACCCTTTGCCAGCAATGCCGAGCAGGCCCGGGCGCTGATTACCGCCGCCGAGCGTGAAGGGGTGAAACTGAGCGTCTACCAGAACCGGCGCTGGGACTCGGACTACCTCACCCTGCGCAAGCTGATCGACGCCGGCGCCCTGGGCCGTATCACCCGCTTTGAATCACGGGTGGAGCGCTACAGCCCGCAGGCGCTGGGGAACGCCAGTGGCGGCGGGTTCCTGCGGGACCTGGGCAGCCACCTGGTGGACCAGGCCTTGCAACTGTTTGGCCCGGTGGAGCGGGTGTTTGCGCAATTGCAGTACAGCGCCGAGCATCCCACGCTCGATCATGGTTTTTTTGTCAGCCTGAGCCACGCCAACGGGGTGGTTTCCCACCTGTGGGGCAGCGCCCTGCAAAACTGCCCGGCCCCGCGTTTTCGGGTCAATGGTACGGCGGGTTGTTACACCGTCGATGGCCTGGACGGCCAGGAGCAGGCCCTGCTGGCCGGCAAGACCCCGAAAACCGAAGGCGAACACTGGGGCGCCGAAGAGCATCGACGCTGGGGCTGGTTTGAACACGGCGCGGAACGCGAGCGTATCCCCTCGGAAAAGGGCGCCTGGAACCAGTTCTATCGCCAGTTGCAAAGTGCGGTCCAGGGCCAGGGCGCGTTGCCGGTGCAGGCGCAGGATGCCTGGGAAACCACGCGGGTGCTGGACGCTGCCAGGCTCAGCGCCGAGCGTCGGCAAGTGGTGGAGATGGCGACGATGGAAGACGGAGAGTGAAAATAGAATAAAATTCTAAAATGAGTTGATGTGGAAATTATTTTCCAATAAAGTCATTTCCAGGTTGCCGACAGTCCATCTCGACCTTCCTTTATAAAGGGGCCGGGGGACTCAACAAAAACAAGATAAAAACAACCAGGTACCGTCAGATGAAAATCTTCAACGCTGTACTGCGAGTGTTACGTACTGCCTTCCCACCCCGCGCACGGCCCTTCTATTTCTCTTTTCTCAATGTCCTTTGCATCGAAAGCAAGGGCGCCCTGGTGTGCTGCATTCCGGGGGCGCCCGTGGTACGGCTGCCTGCTGCCAACTCATCGCTCTGATAAACGCTACGTCCAGAAAACCAACAAGAAAGTGGAGACAGACCGTTCATGAAGACCCAGATCCGTTTCGCCTCGCTGGCCTTGTCGATGCTGCTCGCCAGTGGCGTGGCCGCGGCCGCCGATATCAAGATTGGCGTCAGCATGTCGCAGTTCGACGACACCTTTCTCACCTACCTGCGTGAGGATATGGACAAGCAAGCCAAGTCCTACCCCAAGGGTGACGGTGTGCAACTGCAGTTTGAAGATGCCCGCGCCGACGTGGTCAAGCAACTGAGCCAGGTCGAGAACTTTATCAGCCAGAAAGTCGATGCCATGGTGGTCAACCCGGTGGACACCGCCTCCACCGCACGCATCACCAAGGCCGCGGTGGCGGCCGGTATCCCGCTGGTCTACGTCAACCGCCGCCCGGATCAGACCGACCTGCCCAAAGGGGTGGTGACAGTGACGTCCAATGATGTCGAGGCCGGCAAGCTGCAAATGCAGTACCTGGCCGAGAAGATGGGCGGCACAGGCAAAATCGTGATTCTGCTGGGTGACCTGGCCAACAACTCGACGACCAATCGCACCAAGGGCGTCAAGGAGGTCCTCGGCAAATACCCGGACATCAAGATTGAACAGGAGCAGACCGGGATCTGGCTGCGGGACAAGGGCATGACCCTGGTGAACGACTGGCTGACCCAGGGCCGTGAGTTCAATGCGGTGGTGGCCAACAATGACGAAATGGCGATTGGCGCGGCCATGGCCTTGAAAACCGCTGGTGTGAAGCCGGGCAGCGTGTTGATTGGTGGGGTCGATGGCACGCCCGATGGGTTGAATGCGATTACCAAGGGCGAGATGGCGCTCTCGGTGTTCCAGGATGCCAAGGGGCAGGCGGTCGGCTCGGTGGAGGCGGCCGTGAAAATGGCCAGGGGCGAGGCGGTCGAGCAAAACGTCGTGGTGCCGTTCCAACTGATCACCCCGGACAATGTCGCCTCGTTCAAGTAACGCTCAATCACAACAATAAGCCGGCAGGGCGGTCACAATCGCCCTGCCGATGGAGCCCCGATATGCTCGCTCAAGCGACTGCTGTGCAGCCCGCAGGCCTGGAACAACCCTACCTGCTGGAAATCGCCCATATCAGCAAAGGCTTTCCCGGCGTCGTGGCCCTGGACGATGTGCAACTGCGGGTGCGCCCCGGCTCGGTCCTGGCGCTGATGGGAGAAAACGGCGCCGGCAAGTCGACGCTGATGAAAATCATCGCCGGCATCTACCAGCCCGATACCGGGGAGATCCGCCTGCGGGGCAAGCCGGTGGTGTTTGATACGCCCCTGGCCGCTTTGCAGTCGGGCATCGCGATGATCCACCAGGAACTCAACCTGATGCCCCATATGAGCATCGCCGAGAACATCTGGATCGGCCGCGAGCAGCTCAATGGCCTGCGCCTGGTCAATCACCGGGCCATGCACCGCTGCACGGCCGAGTTGCTGGCGCGGCTGCGGATCAACCTCGACCCCGAGGAGCAGGTCGGCAACCTGAGCATTGCCGAGCGGCAGATGGTGGAGATTGCCAAGGCGGTGTCCTACGACTCCGACATCCTGATCATGGATGAGCCGACCTCGGCGATTACCGACAAGGAAGTGGCGCACCTGTTTTCGATCATTGCCGACCTCAAGGCCCAGGGCAAAGGCATCATCTACATCACCCATAAAATGAATGAAGTGTTTGCCATTGCCGATGAAGTGGCGGTGTTTCGCGATGGCGCCTATATCGGCCTGCAACGCGCCGACAGCATGGACAGCGACAGCCTGATCGCGATGATGGTCGGGCGCGAATTGAGCCAACTGTTCCCGGTGCGCGACAAACCCATCGGTGAGTTGCTGTTGTCGGTGCGCAACCTGCGCCTGGACGGGGTGTTCCAGGGCGTGTCCTTTGACCTGCATGCCGGCGAGATCCTCGGCATTGCCGGGCTGATGGGCTCGGGCCGCACCAATGTGGCGGAAACGCTCTTCGGCATTACCCCAAGCGACGGCGGCGAGATCCGCCTCGACGGCCAGGCGTTGCGCATCAGCGACCCGCACATGGCTATCAAGCAGGGGTTTGCGCTGTTGACCGAGGACCGCAAGCTCAGTGGCCTGTTCCCCTGCCTGTCGGTCCTGGAAAACATGGAAATGGCCGTGCTGCCCCATTACTCGGGCAACGGCTTTATCCAGCAAAAAGCCCTGCGGGCCTTGTGCGAAGACATGTGCAAGAAGCTGCGGGTGAAAACCCCCTCCCTTGAGCAGTGCATCGACACCCTATCCGGCGGCAATCAGCAAAAGGCCCTGCTGGCCCGCTGGCTGATGACCCAGCCACGGCTGCTGATCCTCGATGAGCCGACCCGTGGCATCGACGTCGGCGCCAAGGCCGAGATCTACCGCCTGATCGCCTTTCTGGCCAGCGAGGGCATGGCGGTGATCATGATCTCTTCGGAGCTGCCGGAAGTGCTGGGCATGAGCGACCGGGTGATGGTGATGCACGAGGGCGAGTTGATGGGCACCCTGGACCGGGCCGAGGCCACCCAGGAAAAAGTCATGCAGTTGGCTTCCGGTATGACGGCAGTCCACTAACGAATAAAAAGGTGACGGGCAATGAACGCAATACTGGAAAGCAAACCCGAGGAAAAGAAGCCCGCCACGGCGGCCAAGGGGCGGCGGCGGTTCCCTACCGAGCTGAGCATTTTCCTGGTGCTGATCGGTATCGGCCTGGTGTTTGAACTGTTCGGCTGGATCGTGCGTGACCAGAGCTTTTTGATGAACTCCCAGCGCCTGGTGCTGATGATCCTGCAAGTGTCGATCATCGGCTTGCTGGCGATTGGCGTGACCCAGGTGATCATCACCACCGGTATCGACCTGTCCTCGGGTTCGGTGCTGGCGTTGTCGGCAATGATTGCCGCGAGCCTGGCGCAAACCTCGGATTTTTCCCGGGCGGTGTTTCCGTCGCTGACGGACTTGCCGGTATGGATCCCGGTGGTGGCCGGCCTGGGCGTGGGCTTGCTGGCGGGGGCGATCAACGGCAGCATCATCGCCATTACCGGCATCCCGCCGTTTATTGCCACCCTCGGCATGATGGTCTCGGCCCGTGGCCTGGCGCGTTATTACACCGAAGGCCAGCCGGTGAGCATGCTGTCGGATTCCTACACGGCCATCGGTCATGGCGCGATGCCGGTGATCATTTTCCTGGTGGTGGCGGTGATCTTCCACATTGCCCTGCGCTACACCAAGTACGGCAAGTACACCTACGCCATCGGCGGCAATATGCAGGCGGCGCGCACCTCGGGGATCAACGTCAAGCGGCACTTGATCATCGTCTACAGCATTGCCGGGCTGCTGGCCGGGCTGGCCGGTGTGGTCGCCTCGGCTCGGGCGGCGACCGGTCAGGCGGGGATGGGCATGTCCTACGAGCTGGATGCAATTGCTGCAGCGGTCATCGGCGGCACCAGCCTGGCGGGCGGGGTAGGGCGCATCACCGGCACGGTGATTGGCGCGCTGATCCTTGGGGTGATGGCCAGCGGATTTACCTTCGTGGGGGTGGATGCCTATATCCAGGACATCATCAAGGGCCTGATCATCGTGGTGGCAGTGGTGATCGACCAGTATCGCAACAAGCGCAAGCTCAAGCGCTGAGCGAGATTTGAATCAAAAAGTGGGGCTTGTTTGTGTGGGAGCGGGCTTGCCCGCGATAGCGATGGGTCAGTCAAATATCTATCAACTGACCCTCCGCTATCGCGGGCAAGCCCGCTCCCACATAACCGTTTGTCTTCTATATAGCTCCACAACACTGAATTTCTTGCTATAAACGCACTCCGATAACCGCCTATCGAGCCCGTCCTGGTGCCTTTTGGGGAAATGTCGGACAAATTGCCTGTCATTTCAGTTGCTGCGCCCTCAAGTCAGCCGTAGACTGCCGCCCCTCGTAAATTGAGTGCCGGGTGGCGCTTGGAATGGACGGCGTCTTTCCCCGACCTGCAGAGGTTGGCCGGAACGCTCCCTTATTCGCCTTAATGCACGTATTTTTTATAGAGAAATCAATGACAAAGGAAAAGTTGCTGGCCATGCCGGCGGATGACTACATGAATGCCGAGCAGCACGCTTTTTTCGAGCAGTTGTTGCAAGACATGAAAGTCGAGCACCACGAGCGCATTGAGCAGAACCGCATCGCCATTGAAAGCCTGGACACCCCGGCTGACCCGGCTGACGCTGCTTCGGTAGAAGAAGAGCGCACCTGGCTGGTCAACGCCATCGACCGCGACCAGCGCATGCTGCCGCAACTTGAACAGGCCTTGGGCCGTATCAAGGAAGATTCCTTTGGCTGGTGTGACGACAGCGGCGAGCCGATCGGCCTCAAGCGCCTGCTGATCAGCCCGACCACCAAATACTGCATCGAAGCGCAAGAGCGCCACGAGCAAATCGACAAGCATCAGCGCCAGGCCTGATCTGTTTGAAGGTGTAGGGGCCGGCTTGGCTCCTACAACGCTCCCCCCGTGCTATCCCCCGTCTATTGATCTGCTGCATGCCCTAACACCAAAGGCCCATGGATAATGGCTAATTAGTGGCGTTTAATGCAGGCACAATAATGACAAGCAGTGGGGTGACAAGCATGGCTGGGGATGGATCTCTGATGGGCGCCGCCGTGGCGCCGCACGCGGTGAGCCGCCAACTGCCGGGCTGGGTGACACCGCTGCTGCAAAGCATGGTCCTGGTGCTGATACTGTCGGGCCTGGCGTTCGCCGATCTGTCGATTTACCTCTGCCTGCCCGTGGTCCTGTTGCTGATCTGGCTGCCGTTTCTGAAAAAACCGGCCCGCAGCCCCGCGCCTGATGTGGCCGAGGAGGCCATGGGCGCGTTGACCCGCGACCTGTCCTACACCACCAGCCATAATGCGCTGTCAGCCGCTGGCGTGGCCTATTCGGTCAAGCAACTGGCGGCCCGCCTGCAATCGCAATTGGGCGCGGCCCAGCAAATTGTCAGCAGCGCCGAAGTGATGATTGGCACCGAGCAACTCACCTCCCAGCTCAGCCGCGAGGCCTTGGGGGCGGCGGGCCAGGCCCACCAGCGCAGCACCGAGGGGCGGGCGGTGCTGGGGGAATCCATCAGCCGCATGCATCAACTCAGCCAGCGCGCCAGCGACAGCCGCCAATTGATCGAGGCCCTGAGCCAGCGCAGCGAAGAAATCCAGCGCGTGACCCTGGTGATTCAGTCAATTGCCAGCCAGACCAATCTACTGGCCTTGAATGCCGCCATTGAAGCGGCCCGTGCTGGCGAGCATGGGCGCGGTTTCGCCGTGGTGGCCGATGAAGTGCGCGGCCTGGCGGGCCGTACGGCGACCGCTACCGATGAAGTGGGGGTGATGGTGGCGGATATCCAGCAGCGCACCGCCCAGGTGGTGGAGCAAATCCGCCAGTTGTCCGTGGATTTGCAGGCCGGCGTCGAGCAGGTGGAACACGCCGGCGAGCAACTGGAGAGCATTGCCACGTTGGCGGCGGGTGTGGAGGGCCAGGTCGGCGCGATTGCCCAGGGCACCGAGACCAATCGGATGCAACTCGACAGCCTGTTCCATGCCGTGGAGCAGATGCGCAGCGACTTGACCGTCAGCGACCAGCAGACCCAGCAGTTGGCCGAGGCCGCCGTGCAAATGCAAGGCCAGGCCGAAACCATCAGCGAGCGCCTGGCCGAGGTCGGCCTGGACGATTATCACCAACGTATCTACGACCTGGCCTGCGAAGGCGCCAGCCGGATCACCGCGCAGTTCGAGGCGGATATCCAACAGAACCGCATCAGCCTCGATGACCTGTTCAATCGCAGCTACACCCCGATCCCCAACACCCAGCCGAGCAAGTACCACAGCCGTTTCGACGGCTACACCGATCAAGTCTTGCCGGCTATCCAGGAGGCCTTGCTGCCCCGTCACGAAGGCCTGGTGTTTGCGATTGCCTGCACGCCACAGGGCTATGTGCCGACGCACAACAAGGCGTTTTCCCAGGCACTGACCGGGGATGCCCAGGTGGACGCCGTGAACAATCGCACCAAGCGCAAGTTTGAAGACCGCACCGGGATTCGTTGCGGTAGCCACCAGCAGGCGGTGTTGCTGCAAACCTATACCCGGGATACCGGAGAGCTGATGCACGATCTGTCGGTGCCGATCATGGTCAGCGGCCGGCACTGGGGTGGTTTGCGCCTGGGTTATAAGCCTCAAGGGCAGGTCGCGGCGCGGTAGGCCCTGGCACCGATTGTTGCGTGTTATGCAAGGAAGCTTCTGCGCCGATAGCTTTTTCCGGCGTCGGGAACCGCTTAAGATGCGGCATATTGTTAGCTGGCTAACTAATCCTGCGGAGAACGTCCATGCAAAGCAAAGTCGATGTGGCGGTGATGATTGGCAGTGGTGTGCCACAGACCCTGCGTGCGCAGGGGCTGAGGGCCTGCTGGGTGGTGCTGCTCAACGGTGAACAGCGTGGCACGGCCTTCGCCAGTCGCGACGAAGCCCAGGAATGCCGCGCCGCCTGGCAGGCCCTGTTGGACCTGGAGCAATCAGACCGCCTGCATTGAGTGTGCGAGACTCAATTGAGCATGGCGCGAAGCAGGGTTTCCAACTCTTTTGCCAAGGCGCAGGCTTTGTTGTGGTCGCTGCGAAAGCCTTTGATCCGGCCGCTGGGCACTTCCAGGATATGGAAAAAATTCCTGCCCGCCGGCACAACCCGATACCGGGCGAAATCCGGGCACACGTTATTGGCATACACGCTGTAGAATACCGCGTCATCCTTGCGTGATAAGCCGCTGGGAGTCAGTGTCGGTTGGCGTTGAAGTCGTTGCATGACCAGCTCCTGTCGATCGGTTGACCTGCTTGCAGCATTTCGGGTGGTTTTAAGTCGGGTTGCTGTTCTAATATTGTTGTCGGCAGCTCACGTTCGGTTCCATCCAACGTTTTTCCTTTGTTTTTGGCTGTCGGAAAACTAACCTTTCAAATGGGTTATTCTCTGAAGTGGGTCGTCCAGTATTCTCTGGCCGATAAACCTGTGATTTCCTGCACTGCCTGACGACCTTGTACAAGGACCGTCAGGCCCGGCTGTACAAGCGTGGCGGGGATCAACTTCAGTTTTTCAGTGTGTCGTGCCGTATTGGCCTTTTTTGTGCTGCCCGCCTGGGCGGTCAGCGCTTTTTTAGATGTGGGGGCGTTTCCTTGGCAGTCAGTAATCTGGATATGCACGCATTGTTCGTGCTGGGTGATTTGCGCGCGAAGTTGGTTAAACAGTTCCAGTCGCGGTTTGTTTACATCACGGAACAAACCCCGGAAGGTATTTACATTGCTGAAATCGATACCGAAACAGCGTTGGTGGTAGATGACAAGCCACGCCTGGAACTCAAGGTCGGCGATCATTTTCGTGCGGCAGTCCTGCCCAGTCGTGAAGGTGGCAAGTTTGAACTGAAGTTCCGCGACATCAAGTTGACCGTCTATGGCCTGGGCGACTATGCGTTTGTTTCCACGGCGCAAGGCGAAGGCATTGTGTTCAAGGAAGGTCACAACGTGATGCTGGTGTTTGCCGCCAATGAACAATTGCAGGAAGGCTTGAGCAAAACCCTCAAGGCCGTGACCGGCAAGGCCGCCAAGTGGCGCAAGGGCGAACTGGTGACTTTCAAGGCCAGCGAGTAATAAGTACGCGCACCGGCAATCGGTTGAACCTCTACTACAGTTGGATGGACTTAATTATTAAGGGCTTTCGCATGACAGCAAAGCCATCCGCCATCGAGGTTCAAAGGCATGCAAGCAATTCGAGCGCTGTTGGCAGCGGCCCTTACCACCCTGGGCCTGTCGATGACGGCCGCACCGGTAGCGGCGGCCCAGGCGCCCATTCACTTTGCCGACCTCAATTGGGAAAGTGGCAGCCTGATCACCGAAGTCCTGCGGTTTATCGTCGAAAAGGGCTACGACCTGCCCACTGACACCTTGCCCGGTACGACCATCACCCTGGAAACCGCCCTGGCCAAAAATGATATCCAGGTGATTGGCGAGGAGTGGGCAGGACGCAGCCCGGTGTGGGTTAAGGCTGAAGCGGAAGGCAAGGTGATCGGCCTGGGCGATACCGTCAAGGGTGCGACCGAAGGCTGGTGGGTGCCGGAATACGTGATCAAGGGCGACCCGGCCAAGGGCATCGCGCCACTGGCCCCTGAGCTGCGCAGCGTCAAGGACCTGGCGCGCTACAAGGACGTGTTCAAGGACCCGGAAGCCCCTGGCAAGGGGCGGTTCCTTAACAGCCCTATCGGCTGGACCTCGGAAGTGGTGAATAAGCAGAAACTCAAGGCCTATGGCCTGGATGACAGCTACGTCAACTTTCGCAGCGGTTCAGGCGCGGCGCTGGATGCCGAGATTGCCTCGTCGATCCGCCGTGGCAAGCCGATCCTGTTCTACTACTGGTCGCCGACCCCGCTGATGGGGCGCTACAAACTGGTCCAGTTGGAAGAGCCGGCGTTCGACGCCGAGGCCTGGAAGACCCTGACCGATGCCGACAACCCCAACCCCAAGCCCACGCGTTCGTTGGCATCCAAGCTGAGTATTGGTGTTTCCACGCCGTTCCAGCAGCAGTATCCGCAGATTGCGCAGTTCTTTGAGAAGGTCGACTTTCCAATTGGCCCACTCAATCAAGCCCTGGCGGCCATGAGCGAGAAACACACCCCACCCCGGGAAGTGGCGCAGGCGTTTCTCAAGGCGCACCCGCAGGTGTGGAAGGCCTGGTTGACGGAGGATGTGGCCGCCAAGGTCGAAGCCAGCCTCAAATAACCGTTCATATGAAGATCAAACTGTGGGAGCGGGCTCCCACAGTTTTAATTGCACTCCAGCCTTAGAACTTGGTCTGCACCGACAATTCAAAGGTCCGCGGCGACCCCAGGTAATACGCTGGCGACACCTGGACAAACTGCGCATACACCTCATTGGTCAGGTTGCGCACCCGGCCGGTCACCGAGGTGTGTTGATCGACCTTGTAGGTCAGGAACGTGCCAAACAGCGTATACGCCGGCACGGTCAGGGTATTGGCATTGTCGGCATACACCTGCGCCACGTACCGCGCATCCACGCCACCCTGCCAGGCGGGGGCGATGTCATAGGTCAGCCATAGGTTACCCACGCGCTTGGGCACGTTGGTTGGGGTATTGCCCTTGCGCGACACCACCGCGCCGCTGGCGATTTTCTCGTTGAAGTCATCGTATTGCGCATCGACCCAGGCGAAATTGCCCTCAGCCAACAGCTTGGGGGTGATGCGCAATGAACTGGCCAGCTCGATGCCCTTGGACGACTGCGCGCCCACCGCAATACTGCGGGTGCTGTCCAGTGGGTCAGTCACGGCAAAGTCCTTGCGCTCGATCTTGTAGGCGGCCACGGTGGCGGAACCACGACCGTCCAGGTAATCGAACTTGCTGCCCACTTCCCATTGCTTGCCGGTGGACACATCAAACACCTGGGTCGTGCTGGTGGGTTGTTCGGCCGCAGTGCTGTATTGCACATAGACATTGGCCGACGGGATGAACTGGTAGGTCAGGCCCACACGCCCGGTCACCGGCTCCCAGCGGTTCTTGACGTTATCCTGGTTGCCCTGATGGCTGGTTACGTCCAGGTCGATGGCGTCATAGCGCAGGCCGCTGAGCAGCGACAGCTTGTCGGTCAGGCCCAGGCGGTTTTCGACAAACAGCGCCTTGGTCGTCACTTCGTTGGTCTTGTCCTTGACAAAACCGGGGCGCATGCCGGGTATGTCGTAGAAATGCCCTGGGTCGTAGTTGTTCGGGTCCACCGCGCTATTGCCGGGCTCTCTCAGCGGGTTGTTGGTGGTGCTGTTGACCTTGTATTCAAAACCGCCGGACCAGGTGGTGGCCAGGCCGAACAGGCGTGTGTCATGGCGCAGCTCGAACTGGTTGCCGTTCTGCTTGCCCTGATGGCGCACCTGGTAGGCCGTCGAACGGTTTACCACGCTGTTGTCGGCGCTGTACTGGTAGGTCTCCAGGTTGCGGTAGTCGCGCTGGCTGTCCAGGTGGTAGAGGGTGTTGCGCAGGGTGGTGCTGTCGTTGATCCGGTAGTCGATGATCGAGCGGGCCCAGATCGTGCGTTGTTCGTAGCGGCCATCGGCGACGTTGTAGTTGTTGAAGCGGTTGTGCTTGTCGATCTTCAGTTCGCCGGCCTTGGGGTTGAGCACCGGGGTGCCCCAGTACGGGCTGTCCTCGTGTTCGTCCTGGTACTCCAGGGCCAGGGTGTGGGACAGGTTGGGCGTGAGGTCACTGAGCAGGGAAAACGCCACGCTCCAGGCATCCCGTTGCTGGCGGTCGATATAGGTGTGGTTGGTGTTACGGCTGACATCCAGGCGCGCATAGTGCTGGACCTCGGCACCGGGCTCGGTCAGGGCATGGTTGAGGCCCAGGGCGATGCCGGTGGTGTCGTAGCTGCCATAGTTGATCTGGCCTTCGACGGCCCGTTCCTCGCGGGTGGCCAGCTTGGTCACGTAGTTCAGCGAGCCGCCCACGGAGCCGGCGCCGTTGATCAGCGAGGAGGGGCCGCCCACCAGCTCCACCCGGTCATAAATCCAGGCATCCACCGGCCGTGCCAGGCCGCCGGCGACGTTGATGCCGTTGAACATCTGGGTGATCTGGCTGCTGGTAAAGCCCCGATAGGAGACAAACCCGCCAAACCCCGGCGGCGCACTGGCGTTGACCCCCGGCAGGGTATTGGCGGCGTCCTGGAAGGTCTTGGCGCCTCGGCGCTCGATATCATTGCGGTCGGCAATGCTGATCGAGGCCGGGGTTTCCCGCACGCTCAAGCCCAGGCGCGAGGCCATGCCGCTGGATTGGTCCAGGGCCAGGCCCGGTTCGTTGCTGGCGGTGCCGTCGATGGTGGTGGGCGCCAACTCAAGGGCCCAGGCGCTGAACGGCAGGCAGCCGTACAGGCCCGCCAGTAGAGGTAAGTGTTTCATCGGTACATCCTGAAAATCGTGGCTTGGAAGCAACGCACAGCCCTGCGCGCTTCCCGGGGGAAACAGCGCGGTGTGCGGATCAAAAAGCGCAGGTATCAGGCGTAGGCGGGCGGGGCGCGCGGATTAGCCGCAGGCCAGGTAACGCGGGTGGGAATGTCAGCGGTGACCACCACGGCCGGAGGCGGGGCGTGAGGCTGGGGCAGGACCGCGACGTTGAGGCTGGAGTTGAGCGCCGGGCCCATGCCCCCGGTGGAACACAGCGGGCAACCGAAGGCCTTGGACAGCGTGGGCAGCGACTCATCGCCCGTGTTTACGGGGGCTGGCGCCTGGGTGCGCGGGTCTACGGTACAGAACTGGCCGCCAAGGCCGTTGAGCTGCATGCCGACCATTTGCCCATGCCCAATACTGCAGGCGAACACGTTGAACAGGACGCAGCCATAGAGCATCCAGGCAATCAACGAGCGGTCGGCGCGGGTGAGTTTCATGGGTTGGCACTTTATCACCAGACGACTAAATGCCTGCAAAAAATCTGAAAAGGACTATCCTCTTTCGGACTTTTTAAGGGGTATCCAGCCATGAGCTTTGTGATTGCGAGGTGGGTCGTCGGGGTATTTGCATTGATCAGCATGGTCCATGTGTACTGGGCCGCAGGCGGCAAGCTAGGCAGCACGGCGGCGATCCCGCAACTGCCCGGCGAGTTCGCCAGCGGGCCACGCCCGGCGTTCAAGCCATCGGCCCTGGGCACGTTCCTGGTGGCGCTGGGGCTGGTGCTGATCGCCTTGTTGGTGTGCCTGCGGGCGGGGCTGTTTTTCCAGGCGGTGGGGCATCAGGCCCTGCAGTGGGGGATCAGCGCGATTGCCTTGATCATGTTTGCACGGGCGATTGGGGATTCGGAGCTGGTGGGGTTCTTCAAGACCGTCGGCGGGTCGCGGTTTGCGCGGCTGGATACGTTTTTCTATTCGCCGCTGTGTCTGGTGTTGGGCACGGGGTTGTTGGTTGTTGCCTGGGCCTGACTGACGCGACGCTGCCTAAAATGTGGGAGCTGGCTTGCCTGCGATAGCGGTGGATCAATCACTGATGTGTCAGCTGACAGTCCGCTATCGCAGGCAAGCCAGCTCCCACATGTTTACCGCGTACTCTCGGTGCGACGGCTGCTGACCTCCGCCGGCACATCCTCTCCCGCCATGCGCTTGCGAAACAGCGACGTGCGCGCCAGCAACAGGGTGGTCACTGGCACGGTGATCGACAGCAAAATCGGGATCAGCCAGCCATGCAGCACCGGCCCGGACTTGAGTGTGGAGAAGTAGATAATCGACGCCAGCGCCACGCACCAGGCGCCGAGGGTCGAGGCCAGCGCCGGAGGGTGCATGCGCTGGAAAAAGTCCTTCATCCGCAACAGGCCAAGCGCGCCAATCAGCGCAAACAGGCTGCTGAGCAGCAGCAGGATCGCCACGAGCACTTCCACCCACAGTGGCAGTTCACTGATATTGATCATTCGATCACCTCCCCACGCAGCAGGAATTTGGCCAAGGCAAACGAGCCGACAAAGCCGAACAGCGCAATCAGCAGGGCCGCCTCGAAGTAGGTATCACTGGCATAGCGAATGCCCAGCACCAGCATCATCAGCATCGCCAGGATATACAGGTAATCCAGGGCCAGGACCCGGTCCTGGGCCGAGGGCCCCTTGAACAGGCGTATCAGGGTCAGGACCATGGCCAGGGAAAACAGGAACAGGCTGCACAGGATCGCATTGGCGAGCAGGGCACTCATTCAAAGATCTCCATCAGGGGCCGTTCATAGGCCTGCTTGAAGTGCTCGATAAACTGCGCGTCGTCATCCAGGTCGAACACGTGCAGCAACAGGATGCTGCGGTCCAGGGCCAGTTCCGACCAGATGGTGCCGGGAACCACCGTGGTAATCATCGACAGTGCCGCCAGGCCGTTGGCGTCGCGCAGGTCCAGGGGGATCTTGACGAAGCGCGAGCGCGGTGGGCGCGAGCCGCAGGTCAATACGCCCCACGCCACCAGCAGGTTGGAGACGATCACGTCACGGCCGACCAGGAAAAACAGGCGCAGGATCACCCCGGGCCGGCGAATGCGGATCGGCAGCGGGCGCAGCGGCGCCATCATCAGCGGCGCGAGAAAGCCGAGGATCGCCCCCAGCAGCAGGTTGCCGGGGCTGAGCGACAGGTTCAGCACCAGCCACAGCCCCCACAGGGCCAGCGACAACCACGGGGCAGGGAACAGGCGCTTCATGGCTGCACCTCCACGGCGGCGGCCTGGACTTGCGGGCCAGGCACCGGGCGCGTGGCCATGACGGCCATGACGTAGTGCTCGGGGTTGTTCAGGCTGGCGGCGGTGTCCTGGGTGTAACGCATGAGCGTTTCGGCCTTGAATGTCAGGCCAATCGCCAGGCCGAGCAAGATGAAGATCGGCACGCACTCAAGGCGTCGTAGCAGTGGCGAAGGCCGTTCTTCCGGGGTCCAGAAGCGCTGGATGCCCAGGCGCGCAAAGGCGATCAGCGAGGCCAGGCCCGAGAAAATCAACAGGGCGAACAGGCCCCAGGCGGCCGGACGGATCGGCTCAGCCACGGCATGGCCCAGGCCCAGGGGGTTGACCAGCGCACTGAGCAGGCTGAGCTTGCCGATAAACCCCGACAGCGGCGGCATGCCGATGATCAGCAGGGCGCAGGCAATAAAGCTCAGGCCGAGGAAGGCCATGGTCCACGGGATGACCTGGCCGACCACGGCCTTTTGCTCATCGTCGAGGTTGGTGCCCTTGGGCGGATGCAGGGATTCTACCGGCCGTGGCAATATTTCGATTTCATCGTCCAGGGGCAGCTCATTGGCCGAGCGTGAGCGTTCGATCAGTTCGGCCAGCAGGAACAGCGCGCTCAAGGCCAGGGTCGAACTGACCAGGTAAAACAGCGCACCGGCGGTCAGGCTGGGCTGGGCAAAGCCCACTGCCGCCAGCAGGATGCCGGCCGAGACCAGGATGCTCAGGCTGGCCATGCGCTCCAGGCGTTGGGCGGCGAGCATGGCCAGGGCGGCGCAGAGAATGGTGGCCATGCCGCCGTACACCAGCCAATCACCGCCAAACAGCGCCGAGGCACCGGCCTGCCCGGAAAACAGCAGGGTCCACAGGCGCAACACGGTGTACACGCCGACCTTGGTCATAATCGCAAACATTGCCGCCACCGGCGCACTGGCCGAGGAGTAGGCCGGCGCCAGCCAGAAGTTCAACGGCCACATGCCGGCCTTGGCCAGGAAGGCCGTGGCGAGGATCGCCGCACCGGCATGCAGCAGGCCGCGGTCGGCTGGCGGCACCAGCGGGATCTTCAGCGCCAGGTCAGCGAAGTTCAGGGTGCCGGTGACCCCATAGATCAGCGCCGCGCCAATCAGAAACAGCGATGAAGCCAGCAGGTTGATCGAGATGTAATGCAGCCCCGCCGACACCCGCGCCCGCCCCGAGCCGTGCAGCATCAGGCCGTAGGACGCGGCCAGCAGCACCTCGAAGAACACGAACAGGTTGAACAGGTCGGCGGTGAGAAAGGCGCCGTAGAGGCCCATCAACTGGATCTGGAACAGCGCATGGAAGCTGGTGCCGGCACGGTCCCAGCGGGCCATGGCGAACAACAGGGCGCTGACGCCGATGATCCCGGTGAGCACCAACATCAGCGCCGACAGCTGATCCACCACCAGCACGATGCCGAACGGCGCCTGCCAGTTGCCCGGCAGGTATACGCCGATGGAGGCGGGGCCGCCTTTTTGTGTCCAGTACAGCATCAACATCGCGATGCCCAGGCCGGTCATGCTCGACAGCAGGTTGATCCTGGCCTTGAGCGGGCGGTGTTTCTCGCCCAGCATCAGCATCAGCGCGGCGGTCAGCAATGGCAGCAGGATCGGCGCGATGATCAGTTGGTTCATCCAGCTCATTGCTTGGGCTCCCGGCCGTCCACATGGTCAGTGCCGGTCAGGCCCCGGGACGCCAGCAGCACCACCAGGAACAGCGCAGTCATGGCGAAGCTGATCACAATCGCCGTCAGCACCAGGGCCTGGGGCAGGGGATCGGTGTAATTGAGCAGGTCCTGGGGCACGCCGTCCTTGATGATCGGCTCCTTGCCGATAAACAGGCTGCCCATGCTGAAGATGAACAGGTTGACCCCATAGGACAACAGGCACAGGCCCATCACCACCTGGAACGTCCGTGGCCGCAGCACCAGCCAGACGCCGGAGGCCGCCAGGACCCCAATGGCAATTGCGATGACTTCTTCCATCAGGCGGCAGCTCCTTGTGGGGTGGCGGCGGCTTTCGCCTGGTTGCCGGGTTTATGGGCCCGTACCGATTGGTGGCCCAGGGCGGTGAGCATCAGCAGGGTCGAGCCGACCACCATGGCGTACACGCCCACGTCGAAGAACAGGGCGCTGGCGATATGGATATCGCCCAGCACCGGCAAGCTGAAGTGCAGGGTACTGCTGGTGAGGAACGGGTAGCCGAAGAACATGGCGCCAAGCCCGGTCAAGGTGGCCGACAGCAGGCCAAAACCCATCCAGCGCAGCGGCCGCAGGTTCATCTGCGCCTCGACCCACTGGGTCCCGGCGACCATGTATTGCAGGATAAACGCCACCGACATCACCAGCCCTGCGACAAACCCGCCGCCCGGCTGGTTGTGGCCGCGCATGAACAGGTAGAACGACACCACCAGGGCAATCGGCAGCAGCAGGCGCACCAGCACCGCCGGCACCATCATAAAGCCCAGGGCGGTGTCGCTGGCCTGGCGTGGGTTGACCAGGTCGGTGTCCACGTCCGGTGCCAACAGCCGTTGTTGCGCGGGCAGTTGCTCGCTCTCCTTGGGCGGGCGGAAACGGCGCAGCAGCGCATAGACGGTCAAGGCCACCGCGCCGAGCACGGTGATCTCGCCCAGGGTGTCGAAGCCCCGGAAGTCCACGAGCATCACATTTACCACATTGCTGCCGCCGCCTTCAGGCAGGGCGCGGCTGAGGTAGAACGAGGAAATATCGTTGGGGGTCTGGCGCGTCAGCATGGAATAGGAAAACAGCGCCATGCCGCCACCGACCACGGTCGAGAGCAGCAAGTCGCGCAAGCGGCGAATGCGCGCCTTGCGCAACGAACTCGGCAGCGGCGAGACCTCTTCGATCCGCCGTGGCAGCCAGCGCAGGCCCAGCAGAATCAAGACGGTGGTCACCACCTCGACCACCAGTTGCGTCAACGCCAGGTCTGGCGCGGAGAACCACACAAAGGTCACGCAGGTCATCAAGCCGCAGACGCTGACCATGGTCAGGGCCGCCAGCCGGTGATACTTGGCTTGCCAGGCGGCGCCCAGGGCACAGGCAATCGCCAGCAGCCACAGGGTCACGAACACAATGGAGCCCGGAATCTTCGGGCGGTCGCCCCAGCTCAGGCTGCTGCCCAGCATCGGGATCATCCCGACGACCACCGCCGCCAGCACCAGCAGGAACAACTGGGTCTGCAGGCGCTTGGTGCTGATGTATTTTTCGAGCCGGCGCACACCGCGCATCATCACCACCAAGCAGCGCTCGAACATGCGCTTGCCATTGAAGTAGCTGATGATCGGCGGGTACTTGAAGCGCCCGCGCTTGAGTTGCTTGCGCAGCAGCAGGTACAGGACCACGCCGCCGGTCATGGCCACCAGGCTCATGATCATCGGCGCGTTCCAGCCGTGCCAGATCGCCAGGCTGTACTCGGGCAACACCCCGCCGACCACCGGCAGGGCGGCGGCGGCAAGGATCGAGCCGACCACCTGGGCCGGGAAGATCCCCACCAGCAGGCAGGTAAATACCAGCAGCTCCACCGGCGCGCGCATCCAGCGTGGCGGTTCGTGGGGCGTGTGCGGCAGGTCGGTGGCGGCCGGGCCGAAGAACACATCCACGGTGAAGCGCAAGGCGTAGGCCACGCTGAAGGTGCCGGCGATGGTCGCGATCACCGGCAGGGCGATTTCCACCCATTGGGTCGAGGAGATAAACACGGTTTCGGCGAAGAACATCTCTTTGGACAGGAAGCCGTTGAGCAACGGCACCCCGGCCATGGAGGCGCTGGCGACCATGGCCAGGGTCGCGGTAAACGGGATCAGGCGCACCAGGCCGCTGAGCTTGCGGATATCGCGGGTGCCGCTTTCGTGGTCGATAATGCCCGCGGCCATGAACAGCGAGGCCTTGAACGTGGCGTGGTTGAGGATATGGAACACGGCCGCGACGGCGGCCAGTGGGCTGTTGAGGCCCAGCAGCAGGGTGATCAGGCCCAGGTGGCTGATGGTGGAGTAGGCCAGCAGGCCCTTGAGGTCGTTCTGGAACATGGCGCAATACGCGCCGAGCAACAGGGTCAGGGCGCCAGCACCGCCGACCATCCAGAACCATTCTTCGCTGCCCGACAACGAAGGCCACAGGCGGGCCAGCAGGAACACGCCGGCCTTCACCATCGTGGCCGAGTGCAGGTAGGCCGACACGGGAGTCGGTGCGGCCATGGCGTGGGGGAGCCAGAAGTGGAAGGGGAATTGCGCGCTTTTGCTCAGGGCGCCGATCAGGATCAGCGTCAGCAGGAGGGGGTAGAGGGTGTGGGCACGGATCTGGTCACCGGCGGCAAGCACCTGGTCCAGGTCGTAACTGCCGACGACATGGCCGAGCAGCATGACCCCCGCCAGCAGGCATAAACCGCCCGCACCGGTGACCATCAGCGCCATATAGGCCCCCCGGCGCGCATCGGAGCGGTGGTGCCAGTAGCCGATCAACAGGAACGAGAACAGGCTGGTCAGTTCCCAGAAAAACACGATCTGGATCAGGTTGCCGGAGATCACCAGCCCGAGCATCGCGCCCATGAACGCCAAAAAAAACGCGAAAAAACGCGGCACCGGGTCATCCGGCGACATGTAATAGCGGGCGTACAAAGACACCAGGCTACCGATGCCCAAGACCAGCAGCGAGAACAGCCAGGCAAAGCCATCCATGCGCAACACGAAATCCAGGCCCAGGCTGGGCAGCCAGGAGAATTCTTCGCGGATCACGCCACCGTTGGCGATCTGGGGGTAGAGCAGGGCGACTTGGACGGTACCGACGAGGGCCACAAGGCCGGCCAGCAGGGATTCAGTATTACGTGCGTTGTGCGGCAGCAAGGCCGCCAGACAGCTGCCGATGAAAGGCAGAAGCAGTAGAACTATCAGAGACATAGGCTTCTAATCTGCAGTGGTTTGGGATGCATCATACGTGCCGGAATACGGATTACCAAACGGCAAGCTGTGGCAGAATCCTACAAGATGGATCGAAAACGCCTATCTGTCTCCTGTTGAAGCGAGCTTGGGCTTCTGTTGGCGCGTCTTCATCTCACTGACAATCACCGCCGCCACAATCAACACCGCCCCGAGCATGGCCATCGGCGGGAAGCGCTCACCGGCAATCCGCCCGATCACCCCGGCCCATACCGGCTCACCGGCATAGATCAGGGTGGCGCGGGTCGGCGAGACGCTTTTCTGCGCCCAGTTCATCGCCAGTTGGATCACCGCGCTGGTCAGGCCCAGGCCTACGGCGCTGAACAGCAGCACCCAGGAAAACCCCGGCAAGGCCTCGCCGGTGGGCACTACCAGCAGGAACGACAGCAGCGAGGCCGTGGCCAGTTGCACCACGGTCACCCGACGCACATCCACCTGGCCGGCATAGGCGCTGATCAGGATGATTTCGGCGGCAATCGCGATGGCGCCGATCAAGGTGGCGATCTCACCGGGGCTGAAATTCAGCGAGGCGCCGGCCGGGCCGGTCAGCAACAGCAAACCGGCAAACGCCAGCATGATGCCAAGGCTCGGCATCAACCCCGGGCGCCGTCCCAGCACCAGCCATTGCAGCAGCGGCACAAACGGCACGTAGAGCGCGGTGATAAACGCCGATTGGCTGCTGAGGATGGTCTGCAGGCCAATGGTTTGCAGGCCATAACCGAGCATGATCGCGGTGCCGATAAAGGCGCCGGCCTTGAGCTCGAACAGGGTCAGGCCGCGCAGGCTGCGCCAGGAGAACAGGCCGACCGCCAGCGCCGCCGCCGCAAAGCGCAGGCCGACGAAGAACAGCGGCCCGCTGACGGTCATGGCATGTTGCACCAGGATAAACGTGCCGCCCCAGATCATGGTGATCAGCACCAGCACGCATTCGGCTTTGCTGAAGCGGGAAAACAATGGGGAGGCGGTCGAGGTGGTCATGGCGGCTCTGGTCTTGCACAGGAAGGGCGCGGCACGCACAATGCGCCGCAGTTGGGCAGTATACTGCGCAAACCCATCGAGTGAGCAATATAGTGCACAAAGAAAATCCGCAACGGGCCTCGGTCCTGCAGCATGTCAGCCACAACGTTCGACGCCTGCGCCACGCCAGCGAATTGAGCCAGACAGCCCTGGCAGAAAAGTCCGGGGTCAGCCGGCGCATGCTGGTGGCCATCGAGGCGGGTGAAAAAAACGTCAGCCTGTCCACCCTCGACCGTGTGGCCGAAGCCCTGGACGTGGCCTTCAGCGACCTGATCCAGGCCCCCGACGCCCGCGACCACAGCCGCATCAACGAACTGGCCTGGGCCGGTGAAATCGAGGGGAGCAAGGCCGTATTGCTGGCCAGGGCCACCGCCCGGCGTGAGGTGGAGCTGTGGGAGTGGCGCCTGGAGCCGGGCGACCGCTATTGCCCGGACCCCGACCTGGAAGGCTGGAGCGAGCAGTTGTTCGTGTTCGAGGGCCACCTGACCCTGGTGGTGGGCGACGTCGAAACCCGCATTGCCGCCGGCGAGTTCTTTATGTTCCCCAGCCACCAGCCCCATGTCTATCGCAATGAGGGGGCCGTGGCGGTGCGTTTTATCCGTAATGTGGTGATCTAGATCCACACATCATTGCGCTGGGTCCGTTCGCCGCCCTGGTCGCCGGTATTCACCACGCCGCAGGGCTCGACCAGCAGCAACCTCACCTCGCCTTCGGCATAGGGTTTGTGTTCGACGCCCTTGGGCACCACAAACATCTCACCGGCCCCGACCTGTACCGCGCCCTCGCGAAAATCAATACGCAGCGCGCCCTCGAGGACGATAAAGGTCTCGTCGGTGTCCGCGTGGCTGTGCCAGACAAAATCCCCCTCGATCTTCACCAGCTTGAATTGGTAGTCGTTCATCTGCGCGACGACCTTGGGGGCCCATTGCTCGCTGAACAGGCTGTATTTGTGTGCAAAGTTGATGGCGGTGTAGGCGGGCATGTCCGTTATCTCAGTTGATCCGGGAAAGGCCAGACCTTAAATGCAGCGCGGCGGCAGGTATTGAATGATTGTGCGATTGTCAGCTCAAAAGAAACGTTATATTGTATCTTTTGATAACGATTCTCAGGTGTCTCCGCGCTTGGGGTCGCCCCGTTTATTTTCGGCTCAAGGGATTGCAGATGAACCAGTTGCACGGGATGTCTCCGCGGTTTTCAACCGTATTGGTGGCGGGCCTGATGTCCTCGCTCAGCGGCTTGCCCGCCGTGGCGGCGCAAGATCGCGAAGAGTCGGTCACCGAGCTTGAAGCCACGCGGGTCAGTGCGCCGCTGAACAAGGCCCTGGAAGTGAATGCCGGTGGCTTCGGCGCCAAGGACGCCATGGAAATCCCCCTGGCCATCCAGAGCTACTCCAGCAAGACCATTGCCGACAGCTCCGCGCGCACCGCCGTGGATGTGCTGAGCCTCGACCCTTCGGTGCTCAGCTCGTCGGGCGGCAGCGGCTTTGACAACTTTCGCCTGCGTGGCTTTGCCATGGACAACTTCAACACCATCCGCCGCGACGGCCTGACCCTGGCCCCGCACCACGACGTGCCCCTGGAAAACGTCGAGCGCATCGACGTGCTCAAGGGTCCGTCGGGTTTCCTCTACGGCTTCAACTCGCCGGGCGGCACCCTCAACTACATCCTCAAGCGCCCGACCCTGGAGCCGCTGCTCAATGTCAGCGTGCAAGGCTCGTCGTTGCTCGGCCGCTACGTGGCGATCGATACCAGCGATTCGTTCAACGATGGCGCCTTTGGCTATCGCCTGAATGCCGGCTACGAGAAAAACGGCGACTTCGATCACGCCCGCGACATGGAGCGCAAGTTTATCGGCCTGGCCACCGACTGGCGTTTGAGCGACCGCGCTCTGTTGCAGTTGAATGCCGACTGGTCGCGCAAGTCCACGGTCTCTGACCCGCTGCTGCGTGCCGACCAGAGCGGCCGCGCCAACCCCCTGGACCCCTCCAGCTATGTGCTGCCGCCCAAGGTCAATCGCCGTGACTTGCTGACCGGCTCCTGGTTCCGTCACCAGACCGAAGGCGCCAACTTCGACGCCAAGTTCGAGTACGAACTGGATGACAACTGGACCTCCGTGACCCAGGGCAATTACTCGCGGGTCGAACGCCACGGCGGCTACAACGACCTGTTCGGGATCAAGCCCAATGGCGATATCGGCTCGGCCGACTTTTATGTGTCCCGTGGCGAAGTGTTCAGCACCTGGTCGCTGCAGTCGTACCTGGCCGGCAAGTTCGCCACCGGCAATATCTACCACGACGTGTTCTTCGGCACCGGCTACAAGCAGTTCAAGGACGTCAGCCCGTTCTGGGATTCGGTGGACAGCAGCACTCCAGGCATCGGCATCGGCGATGTATCGGTGGGCAATATCCTGCATCCGGTCAACCCGCCCAAGTGGCATTTCGGCCCGGAGCGGCCCACCGATTTTGTGTCTTCGATCAAGGAAACCTCGGTGTTTGCCAGCGATCTGATTTCCCTCACCGAGCAATTCCAGGTGATGCTCGGCGGGCGTTATATCTGGTATCGCGCGGATCAACTCTCGGCCATCGCGCCTTCGCAAAGCCATGATGTGTTTGTGCCCAGCGCCGCGCTGATCTACCGGCCCTGGGACAGTGTGATGACTTACGTCAGCTACTCCAAAGGCTTTGAAAAGGGCGATTACGCCCCCTATAACGCGACCAACGCCAACCAACCCACCGACGCCATCGAGTCCCAGCAATACGAAGTCGGCCTGAAGCTGGACCTCAACGAGCGCCTGAACCTGGGCCTGGCGGTGTTCGATATCCGGCGCAAGGCCAGTTACCTGAACACCAGCAACACTTATGTGAGCAACGGTGAATTCCACCACCGTGGCGCCGAGCTGACCCTGTCCAATCGCGTCACTCATGCCCTGACCCTCAGCGCCAACGCCGCCTACCTGGCCACGCGCATGGAAGATGTGGATGACGTCACCGTGGACGGCAAACGCACCGAAAGCGTGCCCAAGTGGAAAGGCGCGGTCGGTGCCCTGTACAGCGTGGCCGCCGTGCCCGGCCTGTCGCTGGACAGCACCCTCAGCTATGTCGGCAGCCGCCCGGTGGATGCGCAAAACAGCGGCTATATCCCCAGCTATACCTTGCTCGACGCCGGTATCAGCTACCGCGCGAAACTGGCGCAGACCCCGGTGACCTACCGCCTGCACGGCAAGAACCTGACCAACAAGTACTACTACGCCAGTGCCTATTACCAGGGCGGGCTGGATGTGGGGCGCGAGCGCGAAGTGTTTTTGTCGGCCAAGTTCGAGTTCTGACGCCATGACATATTCCAGTTCCTTGCCCGGCCTGCGTCACCTGTGGGTCGAGCGCCTGCTTGAGCGGCACACGGGCACCTTGACCGAATTGGTCGATGGCCTCGGTTCACCGCTGCACCTGGTGTGCCCGCAGGTTTTCCACGCCAATGTCGAAGCCTTCCAGCACAGCTTTGCCCAAGCCCAGGTGCGCGGCAGCCTGTTGTTTGCGAAGAAGGCCAACAAGGCCAACTGTTTTATCCAGGCCTGCGCGCAGTGTGCGATTGGGGTGGATGTGGCCAGCGTCGGTGAGCTGCAAAAGGCCTTGGCGGGTGGGGTGGCTGGCTGTGATATCGGCGTTTCCGGGCCACGTAAGAGCGATCAGTTGCTCGGGCTGGGCCTGAGTCATCAATGCCTGCTGGCGGTGGACTCGTTGGAGGAACTGCTGCGTATCCAGCAATTGGCGCTATCCCTGCGCCAACGTGCGCGTCTGTTGTTGCGCTATTGCCCCAGCAGCCAGGCCCATAGTCGTTTCGGCCTCAACCCACGGGAGTGCGAGCAGGCCCTGGTGTTCTGCCGCCAGCACGTGGCGAACCTGGATTTGCAAGGCTTCTCGTTTCATCTGGGCGGCTACGACACCGCCCAGCGTGCGCACGTCGCCAGCCAACTGATCGACCTGTGCCGGGCCAGCGAGTTGGACAACTGCCGCACGGTCAACCTGGGCGGTGGTTTTGCCGTGCGCTATGTCGACCCGGCGCAGTGGCAGGCCTTTCTGGCCGAGGACTGCACCGAGCGCTATCACAGCGACAAAGGCTTTGCCGGCTTCTATCCCTATGGTGCGCTGCGCGCCGGGGCCGAGGCCCTTGACGATATCCTCGCCACTGCCGTGAGCCCTGGCCTGAGCCTGGGGCAAAAGGTCATCGAGCACGGCGTACGGCTGCTCATCGAGCCTGGCCGCGCCTTGCTCGACCAGGCCGGTATCAGCGTGTTCCGCGTGCAGGGCGTCAAGGACCGCACGGCCTGTGACGGCTATGCCCTGGTCACGGTGCAGGGCAGCAGCTTCAACCTCTCCGAACAGTGGTTCAACAGCGAATTCTTGCCCGACCCGCTGCTATTGCCGGCTTCACCCCGGCCGCTGGCGCCGTTTGTGGCGTGCATCGGTGGGGCCTCTTGCCTGGAGTCAGACATGCTGACCTGGCGCAAAGTCGCCTTCGATCGCCCGATCCAGGCAGGTGACCTGCTCATCTACCTCAATACCGCCGGTTATCAAATGGACTCCAACGAGTCGCCCTTTCATGAAGCCCCATTGCCGCACAAAGTGGTGGTGGAGCTGCGCAGCCACGCGCTGCGCTGGAAGCTGGACAGCCTGGCTTAATCGTAAAGCCACTCAACAAGGAGCCCCGAGTGAACAGTTTGAACAAACCCGCTGCCCCCGCCGACCTATGGGTGCTGCCCCAGGCCGCGCTCGAAGACCTGGGGGTGAGTTACCGCGAAGTGCTGCAGGTGGTCGAGCAGGCATACAAGGCCTTGCGCAACGGCGACTCGCAGAACCCGCTCAAGACCATTGTCGAACCGGCAGACCGCCATTCCATCAGCTACTCGATGGTCGGCCGCGATGGCGCAAGCCACACCGTGGGCTTCAAGGTGGTGTACGAGCATGACCCGCAGCGCACCCGCGATGCTTATCAATTCCACTCGTTTATCTTTCTGTGTGATGACCGCACCGGCCGCCCGATTGCCTTGATGGACGTGGTCAAGCTCGGCCCGCTGCGCACCTCGGCCACTTCGGCGTTGATGGCCCGGGCCGCGTGCCCGGATGCCCGCAGTGCCCTGGTGGTCGGCACCGGCGTGCAGGGCCAGGTGGCCTTGCCCATGTTGCTGGCGGCCATGCCCGACCTGGAGCGTTTGTATGTCTACGGGCACTACGCCGAGGGCCTGCGCGCGGTGCAGGACACCCTGCGCAAACACTACCCGCTGCGCGACGTGATCGTGGTCGATGACCTGCCGGCGGCTGCGGGCGAGGCCGATATCATCCTTGGCGTGGCCGGGCTTTCGGCACGCCAGCAAGTGCAGCGGGCGTGGCTCAAGCCGGGCGCCGTGGCGGTGCTGGTGGGCTATGGCATCGATGCCGACGTGCTGCACGGCGCCGACTACCGCATCGCCACCGACAGCGCACAGATGCAGGTCACCAGCACCGACCTGGCCGCCGCCGACGGCAGCCTGCCCGCGGTGGACGCCGAACTGCCGGACATTCTCCTGGGCCTGGCGCCCGCCCGGCGCCATCCAAGCGATGTGGTGTTCGCCTACAACAGCGGCATGGTGGTGACCGACGTCGCCCTCGGCCGCCTGATGGCCGATCGCGCCCTGGCGCAGAACCGTGGGCAGAGGGTCCAACTATGGTCAGCCTGAATACCGCACAACCCGGCGCCTGGCGCGCCGACAGCCGGGCCCTGCTGTTACTGGCGCTGCCGCTGATCCTGACCAACCTGGCCTATGTGGCCCTGACCACCATCGATATCGTGGTGCTCGGCACCCTGGGCGCCAAGGAGCTGGCGGCCGGTGGCCTGGCCATCGCGCTGTTCAACCAGTTGCGCACCACCGGCACCGGGCTGGTCACCGGCGTCAGCAACCTGGTGGCCCAGGCCAATGCCCGGGGCGATGAAGCCCAGGTGCGGGCGCTGCTGGTGGCGGGGCTGTTCTGGGCGACCGTCAGCGGCCTGGTGTTTATGGCGCTCTTGCTGGGGTTGCGTCAGCCGCTGACCTGGCTGGGCCAGGACGCCAGTGTGGTGGCCAATGCCATGGACTTCCTGCTGATCATTGCCCCCGGGCTGTTGCCTTGCCTGTGGTTCCAGGCGTTGCGCCACTTTACCGTGGGCCTGAAGTTTCCCGGGCCGTTGCTGGCGATCACCCTGGTGTCGATCTTCCTCACGGCCGCGCTGAACTATGTGCTGGTGTTCGGCAAGTTCGGCGTCCCGGCGTATGGGCTGGCGGGGGTGGCGATCACCAGCGCTGTGGTGTTCCTGCTGTCGTTCCTGATGTTCCTCGCCGTGGTGCTGACCCATCGGCGCCTGGCCGGTTACTTCACGCTGGCGCACTTGCGCTTTTCGCCGGCGGCGATCAAGGCGGTGTGGAAACTCGGGCTGCCGATTGCCGGGACCTATGCCAGCGAGGCCGGGTTCTTCAGCGTGCTGACCCTGCTGATCGGCACCCTGGGCATGGAAGCGCTGGCGGCGCAGACCGTGCTCAACCAGATCATCTACATCGTGTTTATGTTTTCGGCGGGCATCTCCCATGCCGCCTCGATCCATATCAGCGAGGCCTGTGGCACCGGGCAGTACCGGCGTGCACGGCAACTGGGGCGCGTGGGGTTGGGGCTCGGGGTGCTGGTGATGTTGCTGTTCGCGATTCCCTATGCGCTGCTGCCGGAACAGGTGATCGGCCTGTTTATCAGCGCCGAACACGCCAACAACCTGGATGCGGTACGCCTGATGACCACCGGTTTGTGGATTGCCATCGTGCTGCAGGTGTTCGACGCCAGCCAGAACATCGGCAACGGCATCCTGCGCGGCATCGGCGATACGGCGGGGCCGCTGCGCATTTCCCTGTTCGGCTACTGGCTGGTGGGGCTGCCCGCTGCCTGGTTGCTGGGCATTGTCAGCCCCTACGGCATCTTTGGCGTGTGGGCCGGCTTGGCGCTGGGCCTGGCGGCCACGGCGCTGCTGCTGATTGTCTCGTTTGAACGGCAACTCAAGACCCTGGAGCGCACGGGCGCCATCGAGGTGTGCAATGCTTCCACCTAACCCTGCACAGCGCATCGAGGCGCTGGTGCGCCCCAGCGTGCGGCGCTTGCCGCTGTATGACCCGGGGGCCGATCCACGCCTGCTCGGTACGCCAACGGTGACCAAACTGTCCAACTGCGAAAACCCGCTGGGCATGTCGCCGGCCGCTGCGGCGGTGCTGGCGCGCCAGGGCGGGGCGGGGCTGGAACGCTACCCCGACCCCAGCGCCCGGGCGCTGCGGCAGCTGATCGGTGGGCAGTTGGAGGTGGACCCGGCGCGGATCATCCTTGGCAACGGCTCGGAAAATATCCTGGAGTTGCTGTGCCTGGCCTTGCTCGATCCTCTGGACCGGGTGGTCACCCAATGCCCCTGTTTCAGCCTGCATGAAAGCCTGCCGCTGATGATGGGCGCGCAGGTGGACAAGGTGGCGTTCAACCATGACTTCAGCGTCAACCTGCCGGCCTGGGCCACGGCCCTGCGGCAACCGGCGAAGATGCTGATGTTGAGCACACCCTGCAACCCGGTGGGCACGGCCCTGTCGGCCATGGAGCTGAGCGCACTGGTGGCGGCGACCCATCCCGACACCTTGCTGGTGATCGACGAGGCGTACTTCGAGTTCGTCGAGGACGGCGCCGACGCCCTGGCAATCCTCGGCGCGCAGTCGCGGCCGTGGATCATCCTGCGCACGTTCTCCAAGGCGTATGGGTTGGCGGGGCTGCGGATCGGCTATGGCATCGCCTCGCACCCGAGCCTGATCGATGCGTTGCACCGGGTGCGCACGCCGTACAACGTCAATCAACCGGCCCAGGAGGCCGCCAAGGCCGCGTGGCTCGACCAGGAACACGTGGCGCGCAGTCGTGAATTTGTTGCCATCGAGCGCCAACGCCTGACCGAAGGGTTGCAGGCGGCGGGGTTTCGCGTGGCGCCGTCCCAGGCCAATTTCCTGTTTGTCGACACCGCCTGCAACGCCCTGGAAGTGGTCGACGAACTGCTCAAGGACGGAATCATCGTCAAGGCCTGGCGCGAGCCGGGGTACACCGGCTTTATCCGGGTGTCCCTGGGCCTGGCCGAACAAAACCAGGCGTTTCTCACCCGCCTGCAACGCGCCATCGCGACCCTGGCCGGGTAAGCGCCGCGCCGGTTTTTCATACTGCCCAGAGGTTGTCATGATCAAGACTTGCCTGTCCGAACTGATCGGCGATACGCCGCTGCTCAAATTGTGCGTCACCGAAAACGGCAGCTGTGTGCTGCTTAAACTGGAACAATTCAACCCCACCGGCACCGCCAAGATCCGCATGGCCCGGCAGATGCTCGACGAGGCGCAGGCCTCGGGGCAACTCAAGCCGGGTGGGCGGATTGTCGAATCGACCTCGGGCAACACCGGGCTGGGCCTGGCATTGCTCGCTGCCGAGCGCGGCTACCGCTTTACCGCCGTGGTCGATGAACACGCCAGCCCCGACAAACTGCGGGCCATGCAAGCGTTCGGGGCGCAGTTGGTGCGGGTGGGCGAGCCCGGTGGCGGGCTGTCCACCGCCGACCGCGATGCCACCGCCGAGCGTATTGCCACGGAGCAGGGCGCCTACTGGACGCGCCAGCACCACAACCCGGCCAATGCCAATGGCTACACGCAACTGGCCGCGGAATTGCGCGCAGTGCTGGGCGATGAAATCCACTACCTGGTGGGCGCCGTAGGCACCGGCGGCTCGCTGTGCGGCACCGCGCGTGCGTTGAAACGCCATGTCCACGACTTGCACGTGATCGGGGTCGAACCCTGTGGTTCGGTGATCTTCGGCGGCCCCGGTGCGCCGTACCACCAGTCTGGCACCGGCACCCCCGAAGGCGCGGAAATCGGTGCCGTGGTCGACTACACACTGATTGATAAAGGCCTCACCGTCAGCGATGCCCAGGCTTTTGAAACCGCGCGCTACCTGGCGCGGCATTACGGCCTGCTGCTCGGCGGCTCGGCCGGCGGGGTGGTCTACCAGGCCCTGCGCGAAGCCCGGCACGCCCCGGCCCACAGCGTGATCGTGGCCCTGGTGTGCGATGGCGGCGAAAAGTACCTGGACACGGTGTTCAACGACCAATGGATGGCGGATCGGCAACTGCTGGCGCCCCAGGTGCATCGCGAGCTGGGGCAATGGTTGAGCGCGGAGCCTCGGCTCAAACAGCAGGCCTAGCGGCTTGCCTGGGGCGCCGACCTTCGCTACTGTGGCGCCCCGCCCGCGTGAGCCCCGCTATGAGTGACAGCACTGTCGAACTGATCCAGACCGGCCCTGAACAGGCCGAACTGATCCGCAACCTCTACCAGTTTTATGCCTATGAATCCTCGGATTGGGAGCAGGAAGACGTCGAGCTGGACGGCCGCTTCTATATCCATGAAGAACACCTGGCGCGCTATTGGCAGGACCCGCAATGGAGCGCCAACCTGCTGCTGGTGGACGGTTACATCGCCGGCTTCCTGCTGATCGAACGCAGCGAACTGGCGGGAGTCAACGCCCTGGAGCTGGCCGACCTGTTTATCTTGAAACGCTACCGCCGCAAAGGCATTGGCCGCGCCCTGGCCACCCAGGTGCTGAGCAGTGGCGAGGCTGACTGGCTGGTGCGCTTCTATGACCAGGACGAAGTGTCCCAGGCGTTCTGGCGCAGTGTGCTGGACAACCTGCCGCGCCCGGTGCAGGCCATTGAGCTGGAGGACGAGCCGCAGCTGTTGAGCTTTCTGGTGACCCGGGCTGTCGTTCACTGAGCCCGTTCCCGCAGGGCGTCAGCGTGTGGCGTAAGGCAATAGAAACGCCACACTCAACCCCGCCAACGAAATCAGCCCAAACCACGCCACCGGCCCCATGGCCCAACCCCAACCCAGTACGCTCACGGCCAAGCTGGCCGTCAGCAGCACCCAGCCCATGGCCCGCAAGCCACGCTTTATCCGGGGCGAGGGCGGGCGCTGCCACAGCTGTTTGTAGTGCCGCTCCAACCCCAGGCATAACCCCAGCATCCCACCCCAGGCCAGCCAGACTGCCGTTATCAAGGTCATCTCAGTTGACCTGCGCTACAGGGGGCTTGGCCACGCGCCGTGCGCCACGTTCGATGGGCGCCTGGTACAGCTTCCAGCACGGCCAGGCCAGCAGCAGGCCGAGGGCCAGGGTGGTCAACTCCAGGTAAAAATAGTCGCCCCGGCTTTCCCCCAGCAGGTTCAACCCCGGCAGGCAGATGCACAACGCCGCCGCCAGGCCCAGTTGTTCACGCCACGCACTGCGCCAGGGGCGCACAATGGCGTGGCCCAGGCTCAACAGCCACACCAGGAAAAACACCCGCACCTCCCAGCTACCCCGTTGGGCCAGTTCCGCGGGCAGCAAACGGTTGGCCCACAACAAGGCCACGCAGGCCACCATCAACCCGGCCACCACCGCCACATTCAGGCGTTCGGCGAGGTGGTAGAGCAGGGCGCCCACGGCGCCTTCGCCATCGTGGCGCCGGCGGCGCTTGACGGTAAACAGCACCACGCCGGTCGCCAGCATCGCGCAACTGGCCAGGCCGCAGGCAAAGTACAGCCAGCGCATGGCGTAGCCGCCGAACTGCGCAAAGTGCAGGCCGGCCATGACCTTCTGGGTCAGCAGGCTCGGCCGGCTGACGGCGGGTTGGCGCAGGACTTCACCGCTGACCCCATCAAACAGCATGCTCTGGCCCTTGGTCAGCTCGATGCGATTGCCCAGCACCGGGCGCGCCTCGATCCGCGCGTTGCTGCGCCCGGGATGATGGATCGACAAACTCGACACCGGCCCCATGGCCCGCTCGGCTGCGGCCAGCAGTGGCGCCAGGGCGGTCAGTTCGGCGGCGTGGCTGGCCGCGCCGCGCACCTGCTGCTCGGCGGGCGCGCCACGCAGGGCACGGCCGAGGTTGTCGCGGTCACCGTCAAACAGCACGTCCACCGCCGCCGGCATATAGATCAGGTAGAAAATCACCAGCCCGGTATAGGTGATCATCAGGTGAAACGGCAGCACCAGCACCGCCGTGGCATTGTGTGCATCCAGCCACGAGCGCTGGCCCTTGGCCGGGCGGAAGGTGAAGAACTCCTTGAAGAATTTCTTGTGAATCACGATCCCGCTGACCAGCGCCACCAGCATCGCCATGGCGGCCAGGCCGACGGTCCAGATCCCCAGGTCACGCGGCAGGTTGAGGGTGAAGTGGAAGCGGAAGAAAAACCCGCCACCGGCGGTTTCGCGCACGGCCAGGGGCTCGCCGGTGTACGGGTCGAGCACCGTGCCGCCGCCACGCCGTTGCTCGCCGGCCGAGACCGTCAGGGTGTCGGAACGCTCGCCGGGCAGGCCGATATTCCAGGTGCGCGCCGTGGGGTACTGGCGCGCCAGATAGCCGAGGGCTTGTTGCGCGGCGGCGCTTTGCGACAGGGTGGCGGTGGGAATTTCCGGGCGCATCCAGCCATCGATTTCCTTGTCGAACACCGCCAGGGTGCCAGTGAGAAAGATCGCAAACAGCAGCCAGCCGAACACCAGCCCGCTCCAGGTATGCAGCCAGGCCATGGCCTGGGTCAGTGTCTTGTGTTTCATCCCAGCACCTCGCGCCAGTGTGGCCAGAACCCGATGACGGCCAAGGGCAGCGCCAAGGCCATCCCGGCCCAGGCACGCCAGGCGTTGCGACAGGCGAAGGCCCAGAGGATCGCCAGGGTGTAGATCAGGAAGGACGGCAGGCTGGCGACCACCAGGGCATCCACCTTATCCATGGGCAGCAGGCGCGCCAGGGCGGCGGTAAATGCGTAGGTCAACAGGTAACCACCGATCAGCGCGGCGACAATCCGCGAGAGTGTCGGCCAGGCAGAGGATTGGCTTTTCATGGAGGGCTCATCAGCGTCAGACCAGGCGACCCACATCCCCTTGCAGGAGAGGGCTTGTGTGGGTCACAAGAAACTCAGGGCGCCAATGCTAGTGATTCTCATATGGGAGTAAACGCAATTTACAACTTATACACTTTGAGCCGCAGATGCAGGCACAGCCCGGGCGTGGTGTTCTGGGCCCACAGCTGGCCACCCTGCAACTGCACGATGCTGCGCGCAATCGATAACCCCAGGCCATAACCGTCACCGCCCGGGCGGGCGGCATTGAGGCGGGTGAAGGGCAGGAAGATCTGCTCCAACTGGTCCGGCGCGATCCCGGGGCCCTGGTCCTGGATGCACAAGTGCCAGAAATCGCCCTCAAGCACGCCGCTCAAGCGCACCACGCCGTGCTCGGGGGAATGGCGGATGGCATTGCGCAGGATATTTTCCAGGGCCTGGGCCAGGCTATTGAGGTTGCCCAGCACCCAAACGCCTGGGGGCAGCTCGCAGGGCAGGCGCTCGCGGGGCCAGCCGCTTTCAAAGCAGGCGTCTTCGCGCAGCAGGTCCCACAACGGCTCCATCTCCACCGCCTCCACAGGCATCGACGGGCGTTCGGTGTCCAGCCAGACCAGCTCCAGGGTGTTGCCGATCAAGCGTTCCATGCCTTGTACTTCGCGCTCCAGGCGCTGGCGCAGGGCGGCGGGTTCGGGCTCGCGTTCGCCGGCCACCCGCAGCCGGCTCAAGGGCGTGCGCAGTTCATGGGACAAGTCCCGCAGCAGGCGCCGTTGCAGGACCACGGTATTTTCCAGGCGCTCGGCCATATGATCGAAGGCCCGGGCCAGTTCGCCCAGCTCATCGCGGCGGTGCGTCACCTGGGGCCCGACCCGCGCTGCCAGGTCACCGGCACTCAGGGCATTGGCCTGGCGCCGCAGGATCACCAGTGGCGAAATCAGCACCCGGTACAACAGCACGCCAAACAACAGCGCCAGGCAGGTCGGCAGGACCTGGCGCAGCAACATATCCCACAGGCCACGGCCCTGGCGGGGGTCCAGGTGCAGCGGCAACTCCATGACCAGGCGCGCGGCGCCGTCGCTGAACGGCACGTAGAACGCCGGCCGGCCACCCGGGCGGCCCACTGGCCAGTCGATCTCGCGCACGAAACCCAGCTTGCGCCGCTCAAGCGTGGTCAGGGCCTGGGAGGACAGCGACTGGTGCTCGTCCACCACCACCGCCCACACCTGCTCCTGGGCCCGCAGATGCTTGAGGAACTCATCGACCCCCACCGCACCGCGTTCACGCCAGGCCATTTCGGCCTGGCGGGCGTACTCGCTGAGGATGTACCGGGTGGGGGCGGGCAAGCGCGCGGTGGCTTCGTAGATGCGCCGGCTCACATCCACTTGCAGGCTGACCACCAGCAGGCACAACACCGCCAGCAAGCCGATCAACTTCCACAACAGCGAGTGGCGGTTGGGCAGCCTCATGACTCCAGCCGGGTCAGCATATAGCCCGTGCTTCGGACCGTCTCCACGCGCCCGGCGGTGTAGCCAATGGCCTGCAACTTGCGCCGGATACGGCTGACATGCATATCCAGGCTGCGATCATGCCGCGAATAGGCGCGGTGCATGACTTGCTGATACAGGAATGCCTTGGTCAGCACCTCGTCGGCATGGGCCACCAGGGTCTCCAGCACCCGGTACTCGGTGGTGGTCAGCTCGGCCCACTGTTCATCCAGGTGCACATCAGTGCGCTGTTCGTCGAACGTCAGTTGCGGGTCTTCATTGCGCGCCGTGCCGGGCACCTCATGTTCATAGGCCACCCGGCGCAGGATCGCATCGATGCGCACGTCCATCTCCAGCATGCTGAACGGCTTGGGCAGGTAATCGTCGGCACCCTGGCTGAAACCGCTGATGCGGTCCTGCTCGTCGCCGAGGGCGGACATCAGGATTACCGGCACCCGTTGATGCCGGCGCAGTTGCGCGAGCAGCTCCAGGCCACTGCTGCCCGGCAGCATGATATCCATCAGGATCAGGTCGAAAGCCTGGGTGCGCGCCAGCTCGACGATCTCTCCACCGTCCTGGCGCAGCGTCACCTCGAAGCCACGCTGGCCCAGGTGGCTGTCGAGGTGGGCGGCGAGCACCGGGTCATCCTCGACGGCAAGGATACGGCGCGCAGCGGGGAGCGAGTGGAGGGCGTGCATGGGAATTTCCTGCGAATGCGAATGTTTCTAAGTTGCGCATTCTGGCAAAAGTCCCGGCATATTCCTATCGATTGTGGATTATTGGCCTACATCAAGGCCGCTGCGGCTTGACCGACGTGCCAAAGGTATTGCCCATGCGCACACGGGTCGCCGCCGGTGTCGACAAGCCGATCTGGTTGGGCTGGCGCAGGTGGATCGGGGTTTCCCGGGCCGCGCGGTTTTTCTGCGCGGCCTTGGTGCCTTGTGGGTTATTGCCCATCTGCTGGCTCAGGCAGGCATAGTCCGGCGCCTTGTAGCCGTCGACCCGGGCCTCGACACACCCGCCGGGCGCCTCGGTGGCCTGGGCGAGCAGAGGTAAACCCGCGCACAACAAGATCATCGTCAATCGCTTCATCCGGGCCTCCTGGCAGGCCCTGGGAGAGGGCCGGTCGTGCTTGCCAGTCTAGCCCCGTGGACCTGTCGAAACGGTGAAGTTTTTTTTGCTATCACCGTAACATCAGGTTCATACATTGGCTTCAGGATGACACTTTTCGCAGGACATGCCAGCCGTGACGCAAGGCAGAGCAGGGGTCGAACGGTGGGCTTGGAGGCGCACGCACTGCTGCCTGGCCTTGCTGTTGGCCTGGATGTGGCTGCCACTGCCCACGGTGCAGGCGGGCGAGCCGCCGGTGTTGCGCCTGGATCTGCCGGCGCAAAGCCTGGCGCCGGCCCTGGAGGCCTTCAGCCGTGCGACCGGCATGGCGGTGCTGGTGGACCGCGAGTTGACCTACGGGCGGCGTTCGATGGGGGTGCACGGGCACTACAGTGCCCAGCAGGCCCTGAGCCTGTTACTGACAGGGAGTGGCCTGATGGCGCGTTACGCACGCAGTGATGCATTCACCCTGCAGTTGCCGCAAGTCAGCCAGCCGCTGGCCAGCCGCGGGGTGTCGCCCCGTCATGCCGCACGGCTCAACCGCAGTTATGCCACGGCCTTGCAGCAGGCGGTCGAAGCCAGCCTGTGCCGTTCGCCCTTGACCCGCCCCGGCAGTTTCCGGGCGCTGGTGCAGGTTTGGGTCAACCGTGACGGGTTGATTGAACACAGCCGCCTGGTCAGTTCCACCGGCGATGTGCAGCGCGATGAAGCGCTGCTACGCAGCCTGGGCAGCACCCGGATAGAACGCCCGGCACCCAGTTCGATGCGGTTGCCGTTGACCCTGCTCTTAATGCCCGACACCACAGGAAAACGCATGGAATGCACAGCACGGGAAGGAGTTTCCGGGGCATGAAGGAGACCGGGCACACGCCAATGGTCAGGTTGTTCCTGGCCTCCTACGAAGACTTCAAGGTGCGCTTGCGCAAGCGCCTGGGGTCGGAGGACCTGGCCAATGACGTCCTGCATGAAACCTACCTGCGGGTCGACCGCATGGACATGCCGGCGAACCTGCAACAACCCAATGCCTATCTGTACCGCATGGCCCTGAACATCGCGGCCGACCGGCGCCAGGCCGATGCCCGCCTGCTGACCGGCAGCGAAGTCCAAGAGTTGCTCGACATCAGCGACGAAGCCCAGGACCCCTCGCGGGTGGTGGGCGGCCAGAAAGACCTCCAGTCCCTGCTCAAAGCCCTCTACGAACTGCCCGCCCGGCGCCGCAAGATCCTTATCGCCGCGCGCCTGGAGGAAGCGCCACACCTGGAGATTTCCCAGCGTTTCGGCATTTCCACGCGCATGGTCGAGAAGGAAATCAAGGCGGCCCTGGGGCATTGCGCCCAGCGCCTGGAAAGAAAAGCCATCCAGCGGTTCGGTCCCGGCGCCGGAAAACCGTCTTAGTGTTGAGTCCCTGATAATCCGTGAGTACCTGCGCGTTTGAATATTTTTAGCTTTCCCACTGCCCGGGGCACGCCCGACAGCCGATTGCACGGTGAAGCGCACGACTGGCTGGTCCTCCTGACCTCGGGCCAGGCAACCGTGGCCGATGCCAAGGCCTTGCGCCAGTGGTGCGCCCAGAGCCCGGAGCATGCCCAGGCCTTTGAGCACGCCAAGCGCCTGTGGCAACAATTGACCCCGGCACTGGCCCAGGCCCAGGCCCCGGCGCCCCGGCACTTCGGCCGGCGGGCGTTCCTCGGCGGGGCGCTTGCCGCCTCGGTGGCCCTGGCGATGGTGCGCGTCACGGTGCCCGGTGGTTTTGCCGGGTTGAGTGCCGACTACCGCACCGAGGTGGGCGAGCAGCGCCGGGTCGAGTTGCGCGAGGGTATTAGCCTGGAACTCAACACCCAGACCCGCATCAGCCGGCGCGAGCAGGGCATCGAACTGCTGGAAGGCGAGGTTGAGGTACAGGTGGCACAGCCGCTGACGGTACAGGCGGGGGCGGGGTGGCTGAGTGCGAGCCAGGCGCGGTTCAATGTGCGCAATACCGACCACAGTGTGTGCGTGACCTGCATTGAAGGCTGGCTGGCGGTTGAAGTCGAGGGGCGCAGCGTGCGCCTGGACAGCGGGCGCCAGTTGATCTACGACGCGGCAGGGCTGGGGCCCGTGGTGGCCGTGGACACCGAGGCCGTGATGGCCTGGCGGGAACAGGTGCTGGTGTTCAATAACGCCACGCTGGAGAGGGTGATCGATGAGATCAACCGCTATCGCCCGGGCATGTTGGTCTTGCTCAACCGCGAACTGGGCCAGCGCCGGGTGCATGCGCGCTTCAGCCTTGAGCAGTTGGCGGGCGTGGCGTTGCTGATTCGCGATGCCTATGGGGCCAAGTGCACGGAACTGCCGGGTGGGGTGGTGTTGCTCAGCTAGCCCTGGAGCGCGTGCGCCACAGGCTCAGTCCAGCGGCCCCAGCACCTGCCGGTAGCGCTCCAGCCCCTGCGGCGTCTGGCGCACCAGGGTGATTTCCATCCCCAGGGGATTGTCCTGGCGATTGCCACTCAACTGCCGCCAGCCTTTGTCGTGGTCCCACACCCGTACTTGCAGGTCGCTGACCTGGCCCAGCACCGCCACCGCCTCCTTGGGCGCCGGCAGCGGGTAGCGATCCCGCGCCGGTGCGGCAGAGCGGTACAAGGTGTCGCCCTTGAGCCACCAGCGCACCCGTTGCAAGCCATCGCCGGGCGTTGGCGCGCGGCGGATCAGTTCCAGGCGAAAGCCCTGGCGGTCAGAACTGCGCACGGTCACCGCCGGCAAAGCGTCGACGACGGGCGACCGGTCCAGGGTGGGCGGCGGCGCCAGTTCCACCCCGGCGCGCAGGCTGACGTCCAGCTGCAACTGGTTCAGGGCGCGCAGCAGGGCCTGGGTCTGTTCGGTGCTGGCCTGCAAGTGGGCGTCGGCGCGGGTCACGCTGTCCAGGCCGCGCCAGGCAATCAGGCTGACCACGGCCATCAGCATGATCGCCACCATCACCTCGATCAGGGTAAAGCCTTGCTGCTGGCGGTTCATGGTGGGCTCACCACGCGCAGGGTGCCGGCGGCATCACGTTGCAGGCCGAGGCGGTGTTGCCCATCCGACAGCAGCACCAGCAGCGGCGGGTTGATCCATTCGGCATTCAGCACCAGGGTCTGCCGGGGTTCGATACGCACCTGCATCGGCGTGGTATCCCAGGCCCGTGGGCGCAGTTGGGGATCCTCCTTGAAGTCCTCCAGTCCCCGGCCATCGTCGCGGCTGCGGCTCAGGCGGTAGCCCTTGGTATCCGCGCGCCAGGTAATCGTGCGGCCATCGGCGCGGGCTTCGGCCTGGGCGATCTGCAACACCTGGCTCAGGCGCTCGGCGTCCTTGCGCAAGCGGTGCAAGGGGTCGGGCTTGATACTCAGGCTGATGGCGGCGCTGGCAATACCGATAATCACCAGCACCACCATCAGCTCGATCAGGGTGAAACCCCGTTGCCTGCGATTCATCATGGGTGTGCCCTCAACAAGATCGGCCACTGAAATAAAACCGTGAGAATTGCCCTGTAGGCTGTGGGGATGGACAAACAGGAGGTCCCGCCCATGGCATTCATCGATCGCGTATCTGCCGCCCACGGCATCCAGGCCCTGGCCTTGCTGGCGACGCTGGCCGGGGTCGCCACATGGACGCCGTTGTTGCTCACGTCTGCCCAATCCCATACGCCGCCGCTGGCCCCCCAGGCGTTGGCGGCGCGCAGTGATAACCCGGCGTTGCAATGGTTTGCCGAGGTGCCGATGGCCCTGCAGGTCAAGGTGTCCGGGGTGCTGGCCGGGGCCCAGGGCGCAGTGGCGATCCTCAGCCTCAACGACGGGCCGCCGCGCAGTTTCCTGGCCGGTGAGCGCCTCAGCCCCGGCGTGCGCCTGGCGGCCATCGAGGGTGATGGGGTGGTGATCGAGCGTGGCGGTGAAAGGGTGCGGGTCAATCTCGACAAATTGCCCGACGCACCGGCCTTGCCCAGGCTCACTCGGCCGTAACCTGCTTGAACGCAGGCGTGCGGCCCACCCGGGTTTCCAGGCGCGCCAGGGGCGGCGCCTCACGCGTGGCGTCCAGGACCTGCACGCTGACGTGCAACAGGCCTGCCTCGGCCGCCACCACTTGCTCACAGCGCAGTTTCAAGCGGCCCTGATCGCACTCGAAGGTCTTGCGTCCGGGGCTGGCGCGGCCCTCCAGGCGCAGTTGCGCCAGACGACTCTGGGCCGCCAGCATGGCGATGGATTTATCGCGCAACAGCCCGTTGCTCTGGGTCATCAAGCCCGCTACCCGCACAGCCGCCGCCATGGCCACGGCGATAATCGCCAGGGCCACCAGCACCTCGATCAGGGTGAAACCCTGGTTCTTGTTACGACCGCCCATGGCTTGCTCAATGCGGGGAAACAGGTGCGCAGACTAGCCTTTGCACTTGACCGATTGGCGACCAAAGCTCCCGAGGATTTTCCATACGCCTGACATGTTGTCTTGCAACACTGCGCGACGAAAAGCCCTCAAGCCAAGGAATGTCGAGATGGATATCGCGCACTTCAGATCCACCCCGCGAGGCCCTCGTGGCCAGCGTGGCTTCACCCTGATCGAGATCATGGTGGTGGTGGTCATTCTCGGGATCCTCGCGGCCATGGTGGTGCCCAAGGTGCTCGATCGCCCCGACCAGGCCCGGGCCACGGCCGCCCGGCAAGATATCGGCGGCCTGATGCAGGCGCTCAAACTCTACCGCCTGGACCACGGCAGCTATCCGAACATGACCCAGGGCCTCAAAGTCCTGGTCGAGCGCCCGGCCGATGCGAAGAACAGCAACTGGCGCGCCTACCTCGAACGCCTGCCCAACGACCCATGGGGCCGCCCGTATCACTACCTCAACCCTGGCGCCAATGGTGAAGTCGATGTGTTCTCCCTGGGCGCCGACGGCCAACCGGATGGCGAAGGCGTGAATGCCGATATCGGCTCCTGGCAGTTGTAAGGCGCGCCATGAACAGCCATTTGCCCAGAGCGGCGAAGCAGCGCGGCATGGCGATTATCAGCGCGCTGCTGATCGCCGCCGTGGTGGCGGTGCTCGCCGGGGCCATGCTCACCCGCCAGAGTGTATTCACTCGCAGCCTGGAGGCCGAACAACTGCGCGTCCAGGGCAGTTGGCTGCTACAGGGCGCGTTGCAAACCAGCCGGCAGCAGTTGTGGGAGGCGCGGCGCAAGGAGGTGCTGACCCGCCTCGACCAACCCTGGGCGCGCCCCTTTGCCGGGGTGGTCGAGGGGCGTCTGGATGACGAGCAGGGCAAGTTCAACCTGCGCAACCTGGTCAGCCATCAGCAGCCGGATGCGGCGCAGTTGCAGAGCTTCCAGCGCTTGTGCCAGCTACTGGGCATCGACCCCGGCGTCAGCCAGCGCATCAGCCAACGGGTGCTGGCCTCCTATGTACAGCGCGCGGGTGCCAGTGAGCTGAGCAACCTGCGCAGCACTTCGCCCGAGGCCGCCCAGGCGCTGCTGCCGGCCAAGGCGCCGATGTTGCGCAGCCTTGACGACCTTGCCCTGGAGCCGCGTGTGCAACAACGCCTGGCGGCCTATGTCAGCGTGCTGCCCGACAACACCTGGGTCAACGGCAATACGGCCAGCGCCGAGGTGCTCAGTGCGGTGGTGCCGGGGCTCAGCCTGCCCCAGGCCCAGGGGCTGGTGGCCGAGCGGGACAGCGGGCGCTGGTTTATCAACCGTGGCGATTTCGTCAACCGCCTGCGCATGCCCCGGTTGGTGGTGGACTCGGTGCAGGTGGGGATCACCAGTGAATGGTTCCGCTGGCACGGCCGCACGCGTCAAGCGCAGCGGCGGGTCGCGGTCGAAGCCCTGTTGTATCGCCCCGAAGAACGGCAACCCCAGGTGATCTGGTGGCGGGTGGGCGCATGACACGCTTGCGCATTGCCTTGCCGCCGCTGGCCCAATTGAGTGCCGAGAGCCTGGTGCACTATGCCTGGCTGGACCGTGCCGGGCAGGTCAGCCGCCAGGGGCAGGCCGCCCTTGGGCAGTTGGCGCAACCGCGCAAGCCCCTGGCGGCCGAGTGTTTCCTGCACCCCCGGGACAGTTTGCTGACCAGCCTTGCGCTGCCGCCATTGCCGCCGGCCAAGGTGGCGGCTGCCGTGGCCTGCGCGGCCCAGGCGCTGATCCTCGGCCCGGTGACGCAGATGCAGGTGGTCCACGGCCCGCGGGAGAGCAACGGCCAGGTGCAAGTGGGCTGGCTGCCCACTGCCGGCCTGGAACAACTGCACCGCGTCCTGGCCCAGGTCTCTATCAACCTGCGCGGCCTGTACCCGGCGCCCTATGCCTTGCCGGTGCCGCCGGCGGGGAGCTTGAGCGTGGCCTGCGTCGACGGGCATTTGCTGTTGCGCCAGAGCCTGCACCAGGGCGCCCTGCATCCCTTGGGCGAACACGCGCTGGAGGCACTGCTGAGCGACGGCACTCAGTTGCAACAGATCGCAGACCACACGCCCCAGCGCTGGCAGGGCGCGGTCCCCGCCTGGGGCCTGCATGGCCGCCTCAAACGCACCCGCAGCGGGGGCTGGGGCCGGGCGCTGGGGCTCAGTGCTTTGGCTGTTGCGGTCTGGACCCTGGGCCTGAACCTGTACGCCGCCCGCCAGGCGGACGAAGGGCAACAGCTCAAGGCGCGGATGATTGCCCAGGTCAAACAGGCCTTCCCGCACTTGCCGGTGATCCTCAATCCGCTGCAACAGGCCCGCCAGCAACTGGCCGCCGCTCAAGGCGCCAGCACCGATGCCGGGCAGCCTTTGAGCAGCCTGTTGCAACTGGCGGGCCGCCACCTGCCGTTCATGGTCGGCAGCGTCCAGGCGCTGGCGTTTGAACAAGGCCGTTTGCACCTGCAGCTGTTGCCCGACAGCCGTAGCCCGGCAGCGCCCGGTGATGGGCAGGCCGCGTTGACCGAGGCCGGTTTTACCGCCACCCGTGATGAGCGCGGCTGGACCCTCGGGCCGCTCGACAGCCCCGGAGGCGCCGATGAATAAGTTCGGCTATCAACGCCTGCGCGGCCAGCTCCAGGGCTTCTGGAACGGCCTGGCCCTGCGCGAAAAACGCCTGCTGGGCGGCAGCGGGGCGCTGCTGGCGGGCTTTGTGGTGTGGGGGCTGCTGATTGAGCCGCCCTTGCAGCAGATCGACTACTGGCAGGCCGAAACCCCCAGGCTGCGCACCCAGGCCGCCACCTTGCAGGGGGTGTTGCAGGGCGCCAGTGCCGGTGTGCGCGCCGGGCAAGACCTGGAAGGCGCCTTGCGCCAGGCCCTCGATACGGCCGGGCTTAAAGACCGCTATCAGTTGCAGGGCGTGGAGCCCGCCGGTTGGCGCCTGACCTTTACCGACGCGCCGGCGGATGCCGTGGTTGGTTGGCTGCTGGCCAGCCCGCGCGCATTTTCCCTGGAGGTGTCCCAAGCGCGTTTGCAGCGTGTGGGCGATACCCCTGAAAACCCGGCCGGCAGCGTGTCCGGGACCGTTCGCATGGATCAGGCGCCTGGCGCTAAGGAAGCTTCATGAAGTGGTCATTGCCCCATTCGGCACCGTTTCGCCAGGTTGCGCCGCTGCTGTTGCTGGCGCTCAGTGCCTGCAGCCACACCCCATCGCCCACACCTGCGCCCTTGCTGGTGGACAGCGAACTCGGCCAGCCCCTGGCCGACACCCGGCGCAACGGCGTGCCCTTGCCCGAGCGCCAGCGTGACATCACCCCCCAGCCGCGGGCCCCGCAGCCGGTAAGCCATCGCGCCCGTGGCCATGCCGCCGCCCCGGCCAAAGTACGCAACCCGCTGGGCGACCAGCCGGTGCAATTGAACTTTGTCGAGGCCGAGATCCAGGCGGTGGTGCGCGCCTTGTCCCGCGCCACCGGCCAGCAGTTCCTGGTAGACCCCCGGGTCAAGGGCAACCTGACCCTGGTCAGCGAAGGCCAGGTCCCGGCGCACCAGGCCTATGACATGCTGCTGGCGGCGCTGCGCATGCAGGGCTTTAGCGTCGTGGATGTCGGCGGCGTGGCCCAGGTGGTCCCGGAAGCCGACGCCAAACTGCTGGGCGGGCCGATCTACAACGCCGCCAGCCCCGCTGGCAATGGCATGCAGACCCGTACCTTCCGCCTGCAATACGAAAACGCAGTGAACCTGATCCCGGTATTGCGCCCCATCGTTTCGCCGAACAACCCGATCAACGCTTACCCCGGTAACAACAGCATCGTCATCACCGACTACGCGGAAAACCTCGCACGGGTGGCGCAGATCATCGACGGCATCGACACCCCGAGCGCCATCGACACCGACGTGGTGCCGGTGCAAAACGGCATCGCCGTGGACATCGCGGCGATGGTCGCCGAGTTGCTGGAAACCCAGGGCACTGACCAGACCCAGAAAATCGCCGTGGTCGGCGACCCGCGCTCCAACTCGATCATCATCCGCGCCGGCAGCCCCGAGCGCACGGAGCTGGCGCGCAACCTGATCTACAAGCTCGACAATGCCCAGAGCAACCCCAGCAATATGCACGTGGTGTACCTGCGCAACGCCCAGGCCGGCAAGCTGGCCCAATCCCTGCGCGGCATGCTGACCGGGGAGAGCGAAAGTGGCGTCAGTGACGAAGCCCGCTCCAAGTTGAGTGCGATGGGCGGTGCGGGCACTGCCAGCCAGGGCAGTGGCCAGAACAGCAGCGGCACGCCGACCGCCAGCGCGCCCCCGGCCAGTGGCTATGCAAAGGACAGTGCAGGGGCGAGCAATACCACCACTGACCAGAGCACTGCCTTCAGTGCCGGCGGCGTGACGATCCAGGCCGATGCGACCACCAACACCCTGCTGATCTCCGCCCCCGATCCGCTGTACCGCAACCTGCGCGAAGTCATCGACATGCTCGACCAGCGCCGCGCCCAGGTGGTGATCGAAAGCCTGATCGTCGAAGTCAACGAAGACGATGCCAGCGAATTTGGTGTGCAGTGGCAGGCCGGCAACCTGGGGGGCAAGGGTGGTTTTGGCGGGGTCAACCTGGGCGGCAGCGGGATCAACGGCAGCCCCACCAGCAAGACCAGCATCGACGTGCTGCCCAAGGGCCTGAACATCGGCCTGGTGGACGGCAGCGTGGATATCCCGGGGATCGGCCGGGTGCTGGACCTCAAGGTCCTGGCGCGGGCCTTGAAGAGCAAGGGCGGGAGCAATGTGTTGTCCACGCCCAACCTGCTGACCCTGGACAACGAGGCGGCGAGTATCTTCGTCGGCCAGACCATTCCCTTTGTCACCGGCAGCTACGTGACGGGCGGGGGCGGCACCAGCAACAACCCGTTCCAGACCGTGCAGCGTGAAGAGGTGGGGCTCAAGCTGAACGTGCGGCCACAGATTTCCGAGGGCGGCACGGTGAAGCTGGATATCTACCAGGAAGTCAGCAGCGTCGATGCGCGGGCATCGGTGGAGGCGGGCACGGTGACCAACAAGCGGGCGATCGATACCAGCATCTTGCTGGACGACGGGCAGATCATGGTGCTGGGCGGGCTGTTGCAGGATGGCTATACCCAGAGCAACGACGCGGTGCCGTGGCTGTCGGACATCCCGGGGCTGGGCGCGCTGTTTCGCAATGAGTCGCGCAGTGTGAACAAGACCAACCTGATGGTGTTTTTGCGGCCCTACATCATCCGCGACAGTGGCGCGGGGCGCAGTATTACGCTCAACCGCTATGACTTTATGCGCCGCGCCCAGGGCGGCTTGCAGCCGCAGCACAGCTGGGCGCTGCCGGATGTGCAGGCACCGCAGCTGCCGGCGGTGGAGAAGGCGATACCCGGGAGTGCCCGCCCGTGAGCCGTACCCATTCCCAATGTGGGAGCTGTCGAGCCCCAGCGAGGCTGCGATGGCGGCGGCCGGCTCAACATCCCTGTTGCCTGACCCACCGCTATCGCAG
>NZ_JBWKWY010000032.1:0-64797 GCF_059422465.1 Pseudomonas sp. GW821-FHT01D09
GCTCTCAAGTTCTTCGCGAGCAAGCTCGCTCCTACAAAAAGGCTTAACTGACTGGCATTAGGGCTTGCCCGCGATGACGGCCGAACTGACAACAGAAATGTTGAGGTAGACATGAACAACTGGATCAGCGCCCTCGCCGACCTGCAACACCAGGGAGAACCCTGCGTGCTGGTGACCATCATCGAAGAGCTCGGCTCCACGCCGCGCAACGCCGGTTCCAAGATGGTGATCAGCGCCGCCCGGACCTTCGACACCATCGGCGGCGGCCACCTGGAATACAAGGCCATGCAGATCGCCCGCGATATGCTCGCCAGCGGTCAGCACAACACCCATCTGGAGCGCTTCAGCCTCGGCGCCAGCCTCGGCCAGTGCTGCGGCGGCGTGACCGTGCTGCTGTTCGAGCCCATGGGCCAGGTACAGGCGCAGATTGCCGTATTCGGCGCCGGCCATGTCGGCCGCGCGCTGGTGCCACTGCTGGCCAGCCTGCCGTGTCGGGTGCGCTGGATCGATTCGCGGGAACAGGAATTCCCGGAGCATATCCCCCAGGGCGTGCGTAAAATCGTTAGCGAAGAGCCGGTCGATGAAATTGCCGACCTGCCGGTGGGCAGTTACTGCATCGTCATGACCCACAATCACGCGCTGGACCTGGAACTCACCGCCGCCCTACTCAAGCGCAATGACTTTGCCTACTTCGGCCTGATCGGCTCGCAGACCAAGCGCGTCAAATTTGAACACCGCCTGCGTGAGCGCGGCTTTGACCCGGTGCAGCTGCAACGCATGCGCTGCCCCATGGGCCTCACCGAGGTGAAGGGCAAGCTGCCGGTGGAAATCGCCATTTCCATCGCCGGCGAGATCATCGCCACCTATAACGCCAACTTCGGCCAGCACACCGCGAGCGCCGAACCCATTGCCAAACTGCTGCCGGCCTCGCGCCGCAGCCAAGCTACCCATTGAGACGACCATGCCTTTGACTCGCAAAGCCTACCGTGCCGCCATCCTGCACAGCCTCGCCGACCCCGCCATCGTTGGGATCGAAGCCTCCTACGAGTATTTTGAAGACGGCCTGTTGGTCATCGATAACGGCCAGATCAGCGCCCTGGGGCATGCCAGCGACTTGCTGCCGACGCTGGCGGCCGACATCCAAGTCACCCATTACCAAGATGCGCTGATCACCCCCGGCCTGATCGACACCCATATCCACCTGCCGCAAACCGGCATGGTCGGTGCCTACGGCGAACAGTTGCTGGATTGGCTCAACACCTACACCTTCCCTTGCGAAAGCCAGTTCGCCGACCAGGCCCACGCCGAAGAAGTGGCGGATATCTTTATCAAGGAACTGCTGCGCAACGGCACCACCACCGCCCTGGTGTTCGGCAGCGTGCACCCGCAATCGGTCAACTCATTCTTTGAAGCCGCCGAGAAGCTCGACCTGCGCATGATCGCCGGCAAGGTGATGATGGACCGCAATGCGCCGGACTACCTGACCGACACCGCCGAGTCCGGCTACCAGGAGAGCAAGGCGCTGATCGAGCGCTGGCACGGCAAGGGCCGTTTGCACTACGCCGTCACGCCGCGCTTCGCCCCCACCAGCACCCCGGAACAGTTGACCCTCGCCGGGCAATTGCTGGGGGAATACCCGGACCTGTACATGCAGACGCACATCAGCGAAAACCTGCAGGAAGTGCAATGGGTCAAGGAACTGTTCCCGGAGCGCAGCGGCTACCTGGATGTGTACGACCATTACAAACTGCTGGGTGAACGTTCGGTATTCGCCCATGGCGTGCACCTGTGCGACGACGAGTGCGCGCGGCTGGCCGAAGCCGGTTCGGCCGTGGCGTTCTGCCCAACCTCGAACTTCTTCCTCGGCAGCGGCCTGTTCAACCTGCCGATGGCCGAGAAGCACCAGCTCAATGTGGGCCTGGGCACGGACGTGGGCGGTGGCACCAGTTTCTCGCTGCTGCAAACGCTGAACGAAGCCTACAAGGTCATGCAATTGCAGGGCGCACGCCTGAGCCCGTTCAAGTCCCTGTACCTGGCGACTCTGGGCGGTGCCAGGGCGCTGCGCCTGGAAGACAAGATCGGCACCCTGCAGCCGGGCACCGACGCCGACTTCCTGGTCCTGGACTACAACGCCACGCCGCTGCTCAGCTATCGCCTGAAGCAGGCCAAGCACATTGCCGAGACGTTGTTTGTATTGATGACGCTGGGGGATGATCGGGCGGTGATGCAGACGTATGCAGCGGGCCAACTGGTGCATCAGCGCTGATTTTGAAGGGCACCCCAAACCAATGTAGGAGCTGGCTTGCCTGCGATGCAGGCAAGCCAGCTCCCACCGTTTGATCGGGTTTACAGCTTGATCGAGGAGCGGCCCGGCTTCTTGGTCTGCAGCAAATGCGAGAACACCGCATGCAAATCATCCGATGCGCTTTCCTCATCGAGGTTGAGCTTGCTGTCGATGTGATCCATGTGATGCATCATCAGGTTCACCGCCAATGCCGCATCCCGGGCTTCGATGGCGTCGATCAACTGGGTGTGCTCGTCGTAGGAACAGTGTGAGCGGTTGCCGCTTTCATACTGGGCGATGATCAGCGAAGTCTGGGATACCAGGCTGCGCTGGAAGCTGATCAGCGGGGCATTTTTTGCCGCCTCGGCCAGTTTGAGGTGGAACTCGCCGGACAGCCGGATACCCGCGCCGCGATCGCCACGGGAGAAACTGTCGCGCTCGTCGTTGACCATCTGGCGTAATTGGGCCAGTTCTTCGGCCGAGGCATGCTGCACTGCCAACTCGGTGATCGCCCGCTCGACCAGGCGCCGGGCCAGGAAAACCTGGCGGGCTTCCTCGACACTGGGGCTGGCCACCACCGCACCCCGATTGGGGCGCAACAACACCACGCCTTCATGGGCCAGGCGCGACAAGGCGCGACGGATGATGGTGCGGCTGACGCCAAAGATCTCGCCCAGTGCTTCTTCACTCAATTTGGTGCCGGGCGCCAGGCGTTGTTCGAGGATGGCCTCAAAGATATGCGCGTAGACGATATCGTCCTGGGTTCCACTGCGACCGGCCTTACCGGCTCGCGGCTGTTTCTTGAGGGGCTGCAACTGTTCGTTCATGGGCACTCGGGTCGGGAGAACGGCGGCGAATTGACGTTGACTGCAATAAGCGTACAGCGGGTCGCTGGCAAGTATCGCGTAAAAACAGTGCACATTGTACACAACCCATTGCGCCAACACACTGTACGGCTGTTTGCGCAGCCGGCTGTATTGCAATAGTCAGTTACGTTTGAGTTTAGGCTTGCTTCCCCGATTTCCCAGGTACAAGGAATACCGCACCATGACCGACGCGACCCAGGCGCCACTGCGCCCACTGGCCGACACTTCGCCCTCGGCCATCGTCGCCGGCTTTATCGCCATGATGACCGGATACACCAGCTCCCTGGTGCTGATGTACCAGGCCGGCCAGTCTGCGGGCCTGACCACCGGGCAAATTTCCTCGTGGATCTGGGCGATCTCCATCGGCATGGCAGTGTGCAGCATCGGCCTGTCCCTGCGCTACCGCACGCCCATCACCATCGCCTGGTCGACCCCCGGCGCGGCGTTGTTGATTACCAGCCTGGGTGGGGTCAGCTACGGCGAGGCCATCGGCGCCTACATCACCTGCGCCGTACTGGTCACCCTCTGCGGCCTCACCGGCAGCTTTGAAAAACTGGTCAAGAAGATCCCCGCCTCGCTGGCAGCCGCACTGCTGGCCGGGATCCTGTTCAAGATCGGCAGCGAGATTTTCGTCGCCGCACAGCACCGCACGGCCCTGGTACTGGGCATGTTCTTTACCTACCTGATCATCAAGCGCCTGTCGCCCCGGTATGCTGTGCTGGCCGCGCTGCTGATCGGCACGGCCTTGTCCGGGCTGATGGGGCTCCTGGACTTCAGCGGGTTCAGCCTGGAAGTGGCGACGCCGGTGTGGACCACGCCGCACTTCTCCCTGGCCGCGACCATCAGCATCGGTATTCCGCTGTTTGTGGTGGCAATGACCTCGCAAAACATGCCGGGGGTTGCGGTCTTGCGCGCCGACGGCTACGACGTGCCCGCCTCGCCGCTGATCACCGCCACCGGCCTGGCTTCGCTGGTGCTGGCGCCGTTCGGCTCCCACGGCATCAACCTGGCAGCGATCAGCGCGGCCATCTGCACCGGGCCCCATGCCCATGAAGACCGTAACAAGCGTTACACCGCAGCGATGTGGTGTGGGATTTTCTACGGGGTTGCCGGGGTATTTGGCGCGACCTTGGCGGCGTTGTTCGCCGCATTGCCCAAGGAACTGGTGCTGTCGATTGCCGCCTTGGCGTTGTTTGGCTCGATCATCAATGGCTTGAGTATCGCCATGAATGAGCCCAGGGAACGGGAAGCAGCGCTGATCACCTTTATGGTCACGGCGTCGGGGTTGACGCTGTTTTCCATCGGCTCGGCATTCTGGGGGATTGTCGCGGGGGTGTTGACGCTGGCGATTCTGAACTGGCGCAAGGCCTGATTATTACCCTGAAACGAAAAAGCGACCCGGGCGGGTCGCTTCTTCATGACATCAGACAGCCGGGTTGATCGGCTTTTCTGGGTGCCAGGCGTCCAGCAATTCGCTGACTTCAACGCGGGTCAGCTCTGGGCGAGCCTTGAGCCACGCTTCAACGGCTGCACGCTGCTCAGCGGTCACCGAACCACGAGTGGCTTTGCAGACCAGACCGAAGTCGTCGCCGCCCACGTAGTCCAGGCCGTTGCCATCCATTGCTTCGGTCAGGAAGGCGTCGAGGAAAGCGTCAACCGCTTCGTCGTCCAAACCTTCTTTGAAATCCAGGTTCAGTTCGAAACCCAGCTCTTTGCTTTGACTACTTAGCAGGCCATGTCATTATTCTCTAAAGGCCCACAGAATGTGGCTTACAGACCACATTACTACCTCTAGAAAAAATGACAATTATCAAAAACACCTCAGCCATCCGCCAACACCCCCTCACCGCCATTGATGGCGAGGTTGGAGACCTGATCCTCCAATCTGCCGAGTCGTTACGTCAGTCGCTCAATCTCAAAAGCTTCGTCATCAGACCTCAACTGATGGCGCTGGAAGCCTACTGTGACGTGATGGGCCATCGCGTCACAATGGACACGCTCCGCTGCCCCGAGATCCAGGAAATCCTCGAAGGCTTCACTACCGCAATGGCTGGAGAGGCACTCATCGTCCTGCCGGATAAAGAGCCCATCAAATTTTGTCGCACCTTGTACAAGGTGCTGAATGAAGCCAGAGCAAAATACCCAGACCACCACCCATTGGACTGGGACTTCCGGAATTTCAAACCAGACCCAGCGGTCTGCACTGCAATCCGAGCACGCACGAGCAAATTTCACGAGTGGTACTGGAAAGGTTGGGACATCCAACAGCCACGACAGGCAGCTGTATATCTGCGTCTTGCCCAGCTAGTCGTCCCCTATGGCCGGACTTTTGTACAGGACGTTTACGACGAGCTGCTGCAGTATTTTCGGAATCGTACAGGCAGATTCCGTAGTGAATGGAACGTCATGTTTGACTACCTTGCCAAGCACCACCGCTCCTGGCCGCTACGCCGGCTCAAAACGGAGGCGGGTCTTAAGCATTTCATGCAGGAATTCTCCATTTCCTATTTTACTGATGCCAAGGAAGCCGAGCTGGACGCTCAGTCTCAGATCAAGAACTGGAACCGATTCCTCAACTCTGTAGAACAATGCCTCTGCAAGCCGACCATCTGGGCAAGCATCAGCTCTCCAATTCGCCGCCCGCCGCCCGATACTAAGCATGGATCAGAGACTAAAGTCGTCGAAGACGAAGAGGGCACGCTCGTTCAAGAGAAGTTGCTCACGAACATCCCTTTGCACGTGACTGATGCCGAAGCCGTCGAAATTCTCTTTTTTCACATCAAAAAAGATGTCGCTACGGTTCGCAACTGGGCGACGGCACAGGCGGCTGATCTCAAATCTCGGTATGAGTGGCGATCCGAGCAAGCGAAAAATGGCGCTCCGATTAAAGAATACGAAGGCAAGGGGCTCTACAAAACCTATAGCGTGGCTGATATCTGCGCGACTCTGGAAGACGTTAATTCAAACGTGCCCACCGCATTTCTCTGCAAGACATATAATAACGCGACCGGTTATAACTACGGCGCACCGGAACTTGCCAACGCGTTAGGATTTGCGGTGGCGGGAAGCTTATTTCCGTTCCAGTGCCTGCTGGTGCTTGAGCACCCCGAAATCACAACTGAGTTCTTGAAGAGTTTCGAACTGTATAACCAAGATGGTCAGTTGGTCGGATTCGACGAGGAGAAACGGCAGCTCAGAGGATATAAAGACCGCAAACAGCCAGAAGTACGAGAGCAGATCATTGACCTCAACGACCAGTCGTTTGCCATCGTAAAAGACATCATCGCGATCACCAGTTTGGGCCGCCGCACGCTGAAGGCGGAGAAAAACGACGATTGGCGCTACCTATTCATTACATCCGGGAAGGCCCTTAAGCCCTTCCAGGTAGCAAAAACGACTCATTGGAACGACAACTCGTTCATCAACAACCGCACCCTGCGCGAACGCTTGCTCAGGGAGTTCAGGCCGCACAGTGATCTTCCTGATGACGAGCTCGTCGAGTTCATCAAGAGGGTTCGTCTGACGAAAATCAGACCTTCCAGGGCCGTGGAAATTTTCATTCAGAGCAAGAGCTCAGAAAAGATGTCCGATGCCTTAGGTCATGAGCACTATTACCCGGATCTGCTCAGCCACTACCTACCTGACGCCATTCTGGCGTTCATCAAAGCTCGCTGGATCCGGATCTTCCAGAAGGCCCTTGTCTGCGTAGCAATGGAAGAGAGCCCTCATCTGCTTAGAGTAACCAAATTCACCAGCATCGATGAATTGGACGCCTTCCTGGAAAATCACCGCATCAAGGAGATCCCGTCTGAGGCGTCCGACCCCGAACGCAAAGCGCAACGCGAAGAAGTCGATAGCAGCGAAGCGGTGCTTTCGATTGGCGTTCCTTTCCTGGCCTCCCTGTTGTCACTGGAGGCCGCAGTAAAGGCAGCCACCAACAGGGCCCGTGTGTGTGGCAAAGCCGAATACTGGGCATCCTTTGCGGAGAAGATCAAAACGGAAATCACGACCGGGAAAAAGGGGCCGCTGAAGAAATACCTGGCTACCGCACTTGAAATGGTGGATGCGAAGAAAATGGAGGCGCTGATCTATGCGCAAGCTTAAGGCCTCCAAGTATGACTTCTTGGAGACGTTTGGCCAACAAAATGACTCGGCGCATACCACCGCCCCGTGGTTGCTTAACGATTTCAGTGAAAATGCCTGGAAAATGCAGACCCAGCAGAAGGTGCCCTTCTATCTCGACTGGGGTGTTCAGCTCTGGGATGGAAGCTTGCTGACCGACGCAAAGAACCACGTGCTGCTGCGCTCGCTTAAGCATCTCCTCATCATCGGCGGCAATGGCATGAATGAAGAGTTTGCGATGCTGGCTCCTAGCAGCAAGCACATGAGGGTCACTTACACATTAAAGCTCATCGACTATCTGTTGATCCATGCCGAGAGCTATGGATTGGTGGAGTTTGGCTTGGGATATCTCAACGGCGACCATTTGAAGGGTATGCTGAATCACCTAGCCAAAGAGGCCAGATCCGAGGACTCCGTGTATGCCTGGAAAGATCGAGTAACGGCATTTAGCACTTCAGAGCTCGGCAAGCTCACTCCTTCGGAAGAACAGGCACTTTTCAAGAAATACCCCAGCATGCTGGAGGTCAGCGACGACGAGCTAGAGGATTTCCCGCTCGATATCGCAGCATCGGAGATTCCGAGGGTACGCGCTGCACTGATGAAAGCGGATGTGTATTACGGCAATGGGAACCATGGGTTCCGGATAAGCACAAAACAACTGTCGGAGCTGATCTACATTGATACGCTACGAGGCTGTCAAACCCAGAAGTCTGCGCTTCACGCACTCAGTTTTTATCCCAATGAGAGGAGCTACCGCCGCGAGTTTCCAGGGGTAAAGGTCACGACAGGCGAGTCCGAGAGGCTGCAGGACACCATCTATTTCTACTACCGCTACACCCTGATCGGCAGTGCTGCCCTGGGGGCATTGGGGCTACCCTCCCCATCCGATATCGAGACCATCAAAGAGTATGTTCCCGATGTGAACGAGTCCAAACGCTTCAGAAGCGTTCCGTCGGCCAACCTACTCAAGCTGTTCCGCCGAAGCATGGAGTTTCATGTCGAGAAGGGCAGGATGATCCTGAACGGCTTCGTGAGGGTCGCTGCCTATTGCAAGGCAAAAGGTCTGTCGATGACCCAGCTCCCAGAAGCTGAATTTATGAATGTCATCGGCCCGGAGCTTGTTAGCCTCGGCGTCAAAAAACTGGGTCTTTCAAGCAACCGCAGAACGAAAAACAGACTCCCGCGTAAAGGCAGCCGTGAAAAATACTTCAAGGATTTGCGTGCAAACCACGGCTTGATTGAGCTGGTGTACGTGTACCTGGGCAGCATCCAAATGGCCGTCGGTATGCTCATGGCACGGAGGGTCGACGAGCTGGTGACGCTCAAAGCGCGTGGGTGCCTCGACAGTAGTAAATCTTGGCTTATCTTCGGCGTGGCAAAATCAACCCGCCAAGCGCTCGGCTTACGGCAGCGTGAGTCTCGCCCTATCGATGCCATCGCGGTTGAAATGATTGAGGAGCTTCGTCGTTTCCAGAAGCTGCTTAAGCTGCCAGGCATCATCGATGACCTGGGTGACCTGTATGCCACCCCCTCTTCGTTGGGTTATGCAGGCTTGCAAGAGTGTTCAACGCACCTCTACAACCGGCACCTGGATTTTGCTTGCGACTACTTCGAAAGCGATCTGAATGATGCTGGCCAGCGTTACTACGTCCGTCAGCATCAGCTGCGGCGCTTCTTCGCCATCATGTTCTTCTACACCAACAGCTTCGGCGAACTTGACACGCTACGCTGGATGCTCGGGCACCGGGACATCGAACACGTATGGCATTACCTGACCGAGTGCCTGGAACCTTCAGACATTCGGGGAGCTGGCGCCCGGTACTTCGCTGATCAAGCAAAAAAAGATCGCCTGGAAAATTACCAAAACCTAAAGGACTTGCTGGCTGCCAAATTTGGTACCACCTCCTTCAAGTTGGTCGATGAGCAGGAGATCGAGTCGTATCTCGAAGCCATGCTGGAAGAGGGTAAAGCACGGATCGAGCCGCACTTCTACAACGATGAAAATGGCAAAGCCATGAAAGTCCTCTTCATCGTCAGCTGAGAATATCGGGATCAATGAGCACACTGACCAAACGCGAGCAGATCGAACAATCCATTGACGGAATCTTTAAGCTCTTGCATGAGATAAGGCGCGAGCCTGGCAGCTATGCCGAGAACGAACAGGTGCTTCACGCCCTCAAGAGTCAGGGCTACCTGTGCGCGCTAGAGATGGAGTTCTGGATCCGGGACGAACAAGTGAAAATCCAGCCAATCAGCCTGAATACGCTCAAGAAGAAGCTGGCGGGTAATGGCCCTGATCGCGACTTCACCTATTTGGACAAACTACGAACTCATGCCCAGGCCGCCATTGCCAAGTTCAGCGAGGAGCCGCCCGAGCCCAAAAAGCGTTCGCGAAGCGCCATTGAGAGTCAGATCGAAGACCTCAAAGCCTCAGTCTCCTCACTCCACGCAGTCAACATGGTGCTGGTACAGGCTTTGGAGGTTAACCGTAGAGATCTCATCACCATCGCGGACACCGCGAACACTGGGTTACGGCAGAAGCGAATCAATGACGCGATCAATCGGATCATCAAAATTCTTGGGATGAACCCCGCCCCATTTGACGACACCTCCATCCTCTCAATGGAAAAACATCTGAAGCTGGTGCCAAATGACAAAACGAACCGTTGAATATCCCGAGTCGGGCCAGCTTTTCACTCCCATTCCGAAGCTGCGGCTCTACGATTATCTAACTCACGGCGAGCTGCATACGCTTGATGGCAGCATGATGCCGTTCATGTCCTGGCCTGACGGCTCACCTTGCCTGCAAGCTAACGCTTATATGATCAAGCTCAGAATGCAGTCTGGCAGGGGCGGGCATGGCCCATCGAGGCATGGCACCAAAGGCGGATCATTTGGGCAGTACGCCGGGCAGATCAGCCACCTGATCCGCTTCTGCTACTACAACAAGCTAAGCTTCATCGCCCTGTCGGATGACGACTTTTGCGACTTCATCGATGGACTTCGCCAAGAGACGAAGCTTGACAAGCCTTCACAGCTAAAAAGGAATGAGCGCACCATTACTGGCATTGGCAGACGGTGCCTTCACTTTCTTGCTCATGTCGCTGAAATGAATGGCCTGCATAACTTCGTAGGGATCAATGGCACCATTTCTATTGTCATGGTGGACTCCATTTATTACCGGAATGGTAAAGCCTTCAAACGCTCGAGCGTGCATCACAGGGCTTTCAGGACGCCTTCTGCGAAGAAGACTCGCAAGCCGATCGGTGAGGCGACCATCGCGAAATTGAGGGATGCGATTGATGCTCACTCATCGTCTAATTTTCTGAGTACTCGCCGGCACCTGATGATCTCCCTATTCGAAGAAATGGGAACTCGAAGGGCTGAAACCCAGCCCATCATGGTGGCCGAAGTCATTGCCGCCAGCAAAATGAAATCGCCAACCCTCATTGTCAATACGCTAAAACGCGGAGGCATGGGGATCACCCGAGAACTTGAGCTGAGCCCTCCCCTAATCGATGAGCTCATGGATTACATTCGCGGCCCCAGACGTCAAATCATGAAGAAACTCAAAGGTATCCCCGACCATGGGTACTTATTCGTCACTGAGCGCGGAGGTCATCCTTTAGGCATCGACAGCATTACGACGGAGTTTTCTAACATTCGCAGGTCAGCAGGCATCGATGAGCAAGCGTGTGCACATTTGTTCCGACACTCCTTCTGCACCAACATTGTGGCCCAGCTCATTGCGGCAACTCAGGCGCTGAGTCCAGATTCGTTCAGGCAGACGTTGATGACCAACAAGATGCTCGCTGAGCGTGCGATGGCTAAGAGTGGACACGCCACACTGGAGAGCTTGCTGGACTACGTGGATGCCGCATTCAGGCAAAAATCCAAGTATCAGCAGATCATTCATACTGTCGAGGCCGCCAGGACATATGAAAGCTATGAAAGGCGCAGGAAGCGGCTCCGTGATGATTTCAAAAAGGGCAAGCTCACAAAAGAGCAATACATTGAACGTGATGAACAGCTGGATGCTGCTATGGATCGTGACCTCCAAGCTGCATAGTCTCAGTCAGGAGGCCAACATGGAGTGCCCCCGAATATGAAATGCTTGCACTCCAAGGTTTCTGAATCCTTTTGGGCAATGGCCGTGAGAATCAAGATGCCTGGCTTTGCTAGCGCCTCGGCCCATCTGACTGCTTACTTTGGTCGGTCGTGTCGCTCCATGAATGCAGTTCGATGGTGCTCATCTGCACGGCACCGATCAAGACTTCGACGTCGTTGATGCATTCCCGCTTTGCCTGCTTCGGCCTCCGGCGCCTTTGGGATGTTCGGGATGGCTAGGTGGTCGATGATCTTCCGGATAAGCAGCTCGCCGGTGATTCCCACGGGCGCCCTGACCAGAGCGATAAGGCCGTCTTTCAGGTGCGGAAGAAGCAAGGGTGAGGCCTGAGCATAATATTCGGCCAAGTCTCGTTAGTGAGGCCGTTAGTGGGGTCAATTTTTCGCTCAGGATGGGTAATCAGTCCCCTGGTCGCGGCAGCCATGTCATCCAACGTCGCCTGGGCAGACTGTCGCCCCTTCGGCGCGGGCGTCGGCTTCTCCTGATGATATCCTGAGCAGGCTTGTTCGTCCGACTACCCCGGAACAACGCGTGAATGACCACGCCGTCGGAGGTGCTCTCAGCGAAAGTGACCTCGGATAGGAGCGTCGGCTGAAACGAGTGGATGCCTTTGCCGTCTACCCCTTCCGGTCGGTTCATGCCGGCACCTGTTTCTGCTCCATCCATGGCTTTCGTTTCGATGAAGCGCCACCGTAACCGGCGAGCCCCGATCTATACGCGATACAGCCCTCACCGCCTCACCATACGCCGCCGACACGAGCTGAGCGGAGATGAACAGTGGCTGTAGCTGAGTAGGTTTGCAGCCCCCTCCCCGGTCAGTACACTGGTGGCTCATAGCCAGACAGCCTTGCTAGAGCCGCCCGTGGCACCAAAGCTCAGCCGTATCGCCTGGCACCAAGTCGTTGTCACATCGTCGCCACGTCGCAACTAAGAAATCCCCGGCCTCGTACCAGGACGGCCAATCGGGCTTCATGCTCGATAGGGTGTTGGATTTGATCAAACTTTGACATGAGGGAGTTGTATGGGCATCAAGATGGATCACGCTTTCGACCAGAACGGTGATCGTTGGGAAGCAGATACTTACACCAAGGGCACCGGCGCCGAGCCTCTGCAATGCAACTGCGGTACGCCAGTCACTCACAATCCCCCGTACACACGGGAGATGTATGACAAACCCGTGTTCGTCCAAGGCTATTTCCGTCTGTATCCCAACGGTGCCCACGCCGTGAACTGTCGCTTCGGGGTTGACGAGGAAATTGAGGAAATTGCGAGCACGTCAGAGGATCTGATCGAAAGCATCCAGCACAATCGATACCGCATGCGGCTGGTGATGATCAAAGAGGCCTTGGAAGCAGGTGGCCGTAACGTCGCTGACGATGGAGGCACCCGGGCTACAGCGGGTCGGACTTACACCCACAACCCAAACCTTCTTCCCGCCTACATCAATTCCGCCAAGCGAGCCCTGAAGCTTCGCGCGCTCTGTGACAATGATCAGGACATCGAGCAACACCTGGAGCTGGTGTTTGAAGGCAATGTGAAGGTCGCCTGGAATCAGTTCTATTTCGAGACTGAGCGCCACGCAGAGGCGTATTACGCAGTGTCGCACAACACCGTTCAACACCCCATCGCGATTCAAGGCGCCGTGAGCAGCGTCAGGACTGAAATCAGGGGTGACAAGTCCAAGAACGTCATCAATTTGCAAATGAACAAATTCCGGGTCGACCCCGACGACTCGGAAAATGGCATCGGCCTTGAAGTGAGCATTTGGGCCAAGGATCCGGCTTGGCTCAAAGGCATTGAGAAGGACGATGAGATCGTGGTCTTGGGCATGTGGAAGCACTCCAGTACCGCACCCGAAAAAGCGCCAAGGGAGGGACGCTTCAAAACCCTGACCAAGCGCAGATTGACCTTGAACCTAGTTCTGAAGGCCCAAGTTTCCAAAATCGATCAGTGATCTCTCACGGACAGACGACTCTACCCAAGCCAGCGTGCACCTGCATCAGGAACCCTCATGACCAATAAGACCCTCTACATCATTGGCAACGGCTTTGATCTTCACCATGGCCTTCCCACCCAGTACTGGCGATTCAAGAACTACCTGGAAGCGACGGATCGGGAGGTTTTCGATTGGGTCGAAAGCTACATCGCCATCGACGAAGACTGGGCAGAGCTTGAGCTTTCGCTTGCCGACTTGGACACCGAGAACATTGTCACTGAACTGGAGGGCTTCCTAGTTTCCTACTCGGCTGAGGATTGGAGCGACGCCGGCCATCACGACTTTCAGTACGAAGTGGAGAAGGTGGCGACCGGTTTGTCGGCTGGGTTGCAGCAACACTTCGCGGACTGGATCAGATCCATCCCGATGCCTGACCGCGACCAGGTTCCCCAACTGCTGACGTCCCTGGACAAGGATGCGGCCTACCTGACATTCAACTACACCAGCACGCTGACGAAGCTGTACGACATTGCTCCAGAGAACATTCTGCACATCCATGGTGAGGGCGAAGACGAAAGCTCTGATCTGGTGCTTGGTCACGCACGGGCATCTGCTGATCGCTCGTTGCTCCAAGACGGGGTGGATGAGAACACTGATACCCGGTTTGCGGAGGCGATGGGCATTCTCGATGACTATTTTGAGAAGACTTTCAAACCGAGTGCCAAGATCATCGAGCAGCAAAAGCCCTACTTCGAAGGACTGAAATCGATCACTCAGGTCGTCGTCCTCGGCCATTCCCTTTCCAAGGTGGATGAGGCGTATTTCCTGGCGCTCGTTGAAGCCTTGCAGGCTAGCCCGCGTTGGACAGTGGCGGTCAGGTCGCTCAACGAGAACACGAGCAAAGCAGCGTGTCTCATCGATTTCGGTGTGCCCAGCGAATCCATAGACTTCAAGCCATGGTCGCAACTGTAGCCAGCCTGCATCAACGCTCGCGGCCATCTATCGATAGCCAAGCCCTGCCCGACCTGCGCCTGGCATCAGGCGCAGTTGTTGTTCGCCATCCTGGTACCCTTCCCCGGGAGTCATCACCGCCCCCGAGTGGCAAAGCGCGCTAGGGCATTGCACGGTTTAATAGCAAATTAATAGCGCAGGCATCGGGGACGTTCGCCAGCACTACGGTGGTCGCCGAACAGGTGGGATTGCTCTGTCGCAACGCACCACTCTGGGATGGCCACCTTCGCCTGCCTGGCCCCATGCATCTGGCGATGAAGGTAGCAGAGAATCACCCCATCTTGGAAATGCGACGCAAGGCGGAGGCGAATAGAGCGGGTGGCTAATGCGGTCTCCCTTTCGCCCCGCCCAAAGCGATCATCGGAGATCGTGCGCGCCCCAGGCGGGCCGCTTTTTTGAGGCGGCCTACCAAGCTTGTAAACCTATTTTTTGAGCTGTAAAGCGCAGAGGCTTACAGATCAAAAATTGGGTTTACAGGCCCTGCTTTACAAGCTCGTCCGTCACCAATATCTTGCAGGATGGAGGCTGATAATCGCACCGCTGGCACGTCTGTGAGCTACTGCCTGCTCAAGACTGCCCGCCCACGACGGCTCGTTTCAGCAGGCCGTTTGCCCGTGAAGCAGTGCCTCACAACGAGAACGTCAAGGGCGGTAAGGAAGCAGTCTGTGAATCGAGCAGAGCCTCAGTCAAAGCTCTCAGGGCCGTGGGAGACAGTAGTGGCGAACACGCGCATCCGCATAGGAGCTTCTGGTAGATAGCACCGCTAGGCGGAAAAGCCATGAACCGCTCGTGCGAGCAGATCCAACGCCTCTTTGAGGTCTGCATCAGCCGGGCTCTTCCCACCCAATGTTCGTACGGGGGTGGTCAACCACCGCATGGCCCGCGCCTCATTGCCAAATGCTCGGAAAGCGGCCTCTCGTAATGCATGATCAACCTTCTCCATCAATTCTCCCCCGCCCAGGTCTGGCTGCCGTGTAATGGTAATAACGATCGAGACAGGATCACCTACCTCGTTTGTAAGCGATAAGTGCATCGAAGGCCTCGCGACTCGGAAGGCCCTCCTTCAGCCTCGCGACCAGAAACTCGGCATCGAATGCAGCCGGATCAAAAAAATCGCGCGCATGCCTGACCAGGGCTAGCCACAACGTCCAAGGTAGCGCGGTGACCTGAGTATCACGGCAGCTATAACTAGGGTGTTCCAGCAACTTGGGCTCACGCTCTACAAGCGAATTTGACGCATTCTGCAGCACTGCAAAAGGGATATCGCTCATGCCGATCAAGCTTGGGCTCACCAGGCGAGGAACCGACTGTATTGCGGCCTCAGGATCAACGTTGTGCAGCTTAATCAGTTGGGCTACATCTAACTCAAAAGCTTCTCTCCCGATAGCTGCCGCGAGCCGCTCGACGACGTCTAGCTCATCGATATTGTGACGCTCTAGACTGATTACGTGTCGTTCCATTACCCTCGCTCCCCATCCGTGCAACTGATTCATCAGCCGCGTAAATCCAGCCTAACCTGCGCCGAAAGATGAGGGGCCGGCACCTATCGGCCAGAAGCGAAAGCATCCATGTACGGCCGGCAGCGTTAAATCCGTAACGGACGTTACCGCATTCAGGAAATCAGCCCTGTTTATCGGCAGACAACCGCTCATAAATGCGATGCAGGTATGCCTGGTAGATGCAAAAAATGACAAGCAACAATCCAGCTCCGGCCTCAGCTTCCGTGGCTAAAAAAGGCTTGATTGCATATGCTGAACGGGACGCGCTTGAAAGACTCCCTGGCGCCATCAAGCTCTCCGCTAGCTCCTGGAAATTGTCATGGAGCTTATTAAGCAGAGATAGAACCGATGAACAGTCAAAATCTGCATTAACCTGATGGGCGAGCTGATTTCGAATGTTCTTGATCGCTCTGAGGATCGCGGCATCCTTTTCAGAGATTATCGACAGGAGCAACGCGAGCTGGATCCTGGCACCAAACGAGCCACACGGTGCACGGCCATCGCCGTTAATTCCTAGAAACGAATGTATTTCCTGCTCTGGCCCTGTCAGCGTCATGGATAGAATTTCGACTAGTGCGAGATCGAGAACCGCGCCGGCAGTAATAGCAAGCTCACGTCTCGGCAGTACTCGATATTCTTCGTAAATTCTATCTGCACCAGGGAACACATCCCGCATCCACTGCTCGATTTTCCAGGCCATCTCACCTCCTAAATCCCTATCCAAAAGGGCCTGACTCAACTTCAGCGAAGCGAGCCCATCATGGTCTATCTCGCTTTTTTACAGTACACGATGTATGCACCTATACCATCTTGTTCTATGACGTCCTCCAATGAGAACGCCAGGTAGGAGGTTTAGGGCTGTCGAGTCCAGTTGCCATTCAAGAGAAAATGCTCGACCTCAAGAGGGATTAGATAAAGGCGAAACATACTACCCTTTCGGCGTTGTAGCGCCGATGTCATTATGCCAACACTGCGTCGCCCACAGGTTACATCACGCGCACTCGATTGGGCCCATAGCATGCCCTCGGGTTACGCCCACACCTTCAAGGATAGTGTTGATGTCCAACGAAAATGCCCTGCCGGCCACACCCCCTTCGGTGGATGCCGTAGCCACCCCCCCTGCTGATAAACCTGTGGAGCTAGATGCCAACCGTAAGGGCCTTCAGGCCTACCTGGCACCAGGGGCTTCTGATTGGGCGCCTTTGAATGAAGAAGCCTACATCGTCCTCAAGGGCGTACCACCACCTGATCCAGCAAGGATCGTTTCCAACCGTACAGCACTTTCGGACATGCTCGCTGCGGCACTGCAAGTTCCCAATCTTGGCTTTTTGGCTGGAAGTGGGACTTCGCTTGGTGCACCAGGTGGGCCAAGCATGTGGGATTTGTGGAAGCGCTCCATGTGCACACCCGGCTCAGGGGATCCCACTGAAGCCGCAGGGCGCGTGATGGATGCGGTGCGATACAAAGAAACCATCAATCCAAACATCGAGCATTTCCTTTCTCAATGCGACTCCTATCTCGCCTTCAACAAGGACGCGACCGTCGAAGGATTCGTCAGCGAGGTCAAAGCAGTCATCTTGGATGCATGCTCAGCATTCCTGCGAGCTCCAAGCGCCGATATTTCTGCATACAGGCAGTTGCTGCAGAAGCTGGCGAGACGACGAGTCCGAGACCCTCGCCTGAAGGTCTTCACCACAAACTATGACATGTGCTTCGAGACTGCAGCCTCTGACCTCGGCATGATGGCCATCGATGGTTTCTCCTACACCCGGAGGCGGCGGTTCGATGGAAAGCATTTTAGCTACGACATCGTCAGGCGGGAGGCGGAAGGTCATGAGTTTGCCGAAGGGGTGTTCCAACTACTGAAGTTACATGGATCAGTGAGCTGGAGCAGAGATGAAAAGGACATCTACGAGCACACTGCGCCTACCCCTACGAACGCGTGTCTCATCTACCCTGCCAAAGGCAAATACCAGCAGGCATTCCTGCAGCCTCACCTGGAGCTTCTGTCGCGCTACCTGGAGTTTCTGCGTCAGCCCAACAGTTGCCTCATCGTGGCCGGCTTCGGCTTCAATGATGATCATCTCTCCGAACCCATCTTTTCAGCGATTCAATCCAACCCGAGCCTGAAACTCATACTCTGCGATTTCCAATGCATCACGCACCTGCATAATCGGGGGCATCATGGCTCAAGCGACTATTGGGGCAGATTCCATGACCTCGCCAAGCGTGGCCTGGACATCCACTTCATCAGTGGCTCGTTCAGCGATCTGGTCAGCCACATTCCGCACCTGAGAACAGCCTCTCCCGCAGAGCAGTTGGCGAATGCCGTCAGACGCTTGGGGAGCCAAAACACATGAGTGATCTCGACGGAATTCTGGCCAGCAATCTCAAAATTGGTGTGGTATCGAGTGTGAGCGCCCACCTGGTAAAGACGAACCTGGCGCATGCCGGCAACGTAAGCGGCCAGTATTTGGGCCATAACCGTTACGGTAAAGGTGAGGTCGGTGAGCTCGTGCTAATTGAAGGCCAGCAAGCCGTGCTGCTCGGGCGCATAACCGAGGTGACACTGCCTGACAGGGATCGCTCTGAAATCTCACAGGACTTTGCAGGCAGCAGCCAAATCGATGCGATCGGCTTCATACGCCTATTGGGTTCAGTAAACCCGCAATCACTGCGAGTCACAGCGGGAGTGAGCTCATACCCACGGCTTGGCGATCGGGTCTATTCCGCCCCTGGAGAGTTTATTTCCCAGATCCCTTTGTTGACCTCAACGGGGGTGGACGGTGCGCCACCTGAGGTAGCGTTGAACCTTGGTCACGTTGCCGGAGATGGGGGATTTCCAATTGCCGTCACTCCCGAAAAAATTTTCGGACGGCACTGCGCAATCCTGGGCTCCACAGGCGGAGGCAAGAGCTGGACGACATCCAAGCTGATCGAGGAGTGTCGCCGCTTCTCAGCCAAAGTAGTGCTGATCGATGCCACGGGCGAATACCGATCGCTCGTTGGCGATGACACTGTTCATTGCCACCTTGGCAGCCCTCTCCACCTAGCTGGAGGCTCAGTAGAAGTCGCGATTCCGCCGACGAGCTTCACCGAATCCGACTTCATAGCCCTTTTCCAGCCATCGGGCAAAACCCAAGGCCCTAAGCTGAGGGAGGCGATCAAAAGCCTCCGACTCGTACATCTCGCACCTGATCTGTTCCCGAAGCACATCGTCTGGAAGGTAGACCAACCGAAAGAGGTCTATCGCGAGGCCATGAACAGAGGCAACAATGCAAGCCTTGTAGGAAATCCAACAACGCCATTTAACCCTCGCAAGCTGGTATCTCAGTTGGTGCAGGAGTGTTGCTACCCGACCGCTTTCAACGACTCGGAGCGTTTTGGGGGTGCAAGTAACGAGATCTCACACTGCTCATCCCTGATGACCCGCATCCTCGGCGTGATGGAATCGCCGTCGCTGGGCTGCGTGTTCAGTCCCGGAGCCGGCCTTCCCAGTTTCGTAGACCAACTGGATAGTTTCATTCGCAGCGACAAGAAACTGTTCAGGGTCTGTTTGAGCTCAATAGGATACGAGTTCAACGCCCGTGAGGTTGTGGCCAACGTTATCGGCAGACTTCTACTGCAGCGAGCCCGGGATGAGGTTTTCAGGACAAGGCCGCTAATCACCATCCTCGACGAGGCCCATAATTTCCTGGGCAAAACCGTCGGAAACGAGGATGACCTAGAGAATCTGGATGCCTTTGAACTGATCGCGAAGGAGGGTCGAAAATACGGGCTGAACATTTGCCTGGCGACCCAGCGACCTCGCGACATAACCGAAGGCGTGCTCAGTCAGATGGGTACCCTGCTCGTCCACCGGCTCACGAACGACCGTGACCGTGAAGTCGTTGAACGAGCCTGCGGTGAGATTGATCGCTCCGCTGCAGCATTTCTGCCGAACCTGAAGCAAGGCGAGGTAGCGATGGTCGGTGTGGATTTCCCGATCCCGGTTACGATTCAAATCAGTCGACCAACCCAACCTCCCATATCGGATGGGCCAAGTTTCCAGAGTAGCTGGGGATCACTGGGGCACTGAACTGATGCATATGGGGCATTGCCTGATCAAAGCGTGAGCAACCTGGTGATGAACAAGTTACTCACCGATACCAATGCTCCATCCAAAACGACGTTTACTTTCTGTCTTGATGAATGCCTTAAAGCATCCCTCAAGACTGGTATACCCCGCCGTTCATGCACGATCCTGCGAAGCAAATACCATCTTAGGTATGAGCGAAGATGAGAACGGAGTTCAACGTACAACCTGGATCTCTCCACGTAATCGTTAGGCCAGCGGCGGCTCAATGCCTGGGTCAGAATCGCCAATGCACCGTCCCCAACGGTGCTGGGGTACAGCCTAGTCAGTTCGTCAAACCCAGGAGAATGGTTGTAGCCTGCAAGGGCCTCATTCAAAATTGAGCCCAGAGAATCACCGTAAGCCTCTGAGGCCTTTTCCCATACCAGTCTCTCGACATCACTGTCCAACGACTACCTCACAACATCGCCCAGCCACTTACTGCCTGTAATAGGCAGCCCGAGCACTCAGCAGGAAGCGCCCCTGGAATGCACATTGAATTTGACCTCAACCAAAACGACTTAGACGCCCTTATTCACCACTGCCAAAGCCACAAGCCAGATAGCGGTGACGTTCGAGAAGATCAACGTCTAGCGGATGCGCTGGACACCCTCATGCAAGCCCTGGTCGCTGCCAATAACGCTGGTTGAGCGGGAGCGATCCAGAATGGCCGCCAATATGCCTTAAACCGGTAGCCCGCCTGAGATTCAGTGGGTCAAAACGCGGGACGACCTCATCCATAACGGTGTTGTCTGACACAGGTGCCCATTCAGGCGCAGCTACCCTACTCAAAATTTTTTTGTTGGTCAGTTTGTTTTTTTGAAGTCAAAAGCAAAAGCAGTGGCCTGCGGCCTAAGAGACGATCTCCCTTACCAGCCCTCGCCTCGCCTATCGGCAAGGCAATTGAGGCCTGAAAAACTCGAAGATCAAAAGCGAAAAGCGTGGCCTTAGCACCGAGCCTGGCATTGTCATCATCGGTGGCATCAGCACGGTAGCTTTTTCTTTGCTCTCAAATATAAGAGCTCCGTCTCGCTTCAAAATTTTCAAGAGGTGGGGTGTCAAACTCGTCGCCATTTTGAATCTTTTGTCGCCTCTGGATACCTTTGTACGACACTGCCCAGAAGCTTGGAATCCAACTCCTACTTGCAGGTGGCGACTGAAGATATCCACCTGAACCCTACAAGGCGAGCTCTAGATGAGATATTCACCCCGGTAGGGAAGCCGGGCGCGTCTGCCAGTGCCCAGCATCACGTACACCGTGTTTCGAGTCACGAAGTACCCAGGCCTTTCATACCGCACAAGAAGTGAGGTGCGTATCCCCCGGCCCGCTCGGAAGCGATCCTGGCTGTCGTGGAGCACGTTTACGGCGACCAAGACGCTCGGAGTAACGCCCTGCAATGCCAAGCCCTCAACCAAGAGCGGCGAACCCTGAAAATCTACCCAGATCCATTCAGATACGACGCAGTGTGCCCGGTTAGGGAATCGAGCTTGGGCGTCCTGAATGCTCACCTCCAACGTGGTATCAAAACCGGTCATCACCAGGCTCGGGCGTCCCAAGTACTCGTACGGATCAGTGACCATCTCCGCCCTCTCCTGTCGAATCTTGTGCGCCTCTATGGATCAGCGACACCACCTCAAACTGCTCGCCCTCACCAGAGTCATCGACCAACAGCATCAGGTAACTGACAACGACGTAGCGCTGACCTTCGACCGTCGTCAGTAGGTGATAACCATGGCGTTCGCTGATCTTCAGAATTTTCCCTGTGTGCACCACATCGCCATTGCCGTAGCGGCTCGACGCATCAAAAAAAATTGCAGCTCGATAACCCGCGTCACGCGCCCGGGCGTCAAGCAGATAGCCGTCGATGCGCCCGTCAAAATTTACCAACACCGCATTGAGCAACGCCGGGGGGAAATATACCGAGCCTTCTGTACAGATCGATTTTTCTTTCATAACTCAACTACAAATTCGGGGTTGAATTCGGTTTCTTCCTGCGGGTAGCCGCGCGGGTTGGAAACGAATCGCACTCCTCGGAGCGACTCGTCGACAGCCCAATGTGTGTGGCCAAACACCCACAGATCGATGTCCAAGTCCAGGAATTCTGGCCACTGATTACCGTAGGCGGCGCTCAAGTGGGGATGTCGCTCCGACGCGGGTACGAAACACATCAACGGAGGGTGGTGGGTCACGACCACAGTCTTTCCCTCATAGGGCCTGGAAAGTTCGTCGTACAGCCACTGGCGTGACTCCTGCGCCTGCTTTCGGATGAATTCAGGCGAGATCCTGCTGTACCGGGGCTCCAGCCGAATATGCTTGTAATCATTCATCATCATCCGGGCGTCGAGCATCGCGAGCGAGGGGTTCCCGGAGGCCTCAAAGTCTGTCCAGGACGCGCATCCCAGGAATCTCACTCCATCGAGCTCGATGCTTCTGCGCTCCAAAAAGTGGACGTTTGGCTTGGCGTCCGAATGCAGCCGCCCGAAAGCTTTATCCCACGACGACCCATAAAGCTCGTGATTGCCTGCCACGATGACCACGGGCTTATCAAAGTGCTCGCTTGCCCAACGAGTGCTCCGCGCTTTGCTGTGCACATCGCCGGCCAGAATGACGACGTCATAGAGGTCAGGATCGGGAAGGCGCAGCGAACGAAACTCCAAGTGGAGATCGGACATCACCAGTAGTCGCATTTCTAGCATTTACCTATATATTGAGCGCCGCCATGACGCACCACTAGATAATGGTATATGCACAGGATGCGGCGCGTCAAAAGATGGCTATATCCTCTCTTTGGCAGCGAGCCGGAAGATGGATTATTTGAAAGCGCTTGGGCAGGTCTTGCGAGAGGTACGCGTCTCGGCGAACCTCGCCCGGGAAGACTGTGCCGAAGCGCTCAGCCTCGATCACCTGAGCAAAGTGGAGCAAGGGAAACAGGCGCTCACACTGGGTAGGCTTAACGCGCTGTGCGGGGTGCTGGGTGTTTCCCCCAGCATCGTGTTGTTCGCAACCGAGGCCAGGCTTTCTAAGCAGACGCTGGACGCTTACAAGGTCAAATGGGATGCCCAGCTTGATGACCTACAGGTGGCCGGCCAGCTTCATAACGAACCCCAGGACTCGGCGACTGCGGGGGTCAGGGGCAAACGGGCGGAAGAGACCCGTGCGGCGGTGCAGAAGCTCCAGGCTGAAGGCTGGGCGAAAATGCAGATTGTCCGCCAGCTTGGTATCGGGCGAACCACTGTCGATCGCTATTGGATTAAGTGATGACACTTACTAGGCACAGAACCCCCTGCTCAGTTCGTCCATCAGATCCAGCACCTCACTTACCTCTAAATCCATTGGACGACTGAAACCTAGGCCCGGGCATGCGCCGTGAGCCACCTCTTAAGAGGCGACTCGCGATATGGCCCATCACGTCTCCTGTTCAGATTCCGTGTCGCGAGCGCCTCTTTTGAGAGACTGAATCAGGCGTTTGAACCCTTTCGTCTCGGCAAACTTTTTGTACAAGGCCGGAGTGACCATGGACAGCTTGGCCACCGCCTCGCCCATCGTGCTCCGGAGTTCAGATGAGTATTTGAAAGCGGCGATCTGCTCGGCCTTGGCATCAAAAAATTTGGCCAGCGCCGGAAGTCCGTCAGGATCACGGCTGAGGTAAGCCAGGAACAGGACGATCCGCTGCACTTCTTGAGGATTCGCAGGCTGGACGTTAGGAATCAGGTGGCCGTACCTGGCCAGCGGTACTACGAAATCATCAGGATCGACGGACTCAGCAAAGAGCAGTGACCTCAGTCGAATGCCAATCACATCTCGTTGCTGAGCGTCGAGTGCCTTCAATAGCGCGTCCACAATGGCGTACTGTTTCGCCCCCCACGGGGATGACATCGAACCATTGGCGAGTGAACCGAGTACCTCAATCAGAGCATCAATGACTGCAGCAACCGTCGGTATGGGAAGGCGCTTCTCCACGATAGCGTCTATGAGCACCAGGTGCTGCTTTGCCCCCACGGAGATGATCTGAACCCATTCATCACGCGTGCGTTCCTCACTGGTGATCAGCCTCAGTACTCCCTCACGCGTGACAGGTAGTATCGTCTCATCCGAATGCATCACGACGCCGATCAAAGAGGCGTCCGCTTTGAGAATTTCTTGGCAGCCTTTTTCGACGTACGTATCCCACCTGGTCAACCAAGTTGCGATATCACTGTCGGATACACCAAAGGGCGCAAGCGCCTTTGTCAGCAAACTGAAGTTGGCCACGATCCAACCGTACTGCAGCGCGCCGATACGCCGCTCTTGTATGAGATAGGCCAGGAAACTGCTAATCGAATCACCGACGTCTTCATCAGGCAGCAGTTCGAATAGCGCACCGGTTTTGAGCGTTGCGTTTGCGAGCGCACGGAAGACAGAAGACTCAATGACTCCCTCCAAATCACCTAGCTTCGCCAAGGCCTCAGCATCCGCTTGACGTATGTAGGTGATAGCTGCCACAGCCTTGATGAGAGGGCTGGCGTTGTTGGTCAGCAACGTGGTGATAGTGGTGGAGATGACCTGATCGACAGTCGCGGCCAATCCCAAGCCCACTACTGCATTCTCTACTTCACCGGAAGCACCGACGAATGTTGCCAGCGCTGCTGCATCGGTAGCAGAGAGCCCACCGGTCAGACCTGTACCTAAGCTGCGATCTGCGTACAGCCATTCGAGTGCTGGGACAACTGCCTCGGTGGGCAATGGAACTCGATCAAGCGGATGGTCTGGGCAACTAACCAGTTGCAAGTGTGCGTCAGGCAGACCTGAGCTCGGGAAGCTGAACGCTTTAGCATTGATAACTTGGAGATGGGACATATCGGGAAGCAGGTGCATTAGGTGCTCCGCCCGCTTCACAACGACCTCTTCGAACTCCAAACCTTGAGCTAGAAGGTAGAGGTCGTACTCCTGCATGAGCTCCCATGCCGGCTCCAACTGATCTTGATCAAAGCTGGAATTCAGCACGCTTATTAGATCGGCCTTTAACCGACCGCCGTGTTCTTCGAGCAGCCGCCCATTCAATCCATGGATTTTGCAGTAGCGAACGGCCTCATAAAACTTTTCAGACCCTGGGTGCGTCTTGCTGAAGAGCTCAAGCTGGGCGGAGTTGATCACATCCATCAGCGACGCAATCCACTCCCCTCGAACTTCTTGATGCGCTTGGTAGATAGTTGGAAGCAAGGATGCCAGCACGGGTCGCTTAGCGATGAGTCGCTTCATCGCGTCTGAGAAGCCGAACAGCGGAGTGAGTCTCGCAAGCCCCTCATGATCGTTGCTCGCGAATGCCTCTACCAATGGGGTGTCAAGCAACTCAGCGATCGCAATGTCACCCGATGTCAGATAGTGAATCTGCAGGAACTGAATCTGCCAACCGGTCTCCATTGAGTCGCCTAGGGCCGCACTCAGCAGCGCTTGGGTATCTTTGACGAGTTCGATTTGGGCAGTCTGGGCTTTCTCCAGATCCGCCAGATAGGCAGTTGTAAAGCCATCCAAGCGCAATAGCTCTACCAGCGAAAACTCCGCGTATTTGCAGAGCAACAGATGTCCAGCGATCGCCAGCAGACTTATGTCATCTCCCACAACCAGAGCGGTCGTGGCTATGTCGTTGATGAACTTCTTCTGCAGCCGTGGGGTTACAAGGTTGTTCGCCATCGGACTATGGCGCTGCAACAGTTGAGCGCCCTGCTCGATGATGATCCCCCCCTCACCAGGGAACGTATGATTCCACAACTGGCGGAACCCATCCTTCCAGCCGGAGGTGATGACAGGGGGCGAACGAAATACCACAGGAAATTTCTTGGCAATGAAGTCTTTACTGTCGTACCGACGATCGCCATCTGCCTTTAAATATTCCGCAACCTTCGTCGAACAGAATGGGACGATGACGGTCAGGTTCTTCGCCTCGGCAGCAACCGCGATGAAGATCTCCAGGTCGCTCCAAACCGAACGCAGGCTATCTTTGGGCAAACGATCCAGGTTGTCCAGGATGATGACGAAACGCTTGCTCTCCACCACTTTCAGCTGCTCAAGCAACGTCCGCTTCAGATCCAGAGGCGTGACCTCCTTGCCAACCTCAATCTTCTCCTCTATGCGATCGTCACTTGATCCTTTGAACAGGCTGAGCAGGCTCCAGTTCTCCTCTCCTACTTTGGTGTTCCAGTGCCAAAGTTTGGCAATGCCAAGGATCAGAATCGGGCTGAGCAGGGAGATGGCATGAACGGCAATCAAGCCCGAGGAGGTGCCCTGCAAAAAATCCGGGAGCCAAGTCCCTTCAGGCGCCGGAGTGGAGACACCCGAACGGGCACCTCTTGTAAGCGCGAATATCTCGCGAAATGACGTGGCCGCAAAGAAAAGGCTGGCGATCACGCCCAATGCCCAGGCGCTGACCCGGCTATTGGTTTTTTTGGTGTACTCGAAAAGACGGCCCAGCGCCCTGTCACGTGAAGCCCTTAGGGCCGCAGCTGCCTTGCTGACGTGATGTACTTCTTGAAGCACCTCATCGGTAAACAGCTCAATGAAATTGCTCTTCGTAGACCCTTGGTAATTTTGCTCACAGTCAAAAAACCACACCCGAAAATCGGGATCGCCGGCGGTCAGCTTCGCCTTCAGCATGTTCAAGATCGAGCTCTTGCCAGAGCCGAACTCACCATCCAGCCCTACGACTTTCGAGGGCGTGGAGCTCAACAAATGACCATGAATTGCGCTCGCCACCTTATCGTGGCTGCCGCCTGGGAACACGTCCTTGCTTGCGGGATGTTCGGTGTGGAAATTGATCAACCGCATAGAAGTCCCTTTTATCCTTTTCCCGGGCCGCATGGCCGTCGACTAAAGTGTGACGTCGAACGCTTGGAGTAAACGAAACGTAAGAGTTTCGGCGCGCGTCAAACACCATATGTAGTAATGGCAAAATGAAAAACCACAAGATAAGGATGTATTGCGTGGATGGCAAGCCGCCATGCATGCTAATCCTACAGCTTGGAAGGTGTTCGCGTACGGGAGCACCACTGCCTGAACCAGCGCAACGAACAGTGGGTCATCTATGCGTGCTGGCTGATGTACTACCTCGTCCGTCTGCCGCTCCTGCGTTCCTGGAAGACCCATATCGCACCGCAACTGGAACTGCTGGCGCTCTGAGCCTGCACGACTCCAGGATGGAGCAGAAACGAGAAATATCCGAGGTAGTCATGGGGTTAGAGGCATAGGGTTCCCTCTGCATCTAACGTGACCACCCTTCGCCCACAGTAATCCCTAGCTCGGAAAAATCTTGGAGCAGCCGCTTGCGACTAAGAATCGCTGGGATCCGGAAGACTTGTTTGTAAGCCTGGTACAAGCCAAACGGGATCAGCAGCAACCCGGCCCCAAACGTTGCAAACGAGATGACAATGCCCGCAGGGATCGACGCGACGCCGATCATCACCCCAGCCCAGAAGCCTGATCGAGATAACTGACGAATTTCATCCAGGTCGTATTCAATCGTTCCGTTGGCGGTCTCAAAAGCGACCAATACTACGGCAGACTTATGGATATTTTTCACAAACCATGTTCTGGGAACGTCAGAGGCAAATGCACCGCGCCTCTCTAAGTATTTAGGGATGATTAGATTTTTGTAGTAGAGAATCTTTCCTGACTCATCTAACACACGAATTTTTTTATAGAGTCGTGCGCAGTCCTGCGACGAGTGAAACTCAAAGTTCTTGACCGTAACAGTGACTTTTTTCAGCTCCGACATCTCAGGTTCCTTGTGCCCATTCCGTAGGACAATTATCAATCGACTCAATAACCACTAACTGGTGTTTCAAAGCACCAGAGGCCCCAGGATGCACGGCGCTTCTGTGGCTGCCCCCGCCACCGAGAGCGGCGAGATCCCAGTCATGATGGCGAATAGCCCAGTCGATTAAATATATAGATTTGTATGGTTTTGGGCAAACGCGGCATACCGTAGGTTTTTGGGCTCCCGCCATGCCGATCCAGGAAGGCTTTGCAGCAGCGCTGCGGCTGATACGCACCGTTAAAGGACTGAAACAGAAGGATTTGACTGGCGCTGTGACTGGATCACATGTCAGTCAGCTTGAGAGCGGTAAAACGACTCCGACACTGAAGGCCGCAAGCGATCTCGCTCAAGCGCTTGATCTGTCACCGTCAGCCTTGATTGCAGCTGCCATGGCTTGCGATTCCCAGGTGACGCCAAGGGCCGTACTGGAGCAAGCGATCAGCGAGCTGGAAAAAATCGGTTTGGCTGATGAAATTCCCCCGGTGTCGGCTGATGACCTGGGCAGTGCGCATCCCACGAGCGTAAAGGCAGCCGCTATCCGCGCCCAAGTCCAGGAGCTGAAAAGCCAAGGGCTTAAACAGGTTGACGTGGCCAAGCAACTGGAACTGCCCAGGAGCACGGTTCAGCGGCATTGGCATTGAGTCTTAATAGTTTTCTCAATGACCGAAGCTGTTCGGCAAGATCCGACTTTTCCCAACGCTAGCTACACTCAAAGCCAGACTGAAGGTCGAGTATCTTGGAGCAGCTATGCAGGGCAACGCCCTTCCCGCCACTACTTACGCAGCGTCCAGCCCGCGTCTTGCGGGCCGCTTCCCCGACTCCCAGCATGACGAACTCTGGGTCGCTGATATCAAGGCCTGTGAGCCTGGTGGATCATGTCGTGAATTCAAGAATGTGATGTTCGTCGAAACCGATGAAACGGTATGGCTCTACGGGATTGAACATGAAGACGGTCGTCCAAAGGAGCTCAAAGCTGAGCTAGCAGATTCCCAGGAACAATTCGTCAAATTTGTGCGAGAGCAAACTCAGCTGACACTGAGCAGAATGGGATTGCTTGCCGCTGCCTTCAACGGGTCGGAATATGCATGCCAAGTCCGTGTCACCGCAGCCTACATGATTCATCGGAAAAATCTGCGGTATCTCGCATTTGGCTACCTAAATGGCGACGGTGTCTATGTAAGAGAAAAACTGGAAGACCCTGAGGAGTGGCTCGACAACGCCCGGGCCATCCGACCATTCGACGAATTATCGGCCTCACAAATATGAATTATCTCGCCTGTAGCAGAAATTAGCGTTGAGGGCTGTCAATCACTTTTTTCATCACGCTCGACCTTTATGCCGTCTATCAAGTGCAGACCATGAAGACTCGTAAGTGTTGGCGATTGATACGACCCTATACCTATAGTATCGAAAAACATACTTAAGTCAGTAACAAACCCAGAGCCTATCTTAAACACAGATTCATTTGAAGGAAAAGCCTGATCAACGTTTTCATCGCGAATCCTGTCCAATATAAGCTCAGTTACAGCGGCTAGTGACTGAAGGGATTCATACATATGGACACCAGTAACAAATGTCGAATACCACTGCCACCCTGATTTCTTGGCTTGCAAGACTAAGCTGTAATCAGAATGAAATCCGCCTAAACACAAAAGCTTGCAGATCCTTGTGTAAATTATATCAATGTCGCTAAAATTCTTTATGCGCAATTCTTGAGGGGCTTTGAAATAATGTTGCGGCCCCCACTCCTTTCTATATAAGCACAAGTTATGAATCTTGCTCCACTCATCGTGCAGTTCGCGCAGGAAGTCGGGACATACCATGAAGCTGGAATCCGTCTTAGGACGCGAATATTTATATATCCTTCGATATAGATCCATGGGCTGCCCAATGAATATACAAGCCTCTATGTTAAACTCCTTCGTTGTAGCCTCACTGTTTTCATCGAGGGCATTTCCTGGCTCCACTAATTCATAAATGCGATCTATTTTCTTACCTTTAATCTTATCAAACTGATCTAAAATAAACTTGACATGGCCATAATATATGTCATTCCGGTTTTTTAGACCTGCATCATCAATCTGTTTTTCCGTCTGAATCGTGCGATGCACGTTATTCACGATAGCCCCGAGAGGTACGGATGACGCAAGTATAATCAGCGGAAACTTGCTGATTTCAAGGAACAAACCATAGCCTTGAGAGGAAAGATCCAGACTGTAACCCTGCCATGACCAGACCCCAAATAAAACGAACAAATAAACCGGATAAGAAGTTGCGATAATAAAAAGCGGCTGATTGAATAGCTGCCTGTCATCCAGCTTAAACCACTGAAAATAGTAAGATAGTACCGCAAGCATACACGTAGTGATTAACACCCCAATCAGAAAAAAATGCGGCGCATCCTGGCGAATTGCCAGAACTAACAACGAAGTCACTAGAATCGATAATACTACAAAGAACGCAAACTTATTTCTCTTCACAAATTCGCTCACGAATTAGTCACGCTAAAGTATAGCTTTGAATTTTGAGGGTCATGCAGGTCGAATCCAAATTGGGCTGCACATCATACTTTTTTAGCATTGGGAAGCCCCCCCATGACTGACTACTTGAATTCCTTGATCCAAGTTATTAATCAAGATAAGCGCTCCGTCGCTGCCTTGCGCTTGATCCCATCCGAACGAGATAGCGCACGGTGACCCACGACCTTCCAGAAAGGCTCCTCGACAACGATATGACGACTCGCTTTCTCCCACGCCGGCACCTTTTCATCCCAAGTGATGTACCAGTAGCAGAAGGTTACCGCCCGAGTGATCGCAACATAGGCCGTCCGCAGCGCCTCGTGCTGCTGAGCTCTATCGTAACCGCACGGATCACCTGGGCTGCCCATGCCAGCCTGGGCGTAAAAGTCATTCTTCGAGGGTGACGAATTCGTGACCTCGCAATCGCCGAGCAGAAAAACGGCATCCGCTTGAAGGCCTTTCGACGAGTGATAGGTCAACAGCTTGATCCTTTTCTTCTGCTTTTCGTCACGCGCTCGCTGAAGAACCTGCGAGAGGGCCTTCTCTGCTTCCTTTTCTGTGGCGCGCTTGCGGAAAAGCACCAGGATGGTATGGCCGGCCTCGTAATGATGCTCAACCATTTCAACAAGGTGCTTTTCGTCGAACTCACCTACCGCCACTGGGACTTGGTTGCCGATCACAGATTTGTTGACCGCGACACCGTGTTTGTTCTCAAAACCTGGCGTTTTCTTGACGATCGACTCAGCAGCGTCCACCACCATTTGATGCGAACGATGGTTTTCTTGCATGAACACTTCAGTGTGGGCGGGAGATTTGAATTCCTTGTCGAACTCCATCAGGAAACGCGGAGAGCTGCCTCGCCACCCATATATGCTTTGCCAGTCGTCGCCGACGGCCATCAGCGATGCATGTGCAGGCGCACCGAATGTATTGACGCTCAAACCACGCCGCTCAATCTCGCCGAACGTCGCCCTGACCCAACTGATGGTGTTTGCACCCACGTCTTGAAACTCGTCGATAAGTAGCGTCGACATGGGGCGCAGAACGCTGTCCGGCACTGCCCGGAAATTCTTGTAGCCTCGCTCGCTGAACATCGCGAACATGCTATTGAACGTCATGATGGGCGGACTCATTTCCAGCAGCCGCTGATTGAATGCAGCCCAATAAATCCCCAAGGCATGGAAGAATGGGACATCAGGATCATCGGGATACAAGCTCATTTTTTTGACCGCGCTGACCGCATCCAGGCCCAGGTTTTCAATAAAGGAAGCGGTGGAGTAGAACGCCTCCATGATGTGGGAAGAGCTAATTTCCCCTCGAACCTTGTAAAAAAATGCCGGACATGCGATTGCGCGACCACAGAGTGCGTCGACCGATTGTGACGCCTGCTCGTAGCTTTTCAGGGAGATAACTCGGCGGCTACAGAAAGCCTGGAAAATCGTCCGTTTGTCCCGAACATGCTTGCGCAAATACGACCCGTAGGGGATATCCAATTTGAGCTCGTCCGGCTCTGAATCATCCACCCCTAGGATCACATAGGTTTTGTACTCGGGGATGTACCCGTTGACCTGGAAGTCTTTGCCAAGTAACCGGATTTTCTTGTTCGTCGGCACAATGCCGTCGATGGGCCAATGCCCGGCAGCGCTCCAGAGGCCTTCAAGCGTCGAACACAAAGCTCCATCATTCTTCGCCATGGCCCAAGCCCAATCTTTGCGGTCTTGGACATCTGGATGTTCCTTGTCCAGCTCGTCCAGGAGCAGCGAGCGCTGATACAGCTGCCCGATCAACCCACGGAAGGTTGCATCTCCTTCGTAGAGATCTTGGTAGAGGGCCTTCATCAGGTCGAGCTGGATTTCGCCCAGCTTCATGTTCAGCGCTGACCCGTCCTTCTCCCTTTCGCTGAGATCCTTGTCCAAGAACTCGAACGCTTTTACCTCGCCCAAGCCCTCAATGCTCTTAGCGAATGAGAGGATGCGCGAATGGAACGTGCGGACGATTTCTAGCGACTTCTTCTCGCTAACCTCGTACCCCCACAGGTCAAACACTTCACGCACCTTCTTCGCGAAATCCAGCTTGGATTCCTTCGTGAATGTGACGACCGTGAGACTCGCCAAGTCAATCTTCAAATAGTGGTAGAGAACGATCAGCCTCAGCACCATCGTTGTCGATTTACCAGACCCTGCCCCCGCAACGACCGCAGTGGTTGGGGTCGTCGACAGAATCATCTTCCATTGGTCATCTGACGGAGGTTGGCCAGGCAGATAATGCGCAACGTCCCGGCGGATCTGGGCTTCCATCTCCGGCGTAATGGCAAATCTCCAATCCTTGAACAGGGCAGGTTCTTTCGTGGCCGGCGCACCGGGCTCTTCACCAAACCCTGGGCGCAACTCGACGATCAGCTTACCTTCTTCGAGGCCTACGCTATGGCCTTCAGCAAAGCCCTCTTTCAAGCCCTCTGTCTTGCCCTGCAGATGTCCCTCAGTTCTACCTTGTGCCTGTCCGAGCTGCAGCCCATGTTCTCGACCCGATTCGAATCCCTCCGCTACACCGATCTGATGTCCAGCTTTCCAGGCGGAGCGTTGTTCAAAACGCACGGCGTCCAAGAGGAAGTTGGTGATACCACTGACCAAACGGCCTTTCGCACGCATCGCATGGCTATCAGGTGGCGGGGTTTTACGCTCTGCCGAGGCGCGAGGCTGGAGCGACGGAGAATTGGAGTCGTTCTTTGGTGAATCCACTAGCTAAGGGCTCCCTGCATACTGGAGAGTGCCAGACATCAAGGCACGTCTTCATGGCGAAAAGCCTGAGGTTATCACTATATTGATGGCGAAAAGCCTCTAGTCCGCAGATATGCCGCGATTTAGCCTTCGTGAACTGCTCGGCACGCGATGTAATCAGCCGCTTCGACGGTCAGTGCCAGATGAGTGGCTGATGGCCCACGGCGGCGAAGAAAAAAGGTGTGTTGCCCGCAGTCGATCATCGTGCCGATCTGAACCCTTAGCAGATCCGTCCCCGAGATGTCCCTACTGCTGATTCCGGGATAAGCTGCAGATCACAGGGGGCACGAATATCAACGCAATCGCGAGGGATGCAGCTTGCAGGAATATGCAGCGAACAGCGTCGAAGAGTTAAACCGGCTCATTGAGGGTTTTGGTGAGAATGTTTTGTTTCGTGGCCAGACCTCCCATTACGGAGAGATTGGAGCCCCCTCCGTCGTCACGTCCTTCGATAGGAACCGATGCATACCGAGCGAAATGCTCAAATGGTGCCGCTATTCTCAAAGCGTGTTGGATGCATATATCGGCAGACACCGAACTGATTTTGCCTATCAGCAGGCACTCCTTCAGCATTACGGCTGGCGTTCGTCCTACGTGGATTGCACCTCAAATCCAGCCGTAGCCGCGTGGTTCGCGAGTCACAGATACACCGAAGCGTCCAGGCTGGAGCTTTGCGAGGACTGTGACGAGCAGGCAGTGATGGTCAAGAAACGGATGGCGACTTATGTGCCTGTGATCGGCACAGGCCATCTATATGTCCTGTGCAAGCAGGCCGCGAATCCGATAGGCCTAGTTGACCTGGCTACGTTGACCGTTGAAGGTTACAGACCGCGCACCGTGGCTCAGTCAGCCTGGCTTCTGGGCCCTCTGCAAAATCCAATACCGCAACATTGCTTTCTCGCCCAAATCACCGTTCCTAGCGACATTCTCCAGGAATACGCTGCCACGCGCGGCTTGACTGACACGAGTGCCCTCTTCCCCTCCCCCGCTGAAGATCCGGTCTTGAAATCATTGCTGGGCCTGCCTTGGGAGGAGATCAAGTCCGAGGCAGCACTGAAAGGTCTGCCTGCATTCAAGCGAGCACTGGAGCTCCCAGAATACCATCCGAGCTTTGTGAAAATCGCAGGTGCGCAAACCGCGTTCTATCGTGGTGCAAAAATTCTGGATAACCAGGATTCGATTGATGGTAACCCTCACGGTGGAATCGTCGTCGAGATCCCCGACATGGTGCTCTATGGGTCAGCCGACCCGAGCAAGCCCCTCCGCTTCCCTGCGATCGAGAAGCTAATTAACGAGAAAGGCACGGTAGCATTCGAAGCCGACACGTTGATCAAGCATCCAACCCTCGATCATCTGACGCTCTACCAGAAAGGTGTCGGCGTCATACCCCGTGGGCGTGACCTATTTGAGGTTTGTGAGTTGACGGTCAAACACCCTGGACTCCGACTGAACGGCGCCGGCTTCACCACGGGCTGGACATATCGAAGGCAAGCCAGCGGAGTTTGGACACGGGAATCACAGATCACCGATTGCTCATGCGACAATCCCATCGTCCACGCACAGCACATTAGCGCTTTGCACATCGCCGAAGAGTTCCTGAAGGATCCCAATGGCTTTGTGTAATTAGGCTCGTAGGCTCTTAAAGGTCTCTGGTTTCTTAGACGCCTCCGAAGCTTCATATTCAGGCTTAAATGGAGGTATCTAGGAGATCGGAGACGCTTAACGACTTCACTCCATTACAATCAAGCCCTTTGTGCCTGCCTTTGGCGTTGACGGAATCGCTTGATGAAATCTGCATCGACGAGCTCATCTACGTTCAAGTCCAACCCGCAGTTCACGAGTGACGCCAAGGCGCTGTCGGAGAGCGCAAAGTTGTTGGGTATAAAACCGCAAGCCCTCACTTTGTTGTCGTCAATGTGGGCTAGAAGCGCTTTTACGAAGTCGGAACGACCGGATTTGCGGCTTTCCGTCGCAACCGCAGTGACCTCATCATAAGCGGTAACCTCTGCCCTTGCGGCATCGTCACCGATGGCCTGAACGACCTCAGCCAATTTCGGCCAGTACTTCAAGTCGTACTGGTTCTGCAGCCGCTCCAGCTCATCTTTCACGTAGCTCTCGTACTGATAATTGTGCTCTGACGCTTCGTGCACGATATCCATGATGTGGTACTTCGTACCCGAGCTGAACCCCGAATGGTTATGAAGCTCATCGCGCCGGTCGAGCAATGCTGCCATCTGGTCAGCGAGCTCACTGATCCGAGTATTGATCCCAACCAGTTGATCACGCGCTTGCCTGGCGGCTCGGTTCTTTTCTGGATTCCACCCATCAGCGGCGTGAACGAAAGCGTCCCAGAATCCATACAAGGCCCTGGGAGTTTTGGCCAGTGCGGCATGAACGTCTTCGTATACATCTGCAAGCTCGATGCGCCGCTTGAGCATGCCAGCAATGATACCGCGCACATTCGGCCAGATATGCCTGGCTTCAAGATCCTCCATCATGGTGCGCAGAAGGCTTTCGCATTGGAGTACGGCTTCGGAAGGTGTGTGCACTCGGTGAGTCCTATTGGTTAACGTGTCCCAAGCCTACCGTTCCGCATCCGGGGTGGCGGTACCCATTTGAAACTCTTTTTGCCCCTAATGGGTACCCGCCAGTTGGACACCCTGTCCAATCAAGCTGGTTCCGTCATTGGGGCGACAGTTCAGGCGCACCGTCAAATTCACCATGGGCGGGCTTATGACACTCAGAAGTGTTTCACCGAAAGGGCGTCCGAGTGGCATCATGCCACTCTGCATGACTATCTGTAGGTGTTTAGATGCTGCAAAGGGAGTTTGTGATCAAATCGAGTAACCCTGCCGTCCTGAAGGTTTATCTACTTACGCCTGTTTTACTGCTAGCCGGGGGCCTGCTCTTGTACGTTCCCTGGAGCAGCCCAAATGCCCCAGCCTGGGTGCAGGCGGTGGGATCGATAGCTGCGATCATCGCGGCATGGTTAATCCCTTATCACCTCGAACGGGCGCGGCTAAAAAAACAGAAGGCCGACCTGCTAGCATCCGTTGGATGGTTAGCCCTACGAGTAAAAAACTCCTTTGATCACATGTCCAGTGTGGTCAGCAAATCCGATCCAGATGCGCTGCGGGGGTGGCTATTCGTGTCCGCTCAAGCTGAATGGTCGATTCATCGAGATGCCGCTCGTGAATTCCCACTTGCAGGCTTCACTCGCGACGAAATTTCTTGGCTCTTAGCCCTGCGCTCTGTAACCGAATTTGGGGTACTGTGCTCTGAAACCCTTAGGGCATGGGATTTCACTGCGGATCCACGCCTGGCAGAAAACTTTCCCCTAAACGACGGGATAATCTTCCATCGCCCCCAAATCAACTGGGTTTTTGAGCAACTCTCTAAATAAAATGACAGCTTGGAAAATCCCAAATGCTTCTGACTGTAAATACATGGGTACGATCCACATGCATTTCACGGAATATTTCTACCAATACTTGTCCATCTCGGAATGGCTGGCGAAGCGGAGATTGCGAGCGCCAAGGCGGCCTGACAATGACCGTACATCTATGATGTCGATACTGGATTTCAATGGACATGGGATGATGCGTGATTATGGACTACACTAAAAATATATCGCCCATCAAACACTAAACACCTACCACCAATGTTAAGTTATAGTAAAAATCTGCCATAACTGGACACCATATCGAAGCGCCTATGCAAACCTTTGAATTCCTAATTCCTCAACGACCAGTGTCCCACCAAACAAAAAACAGGCCCAATCTCCAGGCATGGAAGGCTTTTGTACGAGGGGAAGCGGCCAAGCATTGGAGATGCGAGGAACCACCAGTATCTTCACCCTCCCTTCGATTTACCATTGTCTATCTAAGCGACGACTCCCCAGCCGATATAGACAATATCATTAAGCCCATTCAAGATGCCCTCGTCGGGCTTGTTTTTGAAGATGACTTCTTGGTGTCCGATGTCGACAGCCATCGCCGCTCTCTTCAAGAGCCTATTGACGTGACAAGCCTGCCCCCACTTCTTCAAAGCGGAGTAATCGCGGGCAGTGAATGTGTTTATGTTAGGGTTAGTGACGCACAGGATCTTCGGAGCTATCTATGAATATTTCAAACCAAATTTTACACGAAAAAAAGATAGAGTCACTGATCAATGACTACTCGCAACAAGGTTTTTTAGTAGTGAAAGAACCAACTGCGGAGGCAATCCCTTTTGACCTAGGCGGCTACAGACCTGATCTGCTAGTTACAAAGGGCGACCTAAATTTAATTATCGAAGTCAAAACAAGGGCGTCGCGCATCTCGATTGACAAGTTCCAATCCATTGCTCAAGAAATCTCAAAGCATGACGGCTGGAGGTTTTTGCTTGTAACGCTTGAGGACGTTGATACCTCAAAAGCTCCTACTGCGGAGTATGATTTACCCACTTGGGCAGAGCTTCAGAGCAAGCTGTCACAAGTAGACACGCTAATCAGAGAAGGACTCATTGAACCCGCCACCTTATACATCTGGAGCATATTTGAAGCTGCCCTTCGGAAACGAGCTATTGACCAGAGAATTCCAGTAGAAAGACTTCCGCCCTCATCTCTCCTAAAACATATGTATTCGCAAGGAGAAATATCAGTAAATGACTTGGACCTCCTGCTCGATTTCATGTTCAAGCGGAACCGTATAGCGCACGGCGCCAATGAAAAAATAGATCAACATCAGTTCTCCGCAATACTGCAAACCGTGAGTCGAATATTTGCAGAATGGCGCAGCCTACATTGCGACTAAAAGTCAGTCATATGTGCGCAACGTAGCAAAGCTATCGAAAGCTGCAGGTGGTAATTTAATCTCTCGCTACCAAAATCTACGCTAACGCGCACGTAACAAGGGCCACGCCTACAGAAGGATGCAGGCCCTCTTTGAATTCAATGCCCATTCTGAACCAGTTTTCCTTTGAGTTATCGCTGTTTACCGCGAGAATAGCCAACTATCATCCACCCCACTTCGCCAGCGCCAAACTTCTCGCTAATTTTAGCGCGTTCGAACTTTCGAAATCCCGACTCTTCAGTTTTAATCGATAAACTACTCTATCAATGAGGTCGCCGATAGGTCTATGCATTCTAAAAGATAAACTAAATTTTAGTTTTTATTTCCGGGCCACTACCGACCCAAAACTAAGCTTTAGCGTAGTTTGTAGGATAATCATTCCCGCTCCGACCACCCACTAGGCCTCCCGACCATGAGAACGCTGCAGGTGACATGCTGACTTGCTCTATGCCCCGCTTGGCGGTGGTAGCATCAACTCAACAACATCGGAGTCAACGCCAGCGCATGCCTCGAACTCAGCGAAACCTCACCAGCCTGAGAGAAATTTTCAGCCAGCTCCTCGGCAATCAAAAAAATCACTACACGGACACACAGATCCCTGAATTGCTCTTCCGGCTTGGTCTGGATGATTGCACGGAATACGACTCCAAGAAGCGGCATCTTGAGAAAGCCTTAGAAATTGCTGCTGATACTCAAATGGTGGCTGCCGCTCAGAGAGCTCTAGAGCTACTTAGCTTCGAGATTCATGAGCGAGACCAGCTTCAAGAGCTTGTGTGGGATGATGGGACAGCACCATTGATCCCTGGCCGCTACCGTCGAGAGCTGGCGGAAAAGCTCAACACCATTGATCTATACATTGACAGGGCAGCGTTTGAACAGGTGCTCAGCGAGTACTGGAGAATTGACACAATCTCCTTCCTGGACTTACTCCGACCCACTCCAACACTCCGCCAGGAAATTATCCGTCACTACATCGAACATTCCGATTGGAATGCGGTGACGCTCTTCGACAAGCTCGGTGCATTTCAATCCTCGCATGCGCGGTTTGGCCGATTCGTTGAAGATCTGGCTTCGTCGCGGGTATTGCCAAGCGAACCTGCTCAGCGGAAATTCATCGAGATCGTCAACGACACGCTGAAAGCATGTGGAGTCCATCTTGTCGTGGGGGTAGGAGAAGATGCGTTTCTGACAGCCACCCTGGCCTACTTAGGATCGAGCAAGCAGTCCTCCCCCAAAAACCTCATATTCGCCTCAACCACGAAGCCTGATCTGCGACTGGGGAACGCCTTGGACAACGACATTGAGGTCGTGACCGGGATTGAAGAAGTGTTGGTCTACGACCGTCCTATCGGGAGCTCCGGGCTCCTGTGGCGCGACCTGCAGGCTTGGTATGCCCAGACCTATGGCATAGATGAAGACCAGGCCAAAAATCGCCTGTATCAACGCCTGAAGGGTTGCCTACCAAAGTCTTCGCCCCCTCAAGCACTCGCCTTCACCAGCTTCTTCAAAGCCTTTACGACAGCAATCCCCGAACTTCCCGTTTTGCTGCCTGAGGTCTGGTTTCATTGGGATCCCCAGACGGTGTCACGACGCGGCAAGGAGGCCTTGCTGAGGTCACGCATGGACTTCCTTCTTCTGCTTCCGGGCGGGGTTCGGGTTGTCATCGAGATTGATGGCAAACACCACTACTCCGACACAGACGGGCGGTCAAACCCTAGGCTGTACGCTGAGATGATGGAAGCTGATAGGGCTCTGAGGCTGGTGGGGTATGAGGTCTACCGGTTTGGTGTACAGGAGCTTCAGCAGCCCAATGCCGAGGAGGTGCTCATTGGATTCTATCGTTCATTGTTTGCGCGATACTCGCTGATCACGACGCCTTGATTCTGGGCTTGCCACACCCCAGCCTGGAGAGGGTGTTAACCAGAAAAATGACCTGTAAACCATCTAGGCTAGCAAGTCATTTTTCTTGGCTTACAGGTCGATTTCATCAGACCTCGATTTGCGTCCAATAGGGATCTCCAGAGATCACCGAATTTGCATCCTGCCCCGCTCCTCCTGGCGAACAATGTAGCGTAGTGGTTCCTGCTGAATCGGTACGGGCGATCGCCAGATTTCGCAATATTGCCGATAGCCGGCCAATTGCTATTAGTGGTAGCGTTGCGTTATCAGTAGGCTCCGTATTTGTCACGTAGGTTGATCAATCGGATGCCCATTTCTGGAAATTACTCGCGATACAGGGATGTCATGGTGCGTATTACTAGCCCATCCAACAAAGGTGGGCCCGCTGCGAGGCAAGGCTTCAAGTATCAAGACCATGTAGCCGTCAGCTTCATTTTCAAGATGCTGCGCGATAGCAGTTACTCCCAAGTAGAGTGCGAGACCGCCGACGATATCGTGGCCGTATTTCAGTACGCGGGGCAGCTCGTCAACGAGTACATCCAGGTCAAGACGACAGAGGCTGACCACAAATGGAATGTGGATGAGGTGACCAAGCTGGATGGCACCAAAGCCAACTCGTCCTTGCTCCATAAATCGCTGAATTGCGATGTGCGCCCTGGCCCTGCCCGCTTCCGCATTGTGACCAAGCGCGACGTAGCGAAGGTTCTCGACGGCTTTAAAACGGAGCTGGATAAAAGGAATCTGCCTGACACCACCACAGCCCGAGGCAAGGCCCTGCTCAAGAAATTTAAGACATTCACCTCACCACAAAATCGGAATTTCTCCTATTGGGCGGAGAACTGCGTCTGGCAGGTCTACGGGGATGTGGAGGCACTGGAAGCTGTCAACATCAAGGCCCTTTCCAAGCTTGCTCAGGATTTCGGGAACCGTCCTAACAACACCCAGATGCAGGCTATTTACGACGAATTCCTGGAGATGGCTGACAAGGCTGCCACAGCCAACGTCAAAACGGCAGCATCGACGAAGATCATTCTGCGGGAACCGGCCCTGGCCCACCTCAGGCAGCTATTAGAGGCAGCTGATGACCAGTCAACGGCCACAGCGAAACCCTACAAAAAGCGGCCTGATCCCTTCCTTGTCGAGTTTCATGCGAGCACCGAAGAAGGTCTGCTGCACTCGTTTTCCGGCTTTGACGTACGCTATGCGCTGAAGGCGTGGCGGCATGATGGTTTTGCTAAGCACCTAGTCGAATGGCTCCCGGAATTTTCCCTCAAAGCGAGCGAGATCGTGAACATCCTCGCACACAATGCCGAAGCCATCCTGGCACGATCCATCAATGCGTTCGCCGACAGCGACCTGCCTCGCGACAGGCTGATCGCTGAACTGATCCTCCACTCCATCCTGCGCAGCCGCCAAAACAGCGAGCCTGTCGCGTGCAAGGTCTTCTACAAATCCGCAGGAAAGCTTTCCGAGTTTGGCAACGCTCATATCGTTCAGATACCTGGCCAGGACGATCAGCTATGGCTCGGGCTCGCGCGCCTGATCCAGGCAGGTAACATGGATGCGACGTTGGCGCAGATCTGCTGCGTCCTAGACGCCACCATTTCGGAGACGGTGTTGTCGTCGGAACGCGAGATCATTATCAACCTGCGCGAACCCCTTCACCATCAACCGAAAGCAGACGCCTTCAATCAGGCCCTGCACCGCAACTCGTCAGTCGATGACATGTTGAACGTCCTCTGCTTTCCCATACTGTTGACCTACGACAGTCACGCACTCTCGTCAGGTTGGCTTGCGGATTACGTGAACCACCTCAGAAAAGAGATCGAGACCCACTTCAGCACCTTCGCTAAGCAGTTGCCAGAAAACATCAAGCAAGTGAAAGCCATGGTCTTCCTCGTGCCAATGGAAAGCATCGACAAGCTGACCAATGCTTTCAATGCCCGCTGCAAAACACTCGAACACCTGCAGGTATGAGCTAAGGCCTGTGTACGATCTGTACGGCTGAAAACACAACAGGGTGAGGGTATTTCCGAACTGGCCAAGCAGAATTCGGCGATCTCAAGGAACGATGCGGCAATGAAATACGAAACGATCAAGAACAGCCTGGCGACCCTCAGTGATGAAGGCGATTCGACAGTGGATGTGCTGCTAGCCATCAACGCCATCGTCAACAGAAGCAACTCGGAGTGGGAAGGACGCGATCTGGTGATCCGAGCGCTCGATAAGTTCGCGCTTTTCGACGCAGTCGAGCAATCGCTCCTGCTCAACATGGTGCGAGCCGTGGGGCTCTTTCCTTACATCACGCCTCACCTGAACAACATGGCGCTATCTGACCGCTTGGCTTACGAGGCTCACAGAGTTGAGGGTGTGGAACCTGGCATGGTGTTTCATCACCTTCAGGCCCACGTCTTCAGCTTGATCATGCAGGGACAAAACGTCGTCCTGAGCGCCTCCACCAGTGTCGGCAAGAGCCTGGTCATTGACGCGGTACTTGCCCAGCGACGGTTCAAAAAGGTGGTGGTGATCGTTCCCACCATTGCGTTAATCGACGAAACCCGACGCCGCTTGGTCAAGCGCTTCCGGGACTTCAACCTGATCACGCATCCCAGCCAGGAAGCTGTGCCAGACGCCACTAACGTGTACTTGCTGACGCAGGAGCGGGTCATCCAGCGCCCAGACTTGGAAGATGTGGGATTCTTCATCCTGGACGAATTTTACAAAATCGATTTGGCGAGTGATAAGGATGGAAGCGCACGCGCCGTCGATCTAAGCTTGGCGTTCCACAAGCTCGCAAAGACCGGTGCACAGTTTTACATGCTAGGGCCGCACATTCAGAAGATCTCTGGGTTGGACGGTTACGAGTACCATTTCATCCCGTCCGACTACAGCACCGTCGCGGTCGATATCCAGAATTTCAATCTGGGCATGCGCTCTGAACAGCGCACACAAAAGCTCCTGGAGCTGGTCAGGACGCTGGAGTCCCCTACCCTGATCTACTGTCAGGCGCCGGCAAGCGCAAACAGAGTCGCTGAGTATTTGATCCAAGATGCCGGGTTGGCCCCGGTGCCGGAGACGCAAGAAATCGCTGCCTGGATCTCCAAGCATTACCACCCGGAATGGAACGTTGCCAGGGCGATAGCCCTGGGCATCGGGATACACCATGGCGGGGTGCCTCGTGCGCTGCAGCAGTACATCGTCAAGCTGTTCAACGAGGGTGTCATCAAGCGAATCATTTGCACATCAACGATGATCGAGGGCGTGAACACGTCGGCTGAGAACGTGATTATTTATGACCGTCGCCTTAAAACGTCGACGCTCGACTACTTTACTTACAAAAACATCTCCGGGCGCGCTGGCCGCATGAACAAATACTTCATCGGCAAGGTGTTCATGCTCGAAGCCCCGCCCATTGAGCAGGGACTGACGGTCGAGTACCCGATCGGGCACCAGGATGAGGCCTCACCTATCGGTCTGTTGATGCAACTGGAAAATGAATACCTTACGGAAATCTCACGAGGGCGTCTCCAGGAAGCGTATGCGAACCCAGTGCTGTCACCCGCCACCTTGATCGAAAACCGCCACATTCCTATCGAGCGGCAGGTTGAGGTAGCGCAGACGATTATCCGTGACCTTGCTGACAGCCAGGAATTGTTAGGCTGGAAAGGCATCCCTGAGCCGTACCAGTTGAACTATCTGTGTGAGCTGGTCTACAGCTTGGAAGGTAGGAACCTAATGGACTACCTGATCTCATCCAGCTCGCAGTTGGCGTGGCACATTAACGAACTTCGAAACCAGAAAAACTTGCCGGCCTACCTCAGAGATGCGGTTGAAAACCGGCGGGAAGACGTCTCAGCGAGCGAAGCCATCAACCTGCGTCTGAAATTCATCCGGAACATGGTGTGCTTCAAATTACCTCGGGACATCATGGCGATTCACAAAATTCAGGTCGACGTACTGGAGAAACACGGGCACGAGCCAGGAGATTTCAGCTTCTTCGCTGAGCAACTGGAAAACATGTTCCTTGATCCCTTGCTCACCGCACTGGACGAGTACGGAATTCCCACTCAGGTCTCAACCCAGATCAAGCACCTGATTTTGCCATCAGAGCACCTGAACGACTTGCTGGCAAAACTACGGTCGCTTTCTCCTCGGGTGGAGAGTCTTCAGCTCACCACCTTTGAGAAAGGCCTGATGCAGTGGGCGGTCGCAGAAATGTAATGATTGAAGGCGATGGACGCGACCGGTGCAGTAAAGCGCGCTGAGATTCTGGTCTTCCAACGATTGACGAGTTTGCCGACCAACCCTACTGAGCGAAACGACAATGCCAAACCAACTGGTTATCAAAGGTCAACTTTTTTCATCCCAGACGGAGGCGGAGCGCTTTTTTTATGCAATGCGTGACAAAAATCTCGTTGAGGGTGGAGACATTCAAGGCTCCACTGAATTCGATCTGCTCGAAGATCTGTACGTCCGGTATTGCAAAGCGAGCAACTGGCCAACCCCCGGACATCCTGTTGCCTTTTACGCGCGCAATATAGCGCGTGGGGTTGGCGCCCACGGTGGCACTACACAGGGCTTTGTCGTGAAGTTCGGGGATGGTAGCGAGCAGGAATTTTCCGTAAAGAAAGCCGTGAAGGCTGTGGCTACGTAATTACTCTTCCCGACCCAACGAATGTTCTTCTGGCCTTCTCAAGACAAGATTACCAATCCATGACGTACGCACTGATCGACAATGCCACACTCACAGCCGTCCAGCGCGCCACCGGGGCGGTAGCAGTTAAGACCAGCGATACGATCAACGGAGATCTATGTGCTTTAGAGAACTTTCTCCAAGGCAACCTGTTCTACGATGATCTTCTTTGCATAGACAACTACAAGCCTGAGCATAAAGAAAGTCGGAAACAGCAATTTCCTTACCTTCGGTTCTTGGCGCCTACTGAATTTGGTCTTGCGGAGGTAGATGCGGTCGCGCAAAAGGAAGCGGCATCGATCCGCCCAGAAATTCGGGGAGGAGAGTTTGTGGATGACGACTTCAGCGCCCTTTTGGAGCAGTTGAAAATGAACATGGTGTGCACCTGGGATCAAGCCTCCAGCGTGTATTACCTGACCATGAGGATGTTGGGCTACCGTGGCTCTGACGAATACAACAAGTACAGCGCTTTGAGTGCGGCTATCTTCGCAGAGTTGAGTGATGCAGGCGAAACGCGCGGGCGCTGGTCGAAGGACGTCAAGCTTGTAAGCTCGGATGGTCACGTGTTCAACAAGTCAGAGTTCTCAGACAGTAGCCGGGGCGACTACGGTGGCCCTACAAGGCAGTTGGAGATGTTCGTCGCTTCCCTAAATTGGCTTGCCTACAAATCTATTTACTACTCGACTGCTGCCAAACACTTGAAGGCTGACTCGTTCATCCACCCCATCAGGCACGCTTATCAGATGCACTGGATGAAAAAAGTCGGCGCCTTTGGCCATGATTTCACTGCCCGCCTCTTGGCTAACCTCGCGGACAAGACAAGAACAAGCATTTCAGAAATCCAATCGCACGGAGCGACCCAGACTGTCGCACTGGATCTGCCATTGTTCTCGGCGTGGCTGACTCAATCTTCTGGTAGCGTCTCCAATGCCATTGAGGCTGCCAGGCAGCTACGCAACGAAGGCCACTTCGTCACCATGCGTGAAACGCTCAAAGCCATTCGCATCGCGTTCGACGAGCAGGGCATTGCGAGCGGCAACAAGCGCATTACGAAGCTCATGGACGACGTCGACAAGATTTGCGGTGACCTTAGACGTAGCTACGGTGTGCGGTCTACTCAGGGCATTCAGGGCAGCTTTCTCATTAAAACGGCAAGCTCAGTCACTAGCCTATTCGGGATTTCACTACCTGACCGCGATTTCGCTCTCTCGACACCAGAGTTCATGAAATCAAATTCGACCAAAGCCTTCACAACCGTCGTGAAGGACATAACCAAGGAGCTCACCGCCATGGAGCGCCTAGGTGGAGTACGAGATCTCATGGCCAAGTCATTCAGGATCGAGGGCGAAGATCTCGGTGGCCCCAAGGTTCAGGAGCCGAGATTCCGATACGTAAAGTCCGGATGGCAGAAACCGATGTGAAGTCTGTCCAAGTTCTTGTGGCTTAGCTGATCCATGCCCGGTTTTTTTGCGTCCTAATTTTTCTTGGGCATGCCAGGCATCCGAGCATCGTAACCCATGCAGACCTATAACTAACGCATGCGTCTGGCCATTATCCAACGTGCATAGAACTTGCCATGAGACCTGACCAGCCCCCGAGAGCCCAGAGAGAGCTAGACAGAAGTCACAGCGCACCCAATGCCACCCGAATGGTATCCAAAGCTCGCTCACACTCGCCGGCTAAAGAAACGAAGTGATTGCGTAGGGATCCGTGATTTGTCCGGGCTTCCGACTCCGCTGCACGCTTTTTCTGCACAGTTGCATGCCCCCTGACCTCTGTCCTCAAAGCATGGAGCCTCTGTAAGGGCACCACAATTGCCTTCGCTTGCGTCTCGGAATTCCCCACTCCGCACAATATGTCCTGGATCACCCGCAGTGATGCCCAGCTAGAGGGAACTGGCTTACCAAGGCCGTCAGCTATCGCACGCAACGGTTTAATTAGGAAACCCTCCACGAGATACTGGTCTAGCGCGAGGATTTCATCTGCCCACTCCTTGGTTGAATCCGTGGCTGGGATATGAACCGCTGCTTCAAGCTCCTCCCCTCTGGGACTCCACCATGCTGGGGCCGATCTATCCAGTTCCCGGATCGCATTTTTCAACGCGCCGACTGCCTCGTAATCCAGATCCCAAGAGCCCCTGATGTCCGCTTGGTGAGCGCGCTTCGATATAGCTCCTTTGGGCCATTCGTTGAATGACTGCCAGTAGAGCTGAACGGTGAATGGTAGCTTGGCCAAGTCGCCGATGTAGGCATGCACCTGACCCTCCTCGTTCTGGTCGTAAGACCTGAGGTACCAAGAGCCCCGGCAACTGATATGCCTGTCCTCTAGGGAATACTTATCAGGGTCGGCTTTGTACAAATGGAGCACCTCCGCTCGAAAGAACGCGGGCGAAAGCTCCCATGGGAGCTCGCTATCCTCGAAATAATTCGACAGGCACTCAGGGGCGCAAGAGGTCTCTATATTCCGACCGTTTTTTCGATCGTAGATTTTGAAGTCTGCATACCGGCGCGAAGCGCGGTCTTCCTCCATTTCCCACTGCTTAATCAGGCTCGCCACCGTGATACTAGGCCGGAGCACCATCACGCCGTTGCAGAAGCTACCGACGCGGCAGAGCCCGTGATGGTAGTAGAGGTCTGGGCTATCCGAGTGCAGCGTTTTCACACCGTTCCAGCCTAAAAAATTCTCGGTGTCGAGCCTGGTGAAATCGAACCGCATCACCAAGCTCTGCTTCGTCACTGCCATGTACTTTTCGAGTTCAGCCCGCAGGATCGTCACCAAATCCAGACGAAAATTATCTTTACCCTGGGGCTGCTGAATGATGCGGATAACGTCTTCAATGTCACCGTGCTCATCAAGCCTGCAGTAGCTGTTGCGCTCTGCCACAAAGTACAAATCCAGGCTATGAACCAGCTTCTGGCTGAGTTCGATTGCGGCCCTGTCCCGGTCAACCCCGTTAAACTCGCGGCGAAAGATCAGCTTCTCCCCTTGAAACTCGTTCGACCAGGATCCCAGCGGAGGCTCTAGGCGGATTGCACGACCATCACTGCTGATCTCCCGGCAAATACTCCATGTGTCCTGCCCTTCCGGAAATGAAGCATTTTGGAGCCCTTTGACTCTTGCTTGCGTAAGCTTACGGGTGGGCGCTAGCACGCTGTGGACGATAGCCTGCGGCCCACTGAGATAAAGCACGACCTCATCTTGAGCGGTCAGCTGCCCTAGCATCCTCATCGCGTCTTCGGCCCGAGTCACCCACTCTGGATCAGAAGCACCAGGGTTGTGAGACATGGCTCGGAAGTCTTCGGCTTTCAACGCGGGCATCTATGGGCATCCTTGTTTATAAGTCCTCCCCTGGAACATGGCGTCTTTAGGTCAAGCGGGGGAAGTAGCGCCTTAGATTGCCAAAAATCAAAGCCAACGTAACCGGCTCGGATCAAAATATCGTCAAGGCGCCACCGCCCCAGGCGATACCGGTCGAATTCGACCATCACGAAAACTCAACACCACTCCGGCGTATGTACGAACCGCTGCCTAGCCCATATCGAAGCTTGGCACCAATGATTCGCGTGTAGGCGAGCATGTCGCCGGGCAGGCAACATATTCCCCTCCTCTCCACCTCTCAAAGCCCCGCAGGTTGCGGGAAAGATCAACGGGCTTTACAGGCGTCTTCCTGGCACTCGGGCTAACCGGTTGATCCGACGCGTGAACCATGGTGGTACAATGCCACCCTCTGCGGCCTGGGATGGCTCAGCGTCCTCAGCTCTCGTCGCACCCCCACTATCGCTTAGGTTTGAAGGGAAGTGTCTAGCAGTGAGACAGTTAGAGATTGAGAATGAGTTAAGAGATGTCGTAAGCCGAATCATCAGCCAAGTTGACCTCTCGACCAAGCAAGGCCGCCTCGATATCAACCTGTCCCTAGAGGATGCGCTGATTCCCATCCTGAAGGCAGCCTACAACCTTCCCAACCTGATTAACTTGAACAGAAGGCAGAAGAATTTTCCAGGCATCGACCTTGGCGACGATCACGATAGGGTTGCGTTTCAGGTGACGGCGACCACGTCGCTGGATAAGATCAAGAAAACCTTGACCCACTTCGTCAGCAGGCAGTTCTACAACACGTTCGATGAACTGTACATTTTGATGCTGACCAACAAGCAAGCTTCCTATAGTCAGGCCGCTATCGACCAGATCACCAACGGCGGCTTTCAGTTTTCAGCAAAGACCCACATCATTGACCTTGGTGACATTCTCTCTAAGGTAACAGGGCTGCGGCTACCCGCCCAGGAACGGGTACTCACCGACTTCAAGCTGATTCTGGGTGACATCAATGCCTACCTGGACTTTAACGCCAGCGACGGTCACCAATCGCACACCCTGACCTCAAACTTAATCGCTGTCACCCCGCCTGAAACGGTATACGTTGCAGAGTTGCAGATAAACGAAGCATCAGTGCTGGCACAGGCCCGTGAACACCTGAATTTTAAGAAAAATAATTGCTCCAAGCAGAGCCTTGTCAAGATGGCCCTGCTGCTGAATGGAGCCGATACCGATAACTGGGTATGTTTTGAAAATCGAGTTTTCACATTCGAAGACATTTCTAACTCAGGCATACGACACGTAGTCGACATCGGTACCATCGAAGCACTTGAGACCCGAGATCTTTCAGAATCAGATATCGACGACAATCTCAATATTTTTAAGCTTCTTTTGACTGGCTATGTTCGAGAAACTCTGAAACCTCACAACGTCGCGTACGATCGCCGGGATAAATTCTATTTTTTTAAGCCCTTTCATCCAGACGACGAAGGTCGCAAAGAAGATTGGGTAGGTAAAAAGAAGTCAACCCGCCGGGTTTACGAAAAAATACTTTCCAAAAAAGAGCCTACGCGTATCGCTCATCACGTTCATCTATCTTTCGAATTAAGCTTCACTAAGGTAGCCGAACAGTGGTTTGCACTGGTAGTTCCAAGCTGGCTCTACACCTATGACGGAAGTCGAAAGTCCCGGTTTCATGAGGACTTACTGTCAAAGCAGAAAAGACTTGAGTTCAACCAAAGCGTACGGAACATAGTTCGATTCCTGGCCTATTACTTGCGGTCGACTAATGTATCTTTGCCGGGGACTTTTGACTATCCCGGTCATTATGGAAACAAGTCAATCGAGATGAACGACTCGCTTAGCACTGATACTGCAAGCTACGGTTTTTTTGGCGAGTTACTAGAGCTCACTTGTGACGAAAAGCTAGTAGACGGTGAATATGTAGGTGCCGACTATGAAGAGGAACTAGCCGATGAAGATTAAGATCCTCAAAGAGCCCATGCTGGAATTTGGAAGCGGCGCTCATATATGCCCAAGAACTGGAATCGAAACTTTAGGTGTATACGACAAACGTGATGAGCTACGGCGTAGCGAATTGCGTATCGGCATCGTTGGCCGGGGTGAAGGCGTCGACTTACTAGATGAATGGCTGGACAAATGCAAGCGTGGCATCGTTGGCAAAGAGGAAACAAAATTCCCTAACCTCTTCAGGGGATTTGGCGGAGTGGACGAATACCACGGTTTTTATACGAAAATCCTTTCCTCCCCTCAGTACACTCGTACGCTTCAGAAGTCTGAAATAAATAACATTTCGAAAATCACTGCCCGGGAAGATCGAGTAGTCAAGTGCGTTGAATTGTACTATGAGCAGATCCGATTTCTATCCGAGAATCGCTCAATCGATGTGATTGTCTGCGTAGTGCCCAATGATATTTTTGACTCACTTACGAAGGCCACTGGGGAAAAAGACAACGAGTCGCTAGAGGCCTACCTGGAACACAACTTCCGCCGGCTCCTGAAAGCGCGGTGCATGCATCTAGGTCTTCCTCTTCAGCTCGTTCGAGAAAAGACCATCCTTTCCGTCAAACCCTCGATCGATCAGCAAGACCTAGCCACCAAAGCCTGGAATTTCTGCACCGCGCTGTATTACAAGGGCAACAGGACTGTGCCTTGGCGCCTGGTTGAGGACAAATTCAAGCCCAAGACCTGTTATATCGGGATCGGATTCTATAAAAGCCGTGACGGTGAGACGGTTTCCACGAGCCTCGCTCAGGTATTCGATGAGTTCGGCCATGGCGTCATTCTGCGAGGCGCACCAGTATCGCTGGATAAGCGCGACAGACGCCCTTATATGGATGAGTCGCAGGCCTATGAGCTGCTAGACAGCGCACTGGCGGAATATGAAAAAGCGCTGATGCAAAAGCCCGCGCGCGTTGTGATCCACAAGTCCAGCCGCTTCCGGCCTACCGAGGTTGCCGGGTTTTCCAAGGTGCTGGAGGCCAAGGGCATCAGGACGAAAGACCTGGTGTCGATCACATCAACCGACATTAGGCTGTTCAGTGACAAGAACTATCCGCCCACCAGAGGGACGCTGCTGAGCCTTTCGGAAACTCAGGGTGTGCTCTACACGAAAGGGATCGTGGATTTCTACAAAACCTACCCGGGGATGTACATCCCAAGCCCCCTGCGGGTCGAGGCGTTCTACAGCGATTCGTCGCTGGAAGACCTGTGCAAGGAAATCCTCGGCCTGACCAAGATGAACTGGAATAACACTCAGCTCGATGGACGCCTCCCGATCACGCTGGAGTGCGCCAACAAGGTCGGGGACATCATGAAGTACATCGACAGCTCAGAGAAGCCACAGGTCAGCTACAGCTTCTACATGTAGAACCCGGCTGCCGTGGACGTTGGAGAGGCGAAGCAAAACGGTGACCAAAATTGACTGGGCCTTGGGGAGGTAATGGCCCTCCAAGCCATAGGTTCTCTAGGTCTGCGTGCCTGAACGCCGCTTTGACACCTCGGCTGATCGGACAAAGCAGGCATTTGAACGGGTTAGCTGATAGACTGCGCGCCGTAATTACTTAGAGGATTTTTTGATGGCCACTAACCGCTCCCGTCGTCTTCGCAAAAAGCTTTGTGTGGACGAGTTTCAGGAATTGGGCTTTGAGCTGAACCTGGAATTTAAGGAAGATCTGGATGATGAGGCAGTCGATGCATTCCTCGATGACTTCCTGACCGAAGCCATGGACGCCAATGGCCTGGACTATGTCGGCGGCGAAGATTTCGGCCTGGTTTGCAAAGCAGAACGCGGCTCGGTTACCGAAGAGCAACGCGCAGCTGTCGAAGCATGGCTCAAAGCCCGTAGCGAAGTGACCAAGGTTGAAGTCAGCCCTCTGCTCGACGCCTGGTACCCAGAAAAGCCGGTCAACGCTGCAAAGTGATCGCGCTTAGCGGCAGTGAATAACTGCTGGCTTACGAAGACCACCTTTCGAGGTGGTTTTTTTATGGGCGAACAGAAATCTCAAGGCCATCTCGTGGCGTCAAGCCAAGGGATCGCGCAAGGGAGAGGTTTGCTGGTGATTGCCGTCAGAGGATACGGCATGAGAGGAGCAGGAATTCGGACGCAGATGAGAAAGGATTTTTGACAACCAACCAACTATTTTTCGCTAATTAGCAAAACTTGAAATTCATCAACGCACAGTTTTTTGCGCAGACGCCGGGAACGGTTAGTCGCCATTGGAACAATCCTCTTAAGTATTAACGGCCGGCACTCTACCAGTTTAAGGCGATCATTGCCCGGCAATCCAAGACGGGTGGCACCATAGCGCGAAAAAAATCCGTCATTTGCAGCTATCGTTGAAGCACAAGTCGCCCTACCTTGGGCATAATGCCGACACTTTCATGACCACTGGGGGATTTTCTTACATAGCCCCCGCCACATTCACCCTCCTCTGCAGTAGGGTCTTACTTCTTATGATCAAATCCTTGCGTCCATTATTACTTGCCAGTTTCCTTTTGCCCCTGGCCCTCTCTGTCACCGCCGCCCCGATCAATACCACCCTGCCCCCCAAAGTCCAGGAAGCCCTGCAGAAAGCCAAACTGCAAAACAATGCGCTGTCCCTGGTGATGATCCCACTCAATGGCCCCGGCACCGCCACGGTGTTCAATGCAGACGTCTCGGTCAACCCGGCGTCGACCATGAAGCTGGTCACCACCTACGCGGCCCTGGAAATGCTCGGCCCCAACCATCAGTGGAAAACCGAGTTCTATACCGATGGCACCCTCAGTGGCGGCGTCCTGCGGGGCAACCTGTACCTCAAGGGCGGCGGCGATCCCAAGCTGAACATGGAGAAACTCTGGCTGCTGATGCGCGACCTGCGCGCCAATGGCGTACAGCAAGTCACCGGCGACCTGGTGCTGGACCGTGGCTTCTTTATCCAGCCGCAATTACCGGAATTCAACGACGACGGCAACGATGCCAACAAGCCGTTCCTGGTCAAGCCGGACGCCCTGCTGGTCAACCTCAAGGCCCTGCGCTTCGTGACCCGCAATGATTCAGGAAAGGTGTTGGTCTCGGTCGAACCGCCGATTGCCAGCATTCAGATCGACAATCAGGTCAAGGCCACCAACGCCAAGCAGTGCACCGGGGACGTGCGCTACAACCCGGTTACCGCCGCCGACGGCAGTGTCACTGTGACCGTCAGCGGCCAGTTGGGCGATGGCTGCAGCTCGCAGACGTATCTGTCGCTGCTCGACCATGCCACCTACACCGCAGGCGCCGTGCGTGCGATCTGGAAAGAGTTGGGCGGCACGATCCAGGGCCGCGACGTGCTGGCCCCGGTGCCGAAAACCGCCAAGGTCCTGGCCCGGACATTCTCCCCGGACCTGGCCGAGATCATCCGCGACATCAACAAATACAGTAACAACACCATGGCCCAGCAACTGTTCCTCAGCCTCGGCGCGCAATACCGCACCGATGCCGACGGCGACGATGCCAAGGCCGCGCAACGCGTGGTACGCCAGTGGCTGGCGAAAAAGGGCATCACCGCGCCGCACCTGGTGATGGAGAACGGTTCCGGCCTGTCCCGTGCCGAACGGGTAAGCGCCCGGGAAATGGCGACCATGCTGCAGGCCGCCTGGAGAAGCCCGTATGCGGCCGAGTTCATCAGCTCGATGCCGATTGCCGGCAGTGATGGCACCATGCGCAAGCGCCTGAAAACCACGGCCCTGCGCGGTGAAGCCCACGTCAAGACCGGCACCCTGAACACCGTGCGCGCGATTGCCGGCTTCAGCCGTGACAACAATGGCAATACCTGGGCGGTGGTGGCGATCCTCAACGATCCGAAGCCATGGGGTGCCTCGTCGGTGCTGGACCAGGTGCTGCTGGACCTGTATCGCCAGCCGAAGCTGGCGGCGGCCGCACCGGGCCTATAGATGCGGACTCAATGTGGGAGCGGGCTTGTGTGGGAGCGGGCTTGCCCGCGATAGCTGTGGGTCAGTCAGCACATTTGGCACCTGATACACCGCCATCGCGGGCAAGCCCGCTCCCACACAAGCCTGCCCCCACATTCGGCATACAGTGCTCAGGCAGGCAACCGCTGCGCCTCGACCCGATCCCGACCCGCCTGCTTGGCCGCATACACCGCCGAGTCCGCGCGCAGCAACAAGCTATCCACGCCCTCATCGACCCGCCAACTGGCCACGCCGAAACTGGCCGTTACCGTCCCAACGCCGTCCATCGGCGTACTGCGCAGCACTTCCCACAATTCAACCGCCAGGCTGTAGGCCTGGACGCCATCGGTGTTCGGACACAGCACCATGAACTCCTCGCCCCCCAGGCGACAGAACACATCGCTGCGGCGCACGCGCAGGCGGATACGCCGACACAGTTCCTGCAGCACGCCATCCCCCACCGCGTGCCCATGCTGGTCATTGATGCGCTTGAAGTGATCGATATCCAGCATGATCAGCGCCAGTGCCCCCGATGTGCGTCGGACCCGGCTCATTTCGGCCTTCAAGCGGTCCTGGAAGTAGCGACGATTATGGATCCCCGTCAGCGAGTCGGTGATGGACAGTGCTCGCAGCTCTTCCTCCACCCGTTTGAGATCGGAGATATCCGACACATAGCCATGCCATAACGTACCGCCGCCAGGTAACTCTTCCGGCGTCGCCTCGCCACGGATCCAACGCAAGCCCCGCCCCGGCAGTTGCACCCGGTACTCTTCGCGCCAGTGGCTCAATTGCAACGCTGACAGGCGGATGGACGCGCGGATGCGTTCAGCATCCTGGGGATGGATACGCTCAAAGACTTGCTTGGCATCCTGTTGCAGCAACCCCGGGTCGATTTCGTAGATATCGCGGATACCGTCGCTGGCGTAGATAAACCGCCAGTTGTCATTGGGTTCGAGGGTGAACTGGAAGATCCCGCCCGGTACATGGGCACTGAGTTTTTTCAGTAAGCGATCCCGCGCCGCCAGGGCCTCATAAGCGCGTTTCTGTTCGGTGACATCCAGGCAGATCGCCAGGTGCCCGACCCACAAACCATGATCGTCAAGCAAGGCCGTGGCCAGCATATTCACGGTCAACTGGCTACCGTCCTTGCGTACCAACGTCCACTCCCGGGCCTCATGCAGGCGGTCGATGCCCTCCACCAGCATCGCCTGGCCGGGCATAATCCGTTTGCCCAGCGCCAGGCTCAACTGCACCGCACGGGCTTCCAGTTCGGGCGCCAGGTGTAGGCTTTCGAGGGTCATGTGACCGAGCACCTGGTCAGCCTGGTACCCCAGCATTTGCTCGGCCCCCGCATTGAAGGTGCTGATCACGCCACGTAAGTCCGTGGCAATGATCGCCACCTGGGTCGCGGCATTCAGCACACTGCGCAACTGACCATGGGCACCGCGCAACTCATACTCGCGCTGGTGCAATTGCCTGGTGCGCTGCTGTACCAGCCTCACTGCCCGCTGACGCTGGCTGACCAGTACGTAGAGCAAGGCGCTGAGCAACAGGCTGAGCAAACAGCCCATGACCAGGATACTGGTGAACGCGGAATGATTGGCCTGGGTGAAGACCTGGCTGGGGCGCAGGCTCAGGGCGTAGACATGATCGCCCAGGGTCAGCCGGCGGATCGCCTCCAGGCTGCTATCGCCCACGGCATTATCCGACTCATAGAGCACCCGCTGCTGGGTATCGGAAGTATCGACAATCTGCATCACCAGGTTATCGCGCGCGGGCTTGGGCAAACCATCGGCCATCAATTGGCGCATGCTGATCACCGCCATGACGAAACCGTAGGGTTCGTTGTAGGGCATTTGCGCGGTGAACGGTCGAATAACGGGCGCTACCAGCAACACCCCCATGGCATACGCCGGCTCCACCCCCACCAGCGACATGGGCTGGGACACGGCGATGGTCCCGGAACGGTACGCCCGCTCGATCGTCGAGCGGCGCAGTGGCTGGGCCAGCAGGTCGAACCCCAGGGGCGAGCCGAGCAGGCTTTGGGTCTGGCTATACATCACCGGCACATATTCGTCACGCTCCCCCGCCGGCACCAGCGCCCCGGCCTCGTTCAGCTCGCGAATGGCGAAAGGCGTACCGCGCTGACGTGACACCTGTTGTTCAAACGCCTGGCGCTGATCGCGAAATATACGTGGCGCCCAGGCATAGGCGCGCGCGCGCAACAGCAACGGCTGGGCGAACCCATCGAACTCTTCGCGGGACACATCATGGGAGTTGACGAAAAAGCGACGCAGGCTGCCCAGGCGCTGTTCCTGGTCTTCAAAACGCTCTTCCAGGCGGCTATAGCGTTCGTTGACCAATAGCTGAAAACGCTGGCGGACCTGCTGGCGATGCAGATCGGCCGTGGCCAGTGCCAGCACGACGGTGAGCGCCACACCCACCAGCACAACCACCAACGCCACCAGCCAAGCCGACGCCTGTTCGCTGATAAATCCCAGTATTTTCGGGCGGACGGCTTGCAACGGCATAGGTAAAACTCGCAACACCAGCGTGCAGGGGCGCCACTTTGGCTAAGAGGTTAGTTATAGCCATCGAGTCCACTTTTGACCAGCGCAAAAAAGCCGCGAACCCGGAAAAATCCAGGCCTGCGGCTTCAAGGCCGATCAACGCGCGGTGATTTTCCAGGCGCGGTGGATTTTCGCGTTACGGGCAAAATCCGGGTCGATGGTTTTATCGCTGATGTCCTCGACGGCATAACGCTCGCCCAGGTTGTCTTCCAACTGGAACTTGCGGAAGTTGTTGGAGAAGTAAAGCACCCCGCCCGGTGCCAGGCGGGCCATGGCCAGGTCGAGCAATTGCACATGGTCACGCTGGACGTCGAACACACCTTCCATGCGCTTGGAGTTGGAGAAGGTCGGCGGGTCGATGAAGATCAGGTCGAACTCATCACGGCTGGCTTCCAGCCATGCCATCACATCCCCCTGCTCCAGGCGGTTCTTGTCGGAGAAGCCATTGAGTGACAGGTTGCGCCGTGCCCAGTCCAGGTAGGTTTTCGACAGATCGACGCTGGTGGTGCTGCGCGCACCGCCCTTGGCCGCGTGCACACTGGCGGTAGCGGTGTAGCAATACAGGTTGAGGAAGCGCTTGCCGGCGGCTTCTTTCTGGATGCGCATGCGCATCGGGCGGTGGTCGAGGAACAGGCCGGTGTCCAGGTAGTCGGTCAGGTTGACCAGCAGCTTCACCCCGCCTTCGCTGACCTCGGTGAACTTGCCCTGGGCGCTCTGGCGCTCGTACTGCTTGGTGCCGCTCTGACGCTCGCGGCGCTTGACCACCACCCGGCTCTTGTCGATGTTCAACGCCTGGGGAATCGCGGCCAGGGCATCGAACATGCGCGCCGAGGCTTTCTCCGGGTCGATGGATTTGGGCGCCACGTATTCCTGGACGTGCACCCAGTCGTGGTACAGGTCGATGGCCATGGAGTATTCCGGCATATCGGCATCGTACACGCGGTAGCAATCGACCCCCTCGCGCTTGGCCCACTTGCCCAGCAGTTTGAGGTTCTTTTGCAGGCGGTTGGCAAACATCTGCCCGCCTTCGCTCAAGCGCGCCTGCTCAACCACCGGAGCCGGGGCCGGCGCGGGCTTGATCGGGTTGCCGTTCTTGTTGTACTGGCGCTCTTGCGGCTCGGTCGGGGCCTGGTCGTAGGCGGCCTGCTCACGTTCGGCCTGGCGCTGTTCCGGGGTGCGGCGCTCGCCGGTGACGAACTGGTCCGGGTTGACCTTGATCAGCAGCAGCTTGCACGGCAAGGCGCCGTTCCAGAACGAGTACTGTTTGTGGCTACGAATGCCCATGCGCTTGCCCAGGTCCGGGGCGCCGGTAAACACCGCCGCTTCCCAGCCCATGCACGCCTGGCGCAGACGCTCGCCAAGGTTCTGGTAGAGGTACAACAGGCTGGCTTCATCACCCAGGCGTTCGCCGTAGGGCGGGTTGCAGATCACCAGGCCTTTCTGGTTCTGGTCCGGGCGCGGCTCGAAGGTGCCGACTTCGCCCTGGTAGATCTTGATCCAGTGGCTCAGGCCAGCACGCTCGATGTTGTTGCGCGCGGGCTGGATCAGGCGCGGGTCGGCTTCGTAACCACGGATCCACAGGGGCGGCTTGTTCATGCCGATAGCCGCACGCTCGCTGGCCTCGGTATGGAGTTTTTTCCACAGGGCCGGCACATGGCCAAGCCAGGCGGTGAAGCCCCACTGTTCGCGATTGAGGTTGGGGGCCATGTCGGCGGCGATCATCGCGCCTTCGACCAGGAAGGTGCCGACGCCGCACATCGGGTCGGTCAGCGCGCCATTTTCCGCGGCAATGCGCGGCCAACCGGCACGGATCAGAATCGCCGCCGCGAGGTTTTCCTTCAACGGTGCCGCGCCCTGCTGCAAGCGGTAACCGCGCTGGTGCAGGCTGTGGCCGGACAGGTCGAGGGAGAGGATCGCTTCGCCACGGTCCAGGCGCAGGTGAATGCGCAGGTCGGGGTTGATCTTGTCGATGGACGGACGTTCGCCGGTCGGGGTGCGCAGCTTGTCGACAATCGCATCCTTGACCTTCAGCGCGCCGAAGTGGGTGTTGTCGATGCCCGAACCGTGGCCGCTGAACTCCACCGCCAGGGTGCCATCCGGGACCATATGGTCTTGCCATTCGATATCCAGCACGCCGTGGTACAGGTCTTCGGCATCCTTCATCGGGAAGCGCTTGAGCACCAGCAACACACGGTTGGCCAGGCGCGACCAGAGGCACAGGCGATAGGCGGTTTCCATGTCGGCCATGCCGCGCACGGCCGAGGTGTGCTCGCGCGCGTCTTCAAGGCCAAGCCCGACGGCTTCCTCGATCAGCAGGCCTTCGAGGCCCTTGGGGCAAGTGAGGAAGAGTTCGTAACGGTCCGACATGGGGATTCCAGGCTTTTCAGCAATAAGTGAACGGGCGACGCATCGCGCGTTCGGTTTTCAATCAAGCGCTTTTCTTGAAGAGCGCTCGCGTGGCACGAATGTGTGCCGTTCCACCCCGGTGTCCAGGCCTGTAGGCCTTGATTGCCGGGGCAGATCGAGAATGTTTGCAACAAAAGGAAATATTCCGACCCTTCGTCGAATAATAACCGACTGCAAGCGGCGGGTATTTTCACTGAAGGATTAAACCCATCCTCTATACAGGGCACATCATAGCTGGCTTTGCCCAATAAATGGGGCGAAAAGCCCCACCAGCTTATGGCTATAGCATCATTATCGTTACGTGCTTATGACAAAACGATCATTGAAACCATGTGACCTATTGGTTAGAACTCAACACAGGTTAGCGCCGCAACGACGCTGACACATCGGCTCGCCACGCCGGCAGCGAGCCACACCAACGGCAGAAAAACTCTGCCCGACCTCGGACGAGGTCGAAGGATATCAAGACAGTCAACAAGTGAGGGAAACACCCTATGAGAAGACTTAAGCGTGATCCGTTGGAAAGAGCATTTTTACGCGGATATCAGTATGGCGTTCATGGCAAATCCCGTGAGCTTTGCCCATTTACTCTACCGTCAGTACGCCAAGCCTGGATCAACGGCTGGCGCGAAGGACGCGGCGACAACTGGGACGGTATGACCGGCACTGCGGGGATCCACAGACTCAACGAACTTCACGCCGTCGGCTAATCAGGGCACTTAAATTCCGACAAACACCTTGAAGAATGTAACAACTTAACCACGCACGCCCCATCCGGGCGGCGGGCTTCGGCCCAGGGGCTCCTTCGAGGAGCCCTTTTTTATGGGTTCAGGCTTTGGGTAACGCCGCGATGGCGTCCACCGCCTGGCGAATCAACGCCGGCCCCTTGTAGATAAACCCGGAATACAACTGCACCAGGCTGGCACCGGCGGCGATTTTCTCGGCCGCGTGCTTGCCTTCGGTGATCCCGCCCACGGCAATGATCGGTAAACGCCCGGCCAACTCGGCCGCCAGCACCTTGACGATATGGGTGCTCTGGTCACGCACCGGCGCACCGGACAGCCCACCGGCCTCGTCACCGTAGGCCAGGCCTTCGACGCCGGCACGGCTGAGGGTGGTGTTGGTCGCAATCACCGCGTCCATCCCCGAATCCACCAGGGCCTGGGCCACCAGCACGGTTTCTTCGTCGCTCATGTCCGGGGCGATCTTGATCGCCAACGGCACGCGCTTGCCATGGCGTACCGCCAGGTCTTCCTGGCGCTGGCGCAGGGCTTCAAGCAGTTGCTTGAGGGAATCGCCAAACTGCAGGCTGCGCAGGCCCGGGGTGTTGGGCGAGCTGACGTTGACCGTCACATAGCTGGCGTGGGCGTAGACCTTGTCCAGGCAGATCAGGTAGTCATCCACCGCACGTTCCACGGGGGTATCGAAGTTCTTGCCGATATTGATCCCCAGGATGCCCTTGTATTTGGCGGCCTGGACCCGCGACAGCAAGTGATCGACCCCCAGGTTGTTGAAGCCCATACGGTTGATGATCGCCTCGGCCTCCGGCAGGCGGAAAATGCGCGGTTTGGGATTGCCTGGCTGTGGGCGCGGCGTAACCGTGCCGATCTCGACAAAGCCAAACCCCAACTGCGCAAAGCCGTCGATGGCCGCGCCGTTCTTGTCCAGGCCAGCCGCCAGGCCAACCGGGTTGGGGAAGTCGAGCCCCATCACCGACACCGGCATCTTCGCCGGCGCCTTGCACACCAGGCCATTGAGCCCCAGGCGGCCACCCGCGCCGATCAGGTCCAGGGACAGATCGTGGGAAGTTTCCGGGGAGAGTTTGAACAACAGCTGGCGGGCCAGGGTATACATGGGCGGGCTTGACTCGGATGGCGGCGAAAGGTGGCGGCGATTATAGCCGGGGTGGCGGGTACGTGCGAGGCATGGCACACCCGACGCTCGTTCATCCTTTGCGGTGGGCCATCAATTCTTCGTAGCGCGCCCAGATCTTCTGCGCATAACGCAGACGCAGCGCGTCACGCTCGGGCCCAGCGCCTGGCCCGACGTTGTAGGCCCCCACGGCGGTCCAGTTGTAGCCAAACTGCTTGATGAAGTCGGCCAGGATCGAGGCTCCCACCTCCACCGACAGGCACGGCTCATCCAGCAGCCGCTGCTCGGTAATCCCCAGCTTGAGCAGGCGCGGCAGATGGATGCTGTTGATTTGCATCAGGCCAATGTCGCGGGTGCCGTTGTTATTGCTGTAGTTCATGGCTTCGGCGCGATAGCCAGACTCCACGGCGGCAATGGCCTGCAGCAACTCCGGCTCGATATCGTACTGGCGGGCGACCTCGGCCCAACAATAAGCCCTGGCCTCACTCGCCCCACCCAGGATAAACAGCAGCAATCCCAGCCTGGCGGCTCGCCTCATACCCGCTCGACACCCAGTTCGGCGCACCATCCACAGGCCGGGCAAATACGGGGTGGGGCACTTACCGTCGGCGCCGCCTGGTCAGGCCGTTCGATCACCCGCACCCGGCCATTGAAGCGATAGCCGCGGCCATACACCGTCGCAATCAATCGCCTGTCGCCCTGCATTTGCTTGCGCAACGCGTAGATGCAACGGGTCAGGGATTCCTCGGCAATATCGGCATGGGGCCAGACCTGCTCCAACAGATAGTCTTTGGTGACCAGTACGCCGGGCGTGGCCAGCAACAGGCGCAAGACATGAAACTCCTTGGGCGGTAACTGAATGTCGCGACCGTCGGCGGTCAACCTGCCATCACCCTGCAACTTCCAACTACCAAAGGCCAGGGAGACCATGGCCAGGCCCTCAATTGCAGCAACCATTCAAACCTCTGTTCCTGTCTGACATTCACGGCGCCTTGACTTTGGAAATCGCAACGCCTGGGAGATATCACGACTATAGAAACCCGCCGCCAATTTCACGCTAGGAAAAAGCCCGCTGCATCAAAGTTTTCCGGGAGTGTTTCGTAGGAACTTTCAAGACCATCGCCCCCCGTTCGGGGCTGGCCATGCTGGGGTTCATTGCTCGGCGATGCGTGCAAATGCACGCCGCACACGCTCGTATTGATCGACGCTCAGAGGGGTCGAAACGGGGGGAGCCGAAACGCCATTAACCCCCGCCAGGGTCTTCTGCGATGCAGGCCCATCCGAAGCCACCTCCACCGCGAGCGTGGGTATATCCAGCTCGGCCACCAGTTTCTTGATAAGCCATAATTGCTGCTCGCTTCCCTTGATCAACAGGCTGTTGGTCTGCGGGTAGGCGATAACCGTTGCGCCGAGGCCTGCCTTCAGCCCCAGATCGGCAAGCCGTCGTTCGAGCAGCGTCGCCATGCCGGGCACAGTAACGTGTTGCGCCCCCGTGCCGGACTGATGGTCCGCGACGTCGACATTGAACACCTGGACGACCCCCACTCGCGGCAAGCCCTGGCGCCGTGCCGGACGCGGGCGGTCCATAAGCTGGGCCAGGCGCAAGACGTGATCGACGTAATTGGCGGGGCCTGACACATAAAACAATCGCGGACCGGCCTTGCGCAGGGGATAGCGCGTCTCATCCAGCCCCGAGCGCGCCATGACCTGGCGCAACCGGTCGACCGTCAGATGCCGCAGGATCACCCCGGAACTCTTGGCCTCGCTCGCGTCATACAGATGCAGCACCTGGCCGTCGCTGTACCAGATCAGTTCGTGCTGCAACGCCACCGCCTCCAATACCGCTTGCGCATTGGCAAAATCAAACTGCCCGGTAATGCGCTTGCCCGCCGCCTGCCTGCTGACCACGATGGGTTGGCCCAAGGGCAACGCGAGCCGGCTGAAAAAGCCTTGCAGGCTTTCGTCCCACACCAGGGAGGTCTCGCCCACGGCAGGCAGGGCATTGAATATCAACAACCCGCCCAGCAGCCCGCGCTGCAGAAAGGCACGGCAGGTGGCTGCGGTCAGTCGATCAAGGAGCACGCTGGGTTTCCTGGGTGGCGTTGCATGAAGGAGCGCCATAGTGAAAGGCCACTGCGCGGCAATCTTGATGAAAACCTGATCGGCCACCGCTCACCCGCACGCCGTGGCATGTGCCTTGCTTTGGTTGCATATCGCGGCCCGCGCCAACGACGCAACGGGCTCAAGGACAAAGGTGTCGTGACCGGCCGGGGGCTGGAGCGGCGCCTTTTTTTCACACAGAAGGTAGGTGTTGATGATTGATCAGGTCGGCAACAGCCAGGCCAATAACCCCCTGGCCTGGGTCAACGGCAGCGATGCCCCGGAAAAGAGCAGCCTCGACCTGGGCTTCATGGCCTTGAGCGATTGCGCCTCGCTGGTGGTCGCGGCGACCCAGGGGTTTGCCCAGCCCTATGGCCTGACCTTGAACCTCAAGCGCCAGTCATCCTGGGCCGGCCTGCGCGACAAGCTGGTCAGTGGCGAACTGGACGCCGCCCATAGCCTGTACGGCCTGATCTATGCCGTGCACCTGGGCATCGGCGGCGTTGCGCCGACCGACATGGCAGTGCTCATGGGCCTGAACCAGAACGGCCAAGGCATCAACCTGTCCCTGGGCCTACAGCAGCAGGGCGTGACCCGCCCTGAGGCGCTGGCGCGCAAGGTGCACCAAAGCCGCACAAAACTCACCTTCGCCCAGACGTTTCCCACCGGCACCCACGCCATGTGGCTGTATTACTGGCTGGCCAGCCAGGGCATTCATCCATTGCGCGATGTCGACAGTGTGGTGGTGCCGCCGCCGCAGATGGTCGCGCACCTGCAAGCCGGGCGAATCGACGGCCTGTGCGTCGGCGAACCCTGGTGCGCCAGTGCTGTGCAGCAGAACCAGGGCTTTACCCTCGCCACCAGCCAGGCGATCTGGCCGGATCACCCGGAAAAAGTCCTGGGCTGCACCCAGGCGTTTGTCGAGCAATACCCCAACACCGCCCGCGTGCTGGTGATGGCGATCCTGGAAGCCAGCCGCTTTATCGACGACAGCCTGGAGAACCGGCGCTCCACCGCGCAACTGCTCAGTGCCAGGGATTACCTGGATGCGCCCCTCGACTGCATCGAACCGCGCCTGCTGGGGGCTTATGACGATGGCCTGGGCAACCACTGGCAAGACGGGCACGCGCTGCGCTTCCATGGCGGTGGCGAGGTCAACCTGCCTTACCTGTCCGACGGCATGTGGTTCATGACCCAGTTCCGCCGCTGGGGGCTTTTGCGTGAAGACCCCGATTACCTCGCGGTTGCCCGGCAGGTGCAGCAACTGGCGCTCTATCGCCAGGCCGCAAGCGCGGTGGGTGTAGCGGCCAGGGGCGAGGACATGCGCAGCAGCCAATTGATCGATGGCAAGGTCTGGGACGGCTCGGACCCGGCCGGCTACGCCCGCAGTTTCCGCCTGCATGCCCTGGCCGACGATGTTGTCCGCCACGCCCTGCGCTGAAGGGAGGCCATCCATGTTGCGAATCCTGCTGATCAATGACACCCCGCGCAAAGTCGGGCGCCTCAGGAGCGCGCTGACCGAGGCCGGCTTTGAGGTGATCGACGAATCCGGCCTGACCATCGACCTGCCGGCGCGCGTCGAAACGGTGCGCCCGGATGTGATTCTGATCGATACCGAGTCACCCGGGCGCGATGTGATGGAGCAAGTGGTGCTGGTCAGCCGCGACCAACCGCGGCCCATCGTGATGTTTACCGACGAACATGACCCCGGGGTGATGCGTCAGGCGATCAAATCCGGGGTCAGCGCCTACATCGTCGAAGGGATCCAGGCCCAGCGCCTGCAACCGATCCTCGACGTGGCCATGGCGCGCTTCGAGAGCGACCAGGCCCTGCGCGCACAACTGCAGGCCCGCGACCAGCAACTGGCGGAACGCAAGCGCATCGAGCTGGCCAAGGGCTTGCTGATGAAAATGAAGGACTGCAACGAGGAACAGGCCTACACCCTGATGCGCCGCCAGGCCATGAGCCGCCAGCAGAAGCTGATCCAGGTGGCGGAGCAGATTATTGCCATGAGTGAGTTGTTGGGTTGAGACAGCGGCACCTACAAAACCGCCATCGCGGGCAAGCCCGCTCCCACATTGGAATGCATTTTAAATGTGGGAGCGGGCTTGCCC
>NZ_JBWKWY010000033.1:0-61633 GCF_059422465.1 Pseudomonas sp. GW821-FHT01D09
CCTTCGCGAGCAAGCTCGCTCCTACAGAAAGCAGAATCCGCTTAACTGACTGGCATTAGGGCTTGCCCGCGATAGCGCAGTGTCAGTCAAGTAGCTATCAACTGACCCACCGTTATCGCAGGCAAGCCAGCTCCTACAATTGGTCTGTGCACATCCAATAAAAAAGCCCGGCTGATCATCAATCAGCCGGGCTTTTTGTAGGGCTTGAAAACGACTTACTTCTTCAAGCCGTAATGCTCATCCAGCATGCCGGGGGCGTTCGGCGTCTTTGGCGCGTAGTCCCGGGGTGGCTCCTGGTTTTCCCGGGGCGGGGTCAGGCGTTCCCGTGGGGCTTGCGTGGCATCGGAATGCAGCGCGGCCAGCAGACGCTGGCGGGTGATGTCATCCAGGGCCAGGCGGTTGGCGCCATCGGCGAGGTGATCCTGTACTTCCTGGTAGCTTTGGGTGAGTTTCTTGACCAGGGACGCGGTGCTGTTGAAGTGGGTAACAACCTCGTTCTGATAACTGTCAAAACGTTCCTGGATGTCATCCAACTGACGCTGCGTGCGGTTAGGCGCGGCATTCGGCAGCAGGCGAGCAACCAGGAATCCAATGGCGACACCGGCAACCAGGGCAAGAGTCGGCAACAACCAAACTAAGAGCGAGTGTTCCACGAGTCCTTCCTCTATAAACGGCTTTGCTTTACGTTAACGGCTCGGACCTGCGCTGTATACCGCGATTAAGCTCGCAATGATGCCATGCACAGACTTTTAGCTAGACGAGTCGACCCCTTGAGAGGTCACGGAGTTCATTCCTTGCTCATGCGTGAAACCCCTGTTTTGATCGATGGCCCGGTAGGCCAATTGGAAGCCTTGTACCTGGATCACCCCGAGCCACGTGGCCTGGCGCTGATCTGCCACCCCAACCCGGTGCAGGGTGGGACCATGCTCAATAAAGTCGTCTCGACCCTGCAACGCACCGCCCGTGATGCCGGTTTGATTACTTTGCGTTTCAATTACCGTGGCGTCGGTGCCAGCGCGGGTACCCACGATATGGCCACCGGTGAAGTGGACGATGCCGAAGCCGCCGCCAGTTGGCTGCGTGAAAAACACCCGGGCCTGCCCATCACGTTGCTGGGTTTCTCGTTCGGTGGATTTGTGGCCGCAAGCCTGGGCGGGCGCCTGGAGGCCAAGGGCGAAAAACTCGCGCACCTGTTCATGGTGGCGGCGGCGGTCATGCGTTTGCGGGATGAGGACGTGCTGCCGCAGGACTGCCCGTTGACCCTTATCCAGCCGGAAACCGACGAAGTGGTCGACCCGCAGACCGTCTACGACTGGTCCGCGGCCCTCAAACGCCCCCATGAACTGCTGAAAGTGGCAGAATGTGGACACTTTTTTCATGGCAAGCTCACCGATCTCAAGGATCTGGTGCTGCCGCGCCTTTCAAATTGATAGCAGTCTGATAAGCGATTACCCATGACGACTCGTACCCGTATCCTCACCGGCATCACCACCACCGGCACCCCGCACCTGGGCAACTACGCGGGGGCCATTCGCCCGGCGATCCTCGCCAGCCAGGATGCCAATGCCGATTCGTTCTACTTCCTGGCCGACTACCATTCCCTGATCAAGTGCGATGACCCGCAGCGCATCCAGCGCTCGCGCATGGAAATCGCCGCGACCTGGCTGGCCGGTGGCCTGGATGTCGACCGGGTGACTTTCTACCGCCAGTCCGACATCCCGCAAATTCCCGAGCTGACCTGGCTGCTGACCTGCGTTGCCGCCAAGGGCCTTCTCAACCGCGCCCACGCCTACAAGGCCTCGGTGGACAAGAACCTGGAAAACGGCGAAGACCCGGATGCCGGAATCAGCATGGGCCTGTACAGCTACCCGGTGCTGATGGCGGCGGACATCCTGATGTTCAACGCCCACAAGGTGCCGGTCGGTCGCGACCAGATCCAGCACGTGGAAATGGCCCGGGATATCGGCCAGCGTTTCAACCACCTGTTCGGCAAGGGCAAAGAGTTCTTCACCATGCCCGAGGCGTTGATCGAAGAAAGCGTTGCCACCTTGCCGGGCCTGGATGGGCGCAAGATGTCGAAAAGCTACGACAACACCATCCCGTTGTTCACCACCGCCAAGGACATGAAGGACGCGATCTCGCGAATCGTCACCGACTCCCGCGCGCCGGGTGAGGCCAAGGACCCAGACAACTCGCACCTGTTCACCCTGTACCAGGCGTTCGCCACCCCTGAGCAGGAACAACAGCTGCGCAGCGAACTGCTCGATGGCCTGGGCTGGGGCGAGGCGAAGAACCGTCTGTTCCAACTGCTGGATGGCCAGTTGGGCGAAGCCCGCGAGCGTTACCATCAATTGATGGCGCGCCCTTCGGACATGGAAGACCTGCTGCTGGTCGGTGCCAATAAAGCCCGTGCCGTCGCCGCGCCATTCCTGCAAGAGCTGCGCGAAGCCGTGGGCCTGCGCTCGTTCGTCAACCCGTCCACCGAGGTGGCCAGCACCAAGAAGAAGGCCGTCAAGGCCGCGCGCTTTGTCAGCTTCCGTGAAGACGATGGCAGCTTCCGCTTCCGCCTGCTGGCGGCCGATGGCGAGCAACTGTTGCTGTCGCGCAACTTTGCCGACGGCAAGGCAGCGGGTGCTGTCACCAAGCAGTTGCAGTCCGGCCAGGCGCTGGATGTGCGCAGTGAAGCCCTGGGCTTCAGCGTGTGGCTTGAAGGCGCCTGTGTCGCCGACAGCCCGGCCTTTGCCGACAGTGCTGCGCGGGATGCGGCCATCGACGCTGTGCGCGTGGCATTGACGCCCATCGAAGACTGACCCGACCAAGGGTTGATTGCCATTATCCGGGGCCGTCGTTACAGTGACGGCCCGTTTTTGTTGCCTTGCTAACGAAATTATGACGCCCCTAGAACGATATCAAGCTGATCTGAAACGCCCCGACTTCTTTCATGATGCTGCCCAGGAAACGGCGGTGCGTCACTTGCAGCGCCTGTACGAAGACCTGGTCGCCGCCTCCCAGAGCAAGCCAGGGATGCTCAGCAAGCTGTTTGGCAAGAAAGACCAGGTGCCGGTCAAGGGCCTGTACTTCTGGGGCGGCGTGGGTCGCGGCAAGACCTACCTGGTCGATACCTTCTTTGAAGCGCTGCCGTTCAAGGAAAAGTCGCGCACGCACTTCCACCGCTTCATGAAGCGCGTGCACGAAGAGATGAAGACCCTGCACGGCGAGAAGAACCCGCTGACCCTCATCGCCAAGCGCTTTTCCCAAGAGGCGCGGGTGATCTGTTTCGATGAGTTTTTCGTATCCGATATCACCGACGCGATGATTCTCGGCACCCTGATGGAAGAGTTGTTCAAGAACGGCGTGACCCTGGTCGCCACCTCGAACATCGTGCCCGACGGTCTGTACAAGGACGGCCTGCAGCGTGCGCGTTTCCTGCCGGCCATTGCCCTGATCAAGCAGCACACCGATATCGTCAACGTCGACAGCGGCGTCGATTACCGCCTGCGCCACCTTGAGCAGGCGGAGCTGTTCCACTTTCCCCTTGATGAAGCGGCCCACGAAAGCCTGCGCAAGAGCTTCCGCGCGCTGACGCCGGAATGCACCCAGGCCGTGGAAAACGATAAGTTGATGATCGAAAATCGCCAGATCATGGCCCTGCGTACCTGTGACGACGTGGCCTGGTTCGACTTCCGCGAACTGTGCGACGGCCCGCGCAGCCAGAACGACTACATCGAACTGGGCAAGATCTTCCATGCCGTGATCCTCAGCGGTGTCGAGCAGATGAGTGTCACCACCGACGACATCGCCCGGCGCTTTATCAACATGGTCGATGAGTTCTATGACCGTAACGTCAAGCTGATTATCTCGGCCGAAGTCGAACTCAAGGACCTCTACACCGGGGGGCGCTTGAACTTCGAGTTCCAACGGACCCTGAGCCGCTTGCTGGAGATGCAGTCCCACGAGTTCCTGGCGCGGGCGCACAAGCCCTAACAAAAAGGCCTGCTGTGATGCAGGCCTTTTTGTATGCGCTCCGGGCAGCAATGAAGATCAATTGTGGGAGCTGGCTTGCCTGCGATAGCGGTGTGTCAGCCAGCTCATCAGTGACTGACTTGCCGCCATCGCAGGCAAGCCAGCTCCCACAGTTGATTGTGTGTGGTTTTAGTTAGGCCGCCTGCTGGAATTGCTGGCGATACTGGTTCGGCGACAACTCCGTGTGCTGCCTGAACAGCCGCGCAAAGAAACTCGCATCGTCGTACCCCACCTCATAGCTGATGGTCTTGATGCTCTTGCGGCTGCCCGACAGCAAGCCCTTGGCCGTCTCGATCCGCAGCCGTTGCAGGTAATGCAGCGGCTTGTCGCCGGTCGCCGTCTGGAAGCGCCGCATAAAGTTGCGGATGCTCATCCCGTGTTCGCGGGCCACGTCTTCAAAGCGGAATTTGTCGGCGAAGTGCTCCTCAAGCCAATGCTGGATCTGCAGGATGATCACGTCCTGGTGCAGCTTCTGCCCGCCAAAACCGATGCGCCCCGGCGCGTAGCTACGCTGCACTTCGTAGAGAATGTCGCGGGCCACGGCCTGGGCGATATTGGCGCCGCAGAAACGCTCGATCAGATAGATATAGAGGTCGCAGGCCGACGTGGTGCCGCCGGCGCAGTACAGGTTGTCGGCGTCGGTCAGGTGCTTGTCCTGGTTGAGCTGGACCTTGGGGAAGCGCTCGCTGAACGCATTGAAGAAGCGCCAGTACGTGGTCGCCTCCTTGCCATCGAGCAGGCCGGCTTCGGCGAGCCAAAAGACACCAGTGGCCTCGCCGCATAGCACCGCGCCGCGCGCATGTTGCTCGCGCAGCCACGGCAGTATCTGCGGGTAGCGCTTGCTCAGGGCGTCGAAGTCATCCCAGAAGGCCGGCAACACGATGATGTCGGCGTTTTCCAGGCCGCCGTCCACCGGCATGATCACATCGCTGAAGCTGCAGACCGATTGCCCGTCGGGGCTCACCAGGCGGGTTTCAAAGGCCGGCGTGAGGCCCAGGCCTTGCTGTTTGCCGTAACGCAGGCTGGCGAGGTGGAAAAAATCCTTGGCTTGCATGAGGGTGGAGGCAAACACCCGATCAATGGCCAAAATGCTGACGCGCCGCAGGGGCGTGGAGACAAGGCTAGACATAATTTCGATTATTCTTATAGGGGAAAGTGGTCAACTAACGGCTGGATCGTCTTATTTTTTGTCGCATGTGTCCAGTGTCCTGTGACAGCCGTGCAGCTTAGGCTCTGTGATCTTGTTTTTGTCTGACAATCGACGCAGGTGACCCATGATTCCCAGAACCTTGTTCAGCTCCGAGCACGAACTCTTCCGCCAGAGTGTGCGCACCTTCCTCGAAAAAGACGCGGTGCCGTTCCATGCGCAATGGGAAAAGCAGGGCCATATTGATCGTGCCCTGTGGAGCAAGGCGGGGGAGGCGGGGATGCTGTGCTCGCACCTGCCGGAAGAATACGGTGGCCTGGGTGCGGACTTTCTCTACAGCACCGTGGTGATCGAAGAGATCGGCCGCCTGGGCCTGACCGGGATCGGCTTCTCCCTGCATTCGGACATTGTTGCGCCGTATATCCTGCATTACGGCAGCGAGACGCTGAAGCACAAGTACCTGCCCAAGCTCGTTTCCGGGGAGATGGTCACGGCCATTGCCATGACCGAGCCGGGGGCCGGGTCGGACCTGCAAGGGGTCAAGACCACCGCCGTGCTGGATGGCGATGAGTACGTGATCAACGGCTCCAAGACTTTTATTACTAATGGTTTCCTGGCGGACCTGGTGATCGTGGTCGCCAAGACCGACCCCAAGGCCGGCGCCAAGGGCACCAGCCTGTTCCTGGTCGAGGCCGATACGCCGGGCTTTGATAAGGGCAAGCGCCTGGAGAAGGTGGGGATGAAGGCCCAGGACACCTCCGAGCTGTTCTTCCAGGACGTGCGGGTGCCCAAGGAGAATCTGCTGGGCCAGGCCGGGATGGGCTTTGCCTACCTGATGCAGGAGCTGCCCCAGGAGCGCCTGACCGTGGCGATTGGCGCCCTGGCCTCGGCCGAAGCGGCGTTGCAATGGACCCTGGACTACACCCGCGAGCGCAAAGCGTTTGGCAAGGCGATTGCCGACTTCCAGAACACCCGCTTCAAGCTGGCGGAGATTGCCACCGAGGTGCAGATCGGCCGGGTCTTTGTCGACAAGTGCCTGGAGCAGCACCTGCAAGGCAAGCTGGATGTGCCCACGGCGGCGATGGCTAAATACTGGACCACTGACCTGCAATGCAAGGTGCTCGACGAGTGTGTGCAGTTGCACGGCGGCTACGGCTATATGTGGGAATACCCAATCGCCCGGGCCTGGGCGGATGCGCGGGTGCAGCGCATTTATGCGGGGACCAATGAGATCATGAAGGAGATCATTGCGCGGGCGCTTTGAATCTCTGGTGCTTTTGAGGGCCCCATCGCGGGCAAGCCCGCTCCCACCTTTGATCTGTGAATACATTCAAATGTGGGAGCGGGCTTGCCCGCGATGGCGGCCTAAAGGTCAATCAAGGCGCAGGGTTCGGATGATCCTTCTGAATCGCCTCAATCCCCTCCAACACCTCTTTCGACAGCTTCAGCCCGGCACTGGCGATATTGCTGTCCAGCTGCGCAAGCGTCGTCGCCCCGATGATATTGCTGGTTACGAACGGCTGTTGCGTCACAAACGCCAGGGCCATCTGCGCCGGGTCCAGGTTGTGCTCGCGGGCCAGGGCCACATAGCGGCTGCACGCGGCTTCCGATTGCGGGTTGAAGTAGCGACTGAAGCGGCTGTACAGGCTCAGGCGCCCCTTGGCCGGCCGTGCGCCGCCTTCGTACTTGCCGCTGAGCATGCCGAACGCCAGGGGTGAATAGGCCAGCAAGCCACACTGCTCACGGATGGCGATCTCTGCCAGGCCCACTTCAAAGCTGCGGTTGAGCAGGTTGTAGGGGTTCTGGATCGACACCGCGCGGGTCCAGCCACGGGCCTCGGCCAGCGCCAGGAACTTCATGGTGCCCCACGGCGTTTCATTGGACAGGCCGATATGGCGGATCTTGCCGGCCCTGACCTGCTCGTCGAGGGCTTCGAGGGTTTCTTCAAGTGGCGTCAGGTCGGGCTCTTCCTGGTGCTTGTAGCTCAGTTGCCCGAAGAAGTTGGTGCTGCGCTCCGGCCAGTGCAACTGGTACAGGTCGATCCAGTCGGTCTGCAGGCGCTTGAGGCTGGCGTCCAGCGCGTCGACGATGTGCTTGCGGTTGTGCTTGAGCTGGCCGTCGCGGATATAGTCGATGGTGTTGCCGGGCCCTGCGACCTTGCTGGCGAGGATCCAGTCGGCGCGGTCGCCACGGCTCTTGAAGTAATTGCCGATGTAGCGCTCGGTGGTGGCGTAGGTGTCGGCCTTGGGCGGCACCGGGTACATTTCTGCGGTATCGAGGAAGTTGATCCCTGCGCCTTTGGCCCGCTCAATCTGGGCGAAGGCCTCTGCCTCGGTGTTTTGCTCGCCCCAGGTCATGGTCCCGAGGCAGATCGCGCTCACGTTCAGATCGGTCCGGCCCAGCTTTCGATAATCCATCGGGTACTCCTTTGGGGAAAACAATCATAAAAGCAGGTTGAATTTTTTTTCGCAATCTGCATAATTGCCCACCTCTTTCTGCAGTGGAAGTGATGCGCCGCCTGCCGAAGAATCTTGCCGTTGAACGGACGCGCTGACCCGAGCCCCCGATAGCGTCTGTATCCGGCTGCCTTTGACTTGTCAAAGTACGCACTATTCAGTAAGATCCGCCGTCTAATTTACAGGGCGGCCCCTGAGGCTATTAAAGAATGACAACTTTTACTGCAAAACCGGAAACAGTTCAGCGCGACTGGTTTGTCGTCGACGCCGCTGGTCAGACCCTGGGTCGTCTGGCCACTGAAGTCGCCAGCCGTCTGCGTGGCAAGCACAAGCCTGAGTACACCCCTCACGTTGATACCGGTGACTACATCGTAATCATCAACGCCGAGCAGGTTCGTGTAACCGGCAACAAAGCAAGCGACAAAATGTACTACCGTCACTCCGGTTTCCCAGGCGGTATCAAGTCTTCGAACTTTGAAGGCCTGATTGCCAAGAAGCCTGAAGCCCCGATCGAGATCGCGGTTAAAGGTATGCTGCCGAAGGGCCCACTGGGTCGCGACATGTATCGCAAGCTGAAAGTCTATGCGGGCGCTGCTCACCCTCATGCTGCTCAGCAGCCCCAAGAACTGAAGTTTTAACGGAATAGTTCATTATGTCGGCGACTCAAAATTACGGCACTGGCCGTCGCAAAACCGCAACCGCACGCGTTTTCCTGCGTCCGGGCACTGGTAACATCTCGATCAACAACCGCACTCTGGACAATTTCTTCGGCCGCGAAACTGCCCGCATGGTAGTTCGTCAGCCGCTGGAACTGACCGAGACCGTTGAAAAGTTCGACATCTACGTCACCGTTATCGGTGGCGGTGTAAGTGGTCAGGCTGGCGCAATCCGCCACGGTATCACTCGCGCTCTGATGCAGTACGACGAAACCCTGCGCGGCGCTCTGCGCAAAGCTGGCTTCGTGACTCGTGATGCCCGTGAAGTTGAACGTAAGAAAGTCGGTCTGCGTAAAGCGCGTAAGCGTCCGCAGTACTCGAAGCGTTAATTCGCTTTACGTTCCACAAAAACGCCCAGCCTCCTCACGGAGCTGGGCGTTTTTTATGGTCCGTGTTTTATGTAGGTTTTTTCTGTGTGACAACTTGCCACATCCGTAGACCCCCTATACTACAAGGCTTGGAGGCTAGGCTGCGGGTAATTACCTTGTCAGAGGTGGGGCTTTTCATTACCATTCGGCAAAATTTTTATAAGTTCAGATTTAATACTTAGTAGACGCCTGATTTAACAGGCCAAAAAGCTGATGGGAGAGGACTGAATGAGCAATGACGGCGTGAATGCAGGCCGGCGTCGCTTCTTGGTAGCAGCCACATCCGTGGTGGGTGCTGCAGGAGCGGTGGGGGCTGCGGTCCCGTTCGTGGGGTCATGGTTTCCCAGTGCCAAGGCGAAAGCCGCAGGTGCACCGGTGAAGGTGAATGTCAGCAAGATCGAGCCAGGCCAGCAGATGATTGCTGAGTGGCGCGGCCAGCCAGTATTCATCGTTCGTCGTACCGAGGAAATCCTGGGGAATCTGAAGAAGATCGAGGGCCAGTTGTCTGACCCCGAGTCCAAGAATTCCGACCAGCCCGCCTACGCCCAAAACGAAGCGCGTTCGATCAAGCCAGAGATTCTGCTGCTGGTCGGTCTTTGCACCCACCTGGGCTGCTCGCCGACCTTCCGCCCGGAAGTCGCGCCTGTGGACTTGGGCAAGGACTGGGTTGGCGGCTATTTCTGCCCTTGCCACGGTTCCCACTACGACCTGGCCGGTCGCGTCTACAAGTCCCAGCCTGCCCCGTTGAACCTGCCGGTTCCGCCGCACAACTACGAATCTGACGACGTTATTGTCATTGGTGTCGATAAGGAGAGCGCGTAATGAGCAAGTTCATGGATTGGGTGGATGCGCGCTTCCCCGCCACCAAAATGTGGGAAGACCATCTCAGCAAGTATTACGCGCCGAAGAACTTCAACTTCTTCTATTTCTTTGGCTCCCTCGCATTGCTGGTTCTGGTCAACCAGATTGTTACCGGTGTCTGGCTGACCATGAGCTACACCCCGTCGGCGGAAGAAGCGTTTGCCTCCGTCGAATACATCATGCGCGACGTCGAGTACGGCTCGATCCTGCGCCTGCTGCACTCCACTGGCGCTTCGGCGTTCTTCATCGTGGTCTATCTGCACATGTTCCGTGGCTTGCTCTACGGCTCGTACCAGAAGCCGCGTGAGCTGGTGTGGGTGTTCGGCATGCTGATCTACCTGGCGCTGATGGCAGAGGCCTTCATGGGCTACCTGCTGCCGTGGGGCCAGATGTCGTACTGGGGGGCCCAGGTGATCATCTCGCTGTTTGGCGCGATCCCGGTCATCGGCAACGACCTGACCCAGTGGATCCGTGGTGACTACCTGATTTCGGGCATCACCCTGAACCGCTTCTTTGCCTTGCATGTGGTGGCCTTGCCGATCGTGATTCTCGGCTTGGTGGTACTGCACATCCTGGCGCTGCACGAAGTGGGTTCAAACAACCCGGACGGCGTGGACATCAAGAAGCACAAGGACGAGAACGGCATTCCGCTGGACGGCATTCCATTCCATCCTTACTACACCGTGAAAGATATCGTCGGCGTGGTGGTGTTCCTGTTCGTCTTCTGCTCGATCGTGTTCTTCTTCCCGGAAATGGGTGGCTATTTCCTCGAAAAACCTAACTTCGAGCAGGCCAACGCGTTCAAGACCCCGGAACACATTGCCCCGGTCTGGTACTTCACGCCGTTCTACGCCATTTTGCGGGCGATCCCCGACAAGCTCATGGGCGTCATTGCCATGGGGGCAGCCATTGCCGTGCTGTTCGTGCTGCCGTGGCTCGATCGTAGCCCGGTCAAGTCCATGCGCTACAAGGGCTGGCTGAGCAAGATCTGGCTGTGGGTGTTCTGCATTTCGTTCGTGATCCTGGGCGTGCTGGGCGTACTGGCGCCGACCCCTGGCCGTACGTTGCTGTCGCAGGTCTGCACCTTCCTGTACTTCGCCTACTTCATTCTGATGCCGTTCTACACCCGGCTCGAGAAGACAAAACCGGTTCCGGAAAGGGTGACTGGCTGATGAAAAAATTATTCGCTGCATTGATTCTTGCTGCCCTGCCGGCCCTGTCCCTGGCGTCCGGTGCAGGCGCCGAGCTGGAAAAAGTCGACATTGACGTTTCTGACAAGGCTGCCATGCAAGACGGCGCCCGTACGTTCGCCAACTACTGCATGGGCTGCCACAGCGCCAAGTTCCAGCGTTACGAGCGCGTTGCCGATGACCTGGGCATCCCTCACGACCTGATGCTCAGCAACCTGGTGTTCACCGGTGCCAAGATTGGCGACCACATGAACATCGGCATGCAACCGGCCGACGCCAAGGCCTGGTTCGGGGCGGCACCGCCTGACCTGACCCTGGTGGCGCGCGTCCGTGGCACCGACTGGCTGTATGGCTACCTGAAGTCGTTCTACGAAGACCCTACGCGCCCCTGGGGCGTGAACAACAAGGTCTTCCCTAACGTGGGTATGCCTAACGTGCTGGTCGGCCTGCAAGGGCGCCAGGTGGTAGGCTGCAAACAGGTTCAAGTCGTTGAAAACGGCAAGAAGCAATACGACCCACTGACCGGCACGCCGTTGACCCATGAGGCCTGTGATCAACTGACCATCGTGCCCAAGAGCGGCGCGCTGAACGAGGAGCAGTTCGACGAGAAGGTCAAGAACCTGGTGACCTTCCTGGCGTACTCCGCCAACCCGGTCAAACTGGAACACCAGCGCATCGGCACCTATGTGTTGTTGTACCTGGCTTTCTTCTTCGTATTCGCTTATTTGCTCAAGCGTGAATACTGGAAGGATGTGCATTGATCCAACCTTAGGCAATTGCTGTTAATCTTGCGCGCCCAGCGACGTCTCTGAACGGGTAACGCTCTGGTTGATCCAGGTGTTACGAGAGATGCCCTCTGGGCGCGCTCGTTTTTGAGCTTTCGATAATTTCAACAAGCGAGGAGGACCGCCATGGGCGTGACCAACCGGTTGGCCTGTTACTCCGACCCCGCCGACCACTATTCCCACCGAGTACGCATCGTGCTCGCAGAGAAGGGTGTCAGCGCCGAGATCATCAGTGTGGAGGTGGGACGTCATCCACCGAAACTGATCGAAGTGAACCCTTACGGCAGCTTGCCCACCCTGGTCGATCGTGACCTGGCGTTGTGGGAGTCAACCGTGGTGATGGAATACCTGGATGAGCGTTACCCCCATCCACCTTTACTGCCGGTGTATCCGGTGGCGCGTGCCAACAGCCGCCTGCTGATCCATCGGATCCAGCGCGACTGGTGTGGGCTGGTGGATCTGATTCTGGATACCCGCAGCAAAGAAGCTGCCCGTGTGCAGGCGCGTAAGGAATTGCGCGAGAGCCTGACCGGCGTTTCTCCATTGTTCGCCGATAAACCTTTTTTCCTCAGCGAGGAACAAAGCCTGGTGGATTGCTGCCTATTACCCATACTCTGGCGTTTGCCGATTCTGGGCATTGAACTGCCGCGGCCTGCCAAGCCGCTGCTTGATTACATGGAGCGCCAGTTTGCGCGTGAGGCTTTCCAGGCAAGTCTGTCTGGCGTCGAACGCGATATGCGCTAAGGCTTAAGGAGCCGTTGATGAACTCCAGTCGACCTTACCTGGTCCGCGCGCTCTACGAGTGGATTGTGGACAACGATTGCACCCCGCACATGCTGGTCAATTCCGAGTTCCCTGCGGTACAGGTGCCACAAGGTTTTGCCAGTGACGGGCAGATTGTCCTGAACGTTTCGCCCAGTGCCGTACGCCAACTGCACATGGACAATGAAGCGGTCAGCTTTGAAGGGCGTTTTGGTGGGGTACCCCATACGCTCTATGTGCCCATCGGCGCGATCCTGGGCATTTATGCCCGGGAGAATGGCCAGGGCATGGTGTTTGATCTGGAGTCGTCCCTTGAAGACGACGAAGCGATTGAAATTGAAGATGATCTGCCGCCACCTGATTCCGAGCCACCGCGCCCTAGCGGCCGGCCGAGCTTGAAAGTGGTGAAGTAACGGAACACAAGCCTACGGGTGAGTGTTGAAAATGCCTCGGCCTTGGCCGGGGTATTTTTTTACGCGATTTAAAGCACGGGAAAGGCCGGCAGAACGATGGTTGTACAACTGGCCCATGCTGACCTGCAGCATTACATAAGCCGCCTGAGCCGCGAGCACGAAGAGATTGATAAGGCGATTGCCTGCCAGGATTCGGAGGTGGCGCGGGCGGCGATGCAGCTGTATTTGACCAATAGTCGCGAGCGCTGGCGCCAGGCTCATGAAGAGGCGCAGGCGCAGCGGGGGGAGGCTGATTTTATTAGGCTAGGTCAAATGCAATGAACAGAACGGCGAGATCGTCATCGTAAAAGAATGTCTTTTTTATAACTTCAAACTCTTCACCATCCATATTAAGAAAGTCGCCTACGTTAGGCAGATCTTCAACACTGATGTTTGACGTCTTATTGTATTTTTGACCTTTGAATTTGACCTGAATTTTAGTCGCCATGATTGAACCTCGTTAAGCCAGTAAGAGATCGTGATGTGTTTGGTCGACACGCTGCGTAGACAAGCCTCGTGAAGACAGAAACACGTTAGGGCGGGTGGAAATGAGGCGATACTGTCAAAACTCACAGTTCCGATAGGCGGTACCCCACGCGCTCGTCTGCGCGCATGGGGCTTTCGTCCTTATAAGGCCGGGGTATTGGGCGTGTAATCCTTAAGCAACAAATACGTACTCCACCCCCACCAATCATTGGTCCACTGCTTGTCATTCAGGTTGTTGACGTCCTTGCGCCGCAACACCTTGTCGCCCTCGGCCTTGAACAGCGGCGAAAAGTTATTCGCCGGATTGTTCGCTGCATTCAGGTCCGGCACATGCAGCGGTGCCTTGAACGTGGCCGGGGAGGGCGCGATACCGCTGGTATACGCCTCGAAAATCTCATCGGCCGAAGCCTGCACCGCACGTTTGACCTGGGTGCGGTTGGCGGCGTCGTTGCTATCTAAATAGCGCTTGTCGCCATAGGCATGCCATTGGTCGCCCAGGGCATTGCGTACATTGAGCCCGAATTTGCTGTCTTCATCGTGCATAAAGCGGCTGATCAACGAACCCAGTTCACCAGGCGTGACCACGGCCGCCAGTTGCTTGCGCGGCACGCGCAGATGCCCGGCGGAAAACAGGTCGGTCAAGAAGTGATCAGCAAAGCTGTTCATGGCATAAGCCAGCTCCAGTTGCTGGCCACTGCCGCTTTGGTGAGCTACCACCGCTTGTTGCAGGGCGGCGGTATGCCCGGCCAGATAGGCAGACAGTGCCCATTCGCCAAAATGGTCGGCATTGTCGGCCGCCAGCTTCAGGTAGCGCCCCAACGGAACCATCGCGGAAACGACGCTACCGCCGCCGGTGATGCGGTTCCACTCTTCGGACAACGTATCTCCTAGGGCGTCATAGGCCTCATGAGGCTGTTTGCCCTCCTGGATGGCCTGCTTCACCGCGTTGATCTCCTTTTGCATCACCGCGAGGATTTTGCCCGCTTCCTCCCGCGACGCAGGCAAGGTCGCCAGCGAGTTGAAGGCGGCGGTGAAACGCTGCACGCGCTCGGCGGGTGATGCACCGTCACTGATGGGTTGGCCGGGAATCCCGTAGAAGTCACCGCCCAGGGAGATGATCTGGCCATAGGTCAGGGCCAGGCCGTTGGGCAGGTGAAGCTGGACTTGCGCGCCCGGAATAGAGGGCGCGCCCTGCACGAAACGCAGCTGGGTGTCATCGCCAATGGCGGTGTGCTCGCCGCCTTCAAAGCGCAGGGAGGGGAGGGTTTTGCGGGTAATGACCGATTCAAGTTCTGACATGTTAGCTCCTTGCTATGTCGTAGGAATCTTCCTTGATAACTGTATGTATATACAGTTATTGAGAGAGTAGAGGAATAATTTCCTACGTCAAGGCGCTTGCTAAAAATGACTTCGAGATGCCTGCATTCGACCGCGTCTACCCTGTAGGAATACGGTCAAAATGTGGGAGCGGGCTTGCTCGCGAAAGCGCTCTCTCAGGCGGCGCTTGGCTGTATGGCTTATCATTAGCCACCTACCGACGCTCACCCAAGGTTCTCCCCGGCATGCTGGCAATCTTCCTGCAAACCCTGACCATCACCGCCCCGGTGTTTGCCATGCTGTTCCTGGGGGCCTTGCTCAAGCGCATCAACTGGATCAACGACAACTTTATCCACACTGCATCGGCCCTGGTGTTCAACGTCACCATGCCGGCGTTGCTGTTTCTGGGGATTCTGCACGCCGACCTGCACTCGGCGCTCAAGCCTGCCCTGCTGATCTATTTCTCTGTTGCGACGTTGGTCGGCTTTGCCCTGGCCTGGGGCTGGGCGATTTTCCGTTGCCCGCGTGAGGACCGGGGCATTTATGCCCAGGGTGCGTTTCGCGGTAACAACGGGGTGATTGGCCTGGCACTGGCGGCCAGTATGTACGGCGACTACGGGATTTCCCTTGGCGCGATCCTCGCCGCCCTGGTGATCCTGTTCTACAACACCTTGTCGACCATCGTGCTGGCGGTCTACAGCCCGGTGATCAAGTCCGATCCGTGGAGTATCTGCAAAAGCGTGCTGGCCAACCCATTGATCATCAGCGTGATTGCGGCCACGCCCTTCGCGTATTTCCAGATTGGCTTGCCCGGCTGGCTGGAAAAGTCCGGGCAATACCTGGCAGATACCACATTGCCATTGGCGTTGATCTGCATCGGCGGCACCTTGTCCATGGCTGCCCTGCGTAAAAGCGGCGACATTGCCCTGAGCGCCAGCCTGATGAAGATGATCTGGCTGCCCCTGTTGGCGACTGCCGGCGCGTGGCTGTACGGGTTCCGCGGGCCGGAATTGGGGATCCTGTTTTTGTATTTCGGCGCGCCGACGGCCGCTGCCAGTTTTGTCATGGCCCGTGCGGCCCAGGGCAACCATGAGTTGGCGGCGGCGATTATCGTGATCACCACACTGATGGCGGCGCTGACCACCAATATCGGGATTTTCGTGTTGCAGGCGGGTGGCTGGATCTGAAATCAGTCGTGTTCTTTAGGGCCAATCGCGGGCAAGCCCGCTCCCACATTTTGAGCGGTGAACACCTTCAAGTGTGGGAGCGGGCTTGCCCGCGATAGCAATCTAACAGTCACTGCGGGTCTGCCTGATACGCCTCAATCACTTCCTGCGCCGCCCGGAACGCATCAATCGCCGCCGGCACGCCGGCATACACCGCGCAGTGCAGCAGCGCCTCGCGAATCTCTTCGACCGTACAGCCATTGTTCAGCGCGCCGCGCACATGGCCCTTGAGTTCCTGCGGGCACTTCAAGGCGGTCAAGGCCGCGAGGGTGATCAGGCTGCGGGTCTTCAGCGGCAGGCCTTCACGGTTCCACACCCCGCCCCAGGCATGTTCGTTGACGAAGTCCTGCAGTGGCTGGGTGAACTCGGTGGCATTGCCCAACGCGCGGTCGACAAATTCATCACCCATGACCTGGCGACGCATTTGCACGCCGGATTTCGGTTGATCGGTCATTGCGATTCCCTCTTGTGGTGTTGGCGGCGCCAGGCTCGCAGCGAGGTGAGCAGCAGGAAAGCCACCAGCGCTGGCAGGACGTAATACAGCATCAGTTGTTCCAGCTTGTTGGCCAGCGGCATGCCGGTGGTGAAGGACACCACATGCAGCCCGTACGCCAGGTACAGGCCCAGCAGCAGCAAGCCTTCGGCGCGGGTGATGCGGTAGCCGGTGTAGAACACCGGCAGGCACAACGCGACAACACCGAGCATTACCGGCAGGTCGAAATCCAGGGCGTTGGGCGACACCGACAAGGGCGACGGCGCCACCAGTGCGGTAAAACCCAGCACCCCCAACAGGTTGAACAGATTGCTGCCGATCACGTTGCCCACCGCAATTTCCCGCTCGCCGCGCAGGGCGGCAATCAGCGAGGTGGCGAGGCACGGCAGGGAGGTGCTGACGGCGACGATGGTCAGGCCGATCACCCGCTCGGACAGGCCCAGGTCGCTGGCCACGTCCACTGCGGCTCCCAGCACCAGATGCCCGGCGAGCACCAGCAGCACGAGCCCGCCGAGCATCCATAGCAAACTGCTCAGCCAGGGCGCCTGCACGACCGTGGCCCGGGTGCGTGGGCGGCGTGAATGGCGGGTCTGGTACAGCAACAGGCCGAGGTAGGCGAGCAGGGCCGCGAGCAAGGTCAGGCCGTCAATGGGGGTCAGTTGTTCATCGCTGGCGAGAGTAAACAGCAGCAGGCTGGCGCCGATCATCACCGGGATATCCAGGCGCACCAGTTGCCGCGACACGCGCAGGGGAATGATCAGCGCCGACAGGCCCAGGGTCACGAGGATATTGAAGATGCTGCTGCCGATCACGCTGCCCACGGCAATATCGGTATTGCCCGCCAGGGTGGCCTGCAGGCTGACGGCGATTTGCGGCGCGCTGCTGCCAAAGGCCACGATACTCAAGCCAATGATCAGCGGCCTGACCTTGAGGCTGGCGGCCAGGCGCACGGCGGCGCGTACCAGCACTTGGGCGCCGGCAATCAGCAGCAACAGGCCGCCGATCAGTTCAATCAGGCTGATGGGCGAAAGGGCGCTTAATCCGAAAATGGTCAGGGCTCCGTCAGTCAGTTGCTCAGGGCTTGCACGCGCACGCGCGCGGTTCCGCTGCGCAGCATACCCAACTGCTCGGCAGCCTTGCGTGAAAGATCGATCAGCCGGCCACGGGTATGCGGGCCGCGATCATTGATGCGCACCACCACGGATTTGTCATTGGCCAGGTTGGTGACCTGCACCCGCGTACCGAATGGCAGGCGCCGGTGGGCGGCGGTCAGGGCGTGTTGGTTGAAGGGTTCACCGCTGGCGGTTTTCTTGCCGTGGTGCTTGGCGCCGTAGTAGGACGCGGTGCCGGTTTCGTCGTAGCCGTTGGGGTCGACCAGGCCACTGGCGCAGCCGGTGAGCAGGGAGAACAGGGCGCAGAGGCCGAGTAGACGCTTCATTTTCAAGGTGTCCCCATTACAAATGTGGGAGCGGGCTTGCTCGCGATAGCGGTGAATCAGTCGCCAAATACATTGACTGACACTCCGCCATCGCGAGCAAGCCCGCTCCCACATGGGGTCCGAGTCGCAAGTAAAATCCAGCTCGGACCATTCATTGCTATCAGCCTTCGAGCTTGCTCTTGAGCAATTCGTTGACCTGTTGCGGGTTGGCCTTGCCTTTGGAGGCCTTCATCGCCTGGCCCACAAAGAAGCCGAACATCTTGCCGCGCTTGGCTTCATCGGCTGCGCGGTACTGTTCGACCTGCTCGGCGTTGGCCGCCAGCATTTCATCGAGCACGGCCGAGATCGCGCCGCTGTCGGTGACTTGCTTGAGGCCGCGCTTTTCGATGATCTCGTCGGCGTTGCCTTCACCGCTGGCCATGGCCTCAAACACGGTCTTGGCGATTTTGCCGGAGATGGTGTTGTCCTTGATGCGCAGCAACATGCCGCCCAGTTGTTCGGCCGAGACCGGGGCTTCGTCGATTTCCAGGCCCTGTTTGTTCAACAGGCTGCCCAGTTCGACCATGACCCAGTTGGCCGCCAACTTGGCGTCACCTGCAATGCTCACGACTTTTTCAAAGTAGTCGGCTTGCTCACGGCTCGACGCCAGGACGCTGGCGTCATATACCGACAGACCGAACTGCGCCTGGAAGCGCTCGCGTTTTTGCGGTGGCAATTCCGGCAGGGTGGCGCGCACGTCATTGAGGAACGAATCCTCGATGACCACCGGCAGCAGGTCCGGGTCGGGGAAGTAACGGTAGTCGTTGGCTTCCTCCTTGCTGCGCATGGCGCGGGTTTCGTCCTTGTTCGGGTCGTACAGGCGGGTCTGCTGGATCACCTTGCCGCCGTCTTCGATCAATTCGATCTGGCGCCGCACTTCGGTGTTGATCGCCTTTTCGATGAAGCGGAACGAGTTGACGTTCTTGATCTCGCAGCGGGTGCCGTACTCGACCTGGCCTTTTGGCCGTACCGACACGTTGCAGTCGCAACGCAGGGAACCTTCGGCCATGTTGCCGTCGCAGATGCCCAGGTAGCGCACCAGCGCGTGGATGGTCTTGACGTAGGCCACGGCTTCCTTGGCGCTGCGCATATCCGGCTCGGACACGATCTCCAGCAGCGGCGTGCCGGCGCGGTTCAGGTCGATGCCGCTGGCGCCGTTGAATTCTTCATGCAGGCTCTTGCCGGCATCTTCTTCCAGGTGCGCGCGGGTCACGCCGACACGTTTGATCGTGCCGTCTTCCAGGGGGATATCCAGGTAGCCCTTGCCGACAATCGGCAACTCCATCTGGCTGATCTGGTAGCCCTTGGGCAGGTCCGGGTAGAAGTAGTTCTTGCGCGCAAACACGTTGTGCTGGCCGATCTGGGCGTCAATCGCCAGGCCGAACATCACCGCCATGCGCACCGCTTCCTGGTTCAGTACTGGCAAGACGCCAGGCATGCCCAGATCGACCAGGCTGGCCTGGGTGTTGGGTTCTGCGCCGAACGTGGTGGCGCTACCGGAGAAAATCTTCGATCGGGTGGCGAGCTGGGTGTGAATCTCCAGCCCGATCACAACTTCCCATTGCATAGTGTTCTCCTCAGAAGCCGGTAGGGGTGCGAGTGTGCCAGTCAGTGTTCAACTGGTACTGGTGCGCCACATTGAGCAGGCGGCCTTCCTGGAAATACGGGGCGAGCAACTGCACGCCCACCGGCAGCCCGTCGACGAAACCGGCAGGCATGGACAAGCCCGGCAAGCCCGCGAGGTTGGCGGTGATGGTGTAGAGGTCTTCCAGGTACTCGGCGATCGGGTCGCCGGTCTTGGCACCGATCTTCCAGGCCGGGTTCGGCGTGGTCGGGCCGAGGATCACGTCGACTTCATTAAAGGCGGCCATGAAGTCGTTCTTGATCAGGCGTCGGATCTTTTGCGCCTTGAGGTAGTACGCATCGTAGTAACCGGCCGACAGGGCGTAGGCGCCGACCATGATGCGGCGCTGCACTTCCACGCCGAAACCTTCGCCACGGGAGCGTTTGTACAGGTCGGTGAGGTCTTTCGGGTCTTCGCAGCGGTAGCCGAAACGCACGCCGTCGAAGCGCGATAGGTTCGACGAGGCTTCGGCCGGGGCGATCACGTAGTACGCAGGGATCGCGTGCTGGTTGTTCGGCAGGCTGATTTCCTTGATCACGGCGCCGAGCTTTTCCAGTTCCTTGACGCTGTTATGCACCAGCTCGGCGATACGCGGGTCGAGGCCGGCGCTGAAATACTCTTTCGGCACGCCGATGCGCAGGCCTTTAAGCGAGGTGTTGAGGCTGGCGCTGTAGTCCGGCACCGGTTCGTCGATGCTGGTGGAGTCCTTGGCGTCGAAGCCGGCCATGCCTTGTAACAATATTGCGCAGTCTTCGGCGGTGCGGGCCAGGGGGCCGCCTTGGTCGAGGCTGGACGCGTAGGCAATCATGCCCCAGCGGGAAACACGCCCGTAGGTCGGTTTCAGGCCGGTGAGGTTGGTGAAGGCGGCGGGCTGGCGGATCGAACCGCCGGTATCGGTGGCTGTAGCGGCCGGCAGCAGGCGGGCGGCCACGGCGGCAGCCGAGCCACCGGACGAACCACCGGGTACATGTTCCAGGTTCCACGGGTTTTTCACCGCGCCGTAGTAGCTCGATTCGTTGGCCGAGCCCATGGCGAATTCGTCCATGTTGGTCTTGCCCAGGGTCACGGCCCCGGCTTCGGCCAGCTTGGCGACCACGGTGGCGTCGTAGGGTGCCTTGAAGTTGTCGAGCATCTTCGAGCCACAGCTGGTGCGGATGCCCTGGGTGCAGAACAGGTCCTTGTGACCGATTGGCGCACCCAGCAGCGCGCCGCTTTCACCGTTGGCGCGACGGGCGTCGGCGGCCTTGGCCTGGCTAAGGGCCAGCTCTTCGGTGAGGCTGATGAAGCTGTTGACCTTCGGGTCCAGCGCGGCGATACGCGCCAGCAGGGTCGTGGTCAGCTCTTCGGAAGAAAACTTTTTGTCGGCGAGACCGCGGGCGATCTCGGCCAGAGTCAATTGATGCATTGCAGGCTCTTTCCCTTTAGTCGATGACTTTCGGAACCAGGTACAGGCCGTTCTCGACCGCAGGTGCGATGGACTGGTAGGCCTCGCGGTTATTGCGTTCGGTCACGACGTCTGCGCGCAGGCGCTGGCTGGCTTCCAGTGGGTGGGCCAGGGGTTCGATGCCGTCGGTATTCACCGCTTGCATCTGGTCGACCAGCCCGAGAATGCTGTTCAGGGCTGCGGTGGTCTGTGGAAGATCGGCTTCATTGAGGCCCAGGCAGGCCAGATGAGCGATTTTTTCCACGTCGGAGCGTTCAAGCGCCATGGGATTCTCCAGTGGAAAACAGAACGGAAGCTATCCGTGTGTTAGATTGTCGGAACACTACCGCATTTCTACGGTCATAAGGCCGCGATTGTGGGGTTAGGTGCACAGAAAGTCGGTCAATTTAGCACATTGGCGCCTTGCCCAAAATCCCTGTCGTTGTTAGAGTTTGCCGCACTTTTTTACCCACGCGTTGCCTAGGGTCCCTTTCCCATGTTCAAGAAACTGCGTGGCATGTTTTCCAGCGATCTTTCCATCGACCTGGGCACTGCCAACACCCTTATTTACGTGCGCGAGCGCGGTATCGTCCTGAATGAGCCATCGGTTGTGGCCATTCGGACCCATGGTAATCAGAAAAGTGTCGTTGCCGTGGGCACCGAGGCCAAGCGCATGCTCGGCCGTACACCTGGCAACATTGCCGCCATTCGTCCGATGAAAGACGGCGTGATCGCCGACTTCAGCGTCTGCGAGAAGATGCTGCAGTACTTCATCAACAAAGTTCACGAAAACAGTTTCCTGCAGCCCAGCCCTCGTGTGCTGATCTGCGTACCGTGCAAATCCACCCAGGTGGAGCGTCGCGCCATCCGTGAATCGGCCCTTGGCGCCGGTGCCCGCGAAGTGTTCCTGATCGAAGAGCCAATGGCGGCTGCCATCGGCGCCGGCCTGCCGGTTGAAGAGGCGCGCGGTTCGATGGTGGTGGATATCGGTGGTGGTACTACCGAGATCGCCCTGATTTCCCTCAATGGCGTGGTGTATGCCGAGTCCGTGCGTGTGGGCGGCGACCGCTTCGACGAAGCGATCATCACGTATGTGCGTCGTAACTACGGCAGCCTGATCGGCGAATCCACCGCCGAACGCATCAAGCAGGAAATCGGCACCGCTTACCCGGGCGGCGAAGTGCGCGAAGTCGATGTTCGCGGTCGCAACCTGGCCGAAGGCGTGCCACGTGCCTTTACCCTGAACTCCAATGAAGTGCTGGAAGCTCTGCAAGAGTCCCTGGCCACCATCGTTCAGGCGGTCAAAAGCGCGCTGGAGCAGTCGCCGCCGGAACTGGCTTCCGATATCGCCGAGCGTGGCCTGGTGCTGACCGGTGGTGGCGCCTTGCTGCGCGACCTCGACAAGCTGCTGGCCCAGGAAACCGGTCTGCCGGTGATCGTTGCCGAAGACCCGCTGACCTGCGTTGCCCGCGGTGGTGGTCGTGCACTGGAAATGATGGATAAACACACCATGGACCTGCTCTCCAGCGAATAAGCTCGTTGGTTGCGCCATGTTTCGCCAGGCAGGCAGCACTTTGCAGTGCTGCCTGTTGGCGTTTATCTTCTTCAATCTGCATCCAGGCCGGTTTGATGCCGTATGAATAAAGAGAATATCTGCCCGGGAGGAGCGGCCTATTAAACCGCTCTTCACTAAAGGCCCCTCATTGGGCGTGCGTTTGTTGGTGCTGGTCGTGCTATCGGTCGCGCTGATGGTGGTCGATGCCCGTTTCACACTGCTCAAGCCAGTGCGTAGCCAGATGTCGCTGGTCTTGATGCAGTCCTACTGGATCACCGACCTGCCGCAACGGCTATGGCAAGGTGTGGCCAGCCAGTTTGGCAGCCGTACCGAACTGGTGGCTGAGAACGAAAAACTCAAGACCGAAAACCTGCTGTTGCAGGGGCGCATGCAAAAGCTGGCGGCCCTGACCGAGCAGAACGTGCGGCTGCGCGAGTTGCTCAACTCGTCCGCGTTGGTCAACGAAAAGGTCGAAGTGGCCGAGTTGATCGGCATGGACCCCAACCCCTTCACCCACCGCATCATCATCAACAAGGGTGAGCGTGATGGCGTGGTCCTGGGCCAGCCGGTGCTCGATGCCCGTGGCCTGATGGGCCAGGTGGTGGAGTTGATGCCCTATACCTCCCGTGTGCTGCTACTGACCGACACCACCCACAGCATTCCGGTGCAGGTCAACCGCAATGGCCTGCGGGCGATTGCCAGTGGCACGGGCAACCCGGAGCGCCTGGAGCTGCGGCATGTGGCGGACACCGCCGACATCAAGGAAGGCGACCTGCTGGTCAGCTCCGGCCTCGGCCAGCGGTTCCCGGCGGGCTATCCGGTGGCGACGGTCAAGGAAGTGATCCACGATTCCGGCCAGCCGTTCGCGATTGTCCGCGCCGTGCCCACGGCTGCGCTGAACCGTAGCCGCTACCTGTTGCTGGTGTTCAGTGACACACGCACGCCGGAAGAACGTGCCAACGAAGCCGCCCAGGCCCAGGAAGCGCAGGAAAAACAAGACGGCGCCACCACGCCGATTATCCCGGCAACCGTACCCAAACCGGCGGCCCCGGCAGCGCCAGTGGCGGCCCCGGTTGCACCCGCCGCGCCCACTACGGCAACACCTGCCAGACCGGTGGCCCAACCTGCTCGGCCAGTCAAGCCAGCGGCGACGGCTCCGGCGCCGGCAACCACTCGACAGGGGGCGCAATAATGGCCGGTACTCATTCGCGCAATGGCTGGATGGTCTGGTTGACCTTCGCCATCGGCATGCTGCTCAGCGTTTCGCCGATGCCGCAGTTCATGGAAATCCTGCGCCCGCTGTGGCTGGCCCTGCTACTGGCCTTCTGGGCCCTGGCCTTGCCGCACAAGGTCGGGATGGTCACGGCCATGTGCCTGGGGCTGGCTGAAGACGTGATGTATGGCACGCTGCTTGGCCAGAACGCCTTGATTCTCACGCTGATTACCTTCCTGGTGCTGTCGTTGCAGCAACGCCTGCGCATGTTCCCGATGTGGCAGCAGTGCCTGGTGATCCTGGTGATCTTCGGCCTGGCCCAGTTGGTGCAACTGTGGCTCAGTGCCTTGACCGGTAACCGCCAACCCACCCTGGCGCTGGTCTTGCCGGCCCTGGTCAGCGCGCTGCTGTGGCCATGGATCAGCTTTGGCCTGCGTGGGTTACGTCGCCGCTATAAAATCAATTGAGTGGGGCGCGAGGCTCTACCTGGTTATCGAACCCACAGGGAGAGTCTGCAATGCATGCGCTTTATCTGGCCTCTGGCTCTCCTCGGCGGCGTGAACTGCTGACCCAGATCGGCGTGCCGTTCATCGTGGTCAACGCGGCCATCGATGAAACACCCCTGGACGACGAGTCGCCGGCGTCCTACGTCGAGCGCCTGGCCCGTGGCAAAGCCGCCGCAGGCCTGGCGACATTGGTCGATACCCGCAATGCCTGCGTGTTGGGCGCCGATACCGCCGTTATCCTCGATGGCCGGATCCTGGGCAAACCCGTGGACCAGGCCGATGCCCTGGCCATGCTGTTGGCCCTTTCTGATCGTGAACACGAAGTCCTCACCGCCATTGCCCTGCTCGATGGACAGCGCTGCGAAACGCGCCTGGTCAGCAGTCGCGTGCGTTTTCGCCAGGTTTCCACACACGAAGCAACGACTTACTGGCACAGCGGGGAACCCCGGGACAAGGCGGGCGGCTATGCTATCCAAGGGTTGGCGGCAGTATTTGTCGCCGGGCTCAATGGTAGCTACTCCGCAGTCGTTGGCCTGCCAGTCTGCGAAACAGCAGAACTGCTGGGCCATTTCGGCATACCCTGTTGGCAACACCTTTGCGTGCGCTGAACGCTTTATTCCAGCGCCACCTTTAAGCGATCGGCCACTATTGTGAAAACGCCTGAACGAGACCCAGCCATGAGTGAAGAGATTCTGATCAACATCACGCCGATGGAATCGCGCGTGGCGGTGGTAGAAAACGGTGTTTTGCAGGAAGTGCACGTCGAGCGCACCCAGAAGCGCGGGATTGTCGGCAATATCTACAAAGGCAAGGTCGTGCGGGTGCTACCGGGCATGCAGGCGGCCTTTGTCGATATCGGCCTGGACCGTGCCGCATTTATCCACGCCTCGGAAATCTCCCTGCGCGAAGGCCCGGCGGTCGAGAGCATCAGCGCCCTGGTGCATGAAGGGCAGGGCCTGGTGGTGCAAGTCACCAAGGACCCGATCGGTTCCAAGGGCGCGCGCCTGACCACGCAGTTGTCGATTCCTTCGCGTTACCTGGTGTATATGCCGCGCACCGCCCACGTTGGCATTTCCCTGAAGATCGAAGACGAAGGTGAGCGTGAGCGCCTGAAAAAAGTTGTCAGCGATTGCGTGGCGGCCGAGGGCATCAAGGAAGCGGGCGGCTTCATCCTGCGTACCGCCGCCGAGGGCGCCGGAGCCGATGAGATCCTTATGGACATCCGCTACCTGCGGCGCCTGTGGGACCAGATCGGTGCCCAGATCAAGACCGTCGGCGCGCCGAGTGTCATCTACGAAGACCTGGGCCTGGCCCTGCGCACCCTGCGCGACCTGGTCAGCCCGAAGATCGAGAAAATTCGCATCGATTCGCGGGAAACCTTCCAGCGCACCACGCAATTTGTCGCCGAACTGATGCCGGAAATCGCCGACCGCCTGGAACACTACCCCGGCGAGCGGCCGATTTTCGACTTGTACGGCGTCGAGGACGAAATCCAGAAGGCCCTGGAGCGCAAGGTGCCGCTCAAGTCCGGTGGCTACCTGGTGGTGGACCCGGCGGAAGCCATGAGCACCATTGACGTCAACACCGGCGCCTTCGTCGGCCATCGCAACCTTGAAGAAACCATCTTCAAGACCAACCTCGAAGCTGCCACTGCCATTGCCCGCCAGCTGCGCCTGCGCAACCTGGGCGGGATCATCATCATCGACTTTATCGACATGGAAGATGAAGAGCACCAGCGCCAGGTGTTGCGCACCCTTGAAAAGCAACTGGAGCGCGATCACGCCAAGACCAACATTATCGGGATCACCGAGTTGGGCCTGGTGCAGATGACCCGCAAGCGTACCCGCGAGAGCCTTGAGCAAGTGCTGTGCGAACCGTGCAGCAGTTGCCAGGGGCGCGGCAAGTTGAAGACCCCGGAAACGGTTTGCTACGAGATTTTCCGGGAAATCCTACGGGAGGCACGCGCTTACCAGGCCGAGGGTTATAGAGTCCTGGCCAACCAGAAGGTAGTGGACCGGTTGCTCGACGAAGAGTCGGGCAACGTTGCGGAATTGGAAGGCTTTATTGGCCGCACCATCCGTTTCCAGGTCGAAACCATGTATTCCCAGGAACAATACGACGTGGTGCTGCTCTGATTCGCATCGGTCCTGTTCAACGAGACCGCCAGACCTTGATCTGCCGTCCGACTATTACCTTGAGGGTCGCCTGACATGGAGCGTCTGCAACGCTTTTTTGCCGCACTGACCCGTTGGGGCCTTGGCCTGTGTGCATTGCTGCTGGTGCTGGCGGCGGTCTACGTCAGCCTGGGCCGTGAATTGACACCCTTGGTGGCGGAGTACCGTGCCGAAGTCGAGGCCAAGGCGCAGGCGGCGGTCGATATGCCCCTGAGCATTGGCAGCCTGGAAGGGCGCTGGAGCGGTTTTGCCCCGGTATTGCTCGCCCACGATGTGATGGTCGGCGAAGGCAGCAGTGCCTTGCGCCTGGACCAGGTACAAGTGGTGCCCGACGTCTGGGCCAGCCTGTTGGCGTGGGATGTGCGCATCGCCCACCTGGAAGTCAGCGGGTTGCAGCTCAGCGTCAAGGAAGACCAGGACGGTCGTTGGGCACTGCAAGGCCTGCCGGTGCAGGACGACCAGCCCCTGGACCCGGAGCAACTGCTCCAGCGCATGCAGGCGGTGGCGAAGGTCTCGCTGCTGGACAGCCAGGTCACCTTGCAGCCGTTTGAGCAAGCGCCGTTGACCTTGACCTACGTGGGCCTGAGCCTGCAAACCGGTGCCACTCGCCAGCGCCTGGATGCGCGCCTGACCCTGCCCGATGGGCAACCGCTGGCCCTCAGCCTGCGCACGCGGATCCGTGCCAGCCAGTGGCGCGACGGTGAAGTCCAGGCTTACCTGAGCCTGCCCCAGAGCAATTGGGCGCAATGGATTCCGGCGAAGTTGACCCAGGGCTGGAAACTCAGCGAGTTGAAAGCCGGTGGCGAGTTCTGGCTGACCTGGGCCAATGGCACGCTGCAAAGCGCCGCCGCGCGGCTCAACGCACCGCAAGCCAAGGTCCGTTATGCCCAGCGCAAACCCGTGAGCATCCAGAACCTGGGCCTGACGGCCTACCTGCAGCGCAATGACAGCGGCCTGAAGGTGGTCTTCGACTCGCTGGCCATGAACCTGGGCGACACCCGCTGGGAGTCGCACCTGCAGTTGCAGCAGACCCTGGCCAGCGACAAGGGCCAGGAAACCTGGAACCTGCAGGCCGACCGCCTGGACCTGACGCCGATCACCCCCTTGCTCAATGCCCTGGCGCCATTGCCGGAAGGTTTTGCCAAGGCTGTCGAAGCCTTGAAGGCCACGGGCGTGCTGCGCAATGTGCGGGTGGATTATCGTCCCCAGGAGACGGGCGACCAGCGCGTCAGCTTTGCCGCCAACCTCGACCGCGTGGGCTTTGATGCCTATTTCGGCGCGCCGGCGGCCCGCAATGTCTCCGGCAGCATCAGCGGCGACCTGGGCCAGGGTGAGCTGCGCATGGACAGCAAGGACTTCGCCTTGCACCTGGACCCGATTTTCGCCAAGCCCTGGCAGTACATCCAGGCCAACGCGCGCCTGACGTGGAAGCTGGATAAGCAAGGCTTCACACTGATTGCGCCCTATATCAAGGTGCTGGGGGAAGAGGGCAAGGTCGCGGCGGACTTCCTGATTCGCCTGCATTTCGATCATAGCCAGGAAGACTACATGGATCTGCGGGTCGGCATGGTCGACGGCGATGGACGCTTTACCGCCAAATACCTGCCGGCGGTGTTGAGCCCGGCCCTGGATGAATGGCTGCGCACGGCGATTCTCAAGGGCGCGGTCGATGAAGGGGTCTTCCAGTACCAGGGTTCGCTGAACCACGACGCCGTGACGGCGGCGCGCAATATCAGCCTGTTCTTCAAGGTGCACGACGCCGAGTTGGCGTTCCAGCCGGGCTGGCCCCATGTGAGCAAGGTGGCCGGTGAAGTGTTTGTCGAAGAAACCGGCGTGCGCATCCTGGCCAGCAAGGGGCAATTGCTCGACACCCGGGTCAAGGACATTTACGTCAACATTCCCCATGCGCCACCCGGCCAGGACAGCCATCTGTTGCTCACGGGCGGGTTTGCCGGCGGCCTGGGGGATGGTCTGAAGATCCTCCAGGAAGCCCCCATCGGCACGGCGTCGACGTTTGCCGGCTGGAAAGGCGAGGGCGACCTGCAAGGCTCCCTGGACCTGGACATTCCCCTGGCCAAGGGCGCCGAGCCGAAAATCGTGGTGGACTTCAAGACCGACAAGGCCCGCCTGCAACTGGCCGAGCCGACCCTGGACCTGAGCCAGCTCAAGGGCGAGTTCCGCTTCGACAGCGCCAAGGGCCTGAGTGGCCAGAACATCAGCGCCCAGGCCTTCGACCGGCCGATCACGGCGCAGATTGCCGCCGGTGGCAAACCGGGCAATCTCAGTACGCGGGTTACGGCCAAGGGCCAGGTGACGGTCAAGCGCCTTACCGACTGGCTGAAAGTCGGCCAGCCGCTGCCGGTGTCCGGGGATATCCCGTATCAACTGCAGCTTGACCTGGACGGTGCCGACAGCCAGTTGCGGGTCAGCTCCAACCTCAAGGGCGTGGCGGTGGATTTGCCGGCGCCGTTTGGCATGCCCGCCAGCCAGGGCCGCGACAGTGTATTGCGCATGACCTTGCAGGGCGCGGAGCGGCGCTACTGGTTTGATTACGGTGAGCTGGCGAACTTTACCTTCGCCGCCCCGGCGAACAACTTTGCCCAGGGCCGAGGCGAGTTGTTCCTCGGCGATGGCGATGCCTTGCTGCCCGCAGGCAAAGGCCTGCGGATTCGCGGGGTGTTGTCGGAGCTGGATATCGATCCCTGGAAGAAGTTGGTCGACCGCTATGCCGGCAATGACCCAGGCGGCAATGCCAAACAACTGTTGAGCAGTGCCGACTTCAAGATCGGCAAGCTGATAGGGTTTGGTACCCAACTCGACCAGGTCACCCTGAAACTGGACCGCAAGCCCGCCGCCTGGGGCCTGCAGCTCGACAGCCAGCAAGCCAAGGGGGGGATTGGCCTGCCGGATGCCAAGGGCGCGCCTATCGCCATCAATCTGCAATACGTGAAGCTGCCGGCGGTCGATCCCACGGTCCAGGCCGACGAGAACGCGCCTGATCCCCTGGCAGATATCAACCCCAAGGACATTCCGGCGCTGGATATCGCCATTGACCAGTTGTTTCAGGGGCCTGACTTGATTGGCGCCTGGTCCCTGAAGGTGCGCCCGACCGCCAAGGGCATGGCCTTCAACAACCTCGACCTGGGCCTCAAGGGCATGCAGCTCAAGGGCGCCGGCGGCTGGGAAGGGGCGCCGGGTGCCAGCAGCAGTTGGTACAAGGGGCGCCTGGATGGCAAGAACATCGCCGATGTGCTCAAGGGCTGGGGGTTTGCGCCCACGGTCACCAGCCAGGATTTCCATCTGGATGTTGACGGGCGCTGGCCCGGTTCGCCTGCGTGGGTTGGGCCCAAGCGTTTTTCCGGCAGCCTGGATGCGTCGTTCCGCAAGGGGCAGTTTGTCGAGGTGGAGGGCGGTGCCCAGGCGTTGCGGGTGTTTGGCCTGCTGAACTTCAACTCGATTGGCCGGCGTTTGCGCCTGGATTTCTCGGACCTGCTGGGCAAGGGCCTGAGCTACGACCGGGTCAAGGGCCTGCTGGCCGCCAGCAATGGTGTGTTTGTGACCCGTGAGCCGATTGTTCTCACGGGGCCGTCGAGCAACCTGGAGCTTAACGGCACCCTGGACCTGGTGGCCGACCGGGTCGATGCCAAGTTGCTGGTGACCCTGCCGGTGACCAACAACCTGCCGATTGCCGCGTTGATCGTAGGCGCGCCGGCCATTGGTGGCGCCTTGTTCCTGATCGACAAGCTGATCGGCGATCGGGTCTCGCGTTTTGCCAGCGTCCAGTACAAGGTGCAAGGGCCATGGAAAGATCCAAAAATCACCTTCGACAAGCCATTTGAAAAACCACAATAAGCCCCTGTGGAGTAGCATGGCCCCATGCTTTTTATGGAGTGTGGGCCCATGTCCTTTGCGGTAATCCAGATGGTCAGCCAGAGCGATATCCTGGCCAACCTGGCCCAGGCCCGGCGTTTGCTGGAACAGGCGGCGGCAGGGGGCGCGCAACTGGCGGTCCTGCCGGAAAATTTCGCTGCCATGGGGCGCAGCGACGTGGCCGCTATTGGCCGCGCCGAAGCGGTGGGCGAGGGGCCGATCCTGCCCTGGTTGAAACTGGCCGCCCGTGACCTCAACTTATGGATAGTGGCCGGCACATTGCCGTTGCCTGCGTTGGAACAACCCGACGCCAAGTCCAACGCCTGCTCGTTGTTGATCGACGCGCAGGGGCAAATCGTGGCCCGCTACGACAAGCTGCATTTGTTCGATGTGGACGTGGCGGACGCACGCGGTCGTTATCGCGAATCCGACGACTATGCTTATGGCAACCAAGTGGTGGTGGCCGATACGCCGGTGGGGCGCCTGGGGCTGACGGTCTGTTATGACCTGCGCTTCCCGGAGCTGTACAGCGAGTTACGTGTGGCGGGCGCTGAATTGATTACCGCGCCCTCGGCCTTTACGGCGGTAACCGGCGCGGCGCATTGGGATGTGCTGATCCGGGCCCGGGCCATCGAAACCCAGTGTTACCTGCTGGCGGCCGCCCAGGGTGGCGTGCACCCGGGGCCACGGGAAACCTATGGTCATGGGGCGATTGTCGACCCATGGGGGCGCGTACTGGCGCAACAGGATCAAGGTGAAGCGGTGTTGTTGGCCGAACGCGATAGCAGTGAACAAGCGTCGATACGGGCGCGCATGCCGGTGGCAGGCCACCGGCGCTTTTTCTCGCAGGGCGCACAGCGACCTGCTTCAGAACGATGAATTTAAGGCCGAACCTATGAGCGAGTTGTTGTCCTCAGTCAGTGAACACCTCCTGGCGCCCGGTGGCGTGACCATCGAAAGTCTGCAAACCGTGCTGGGCGACCTGGCCGGGCCGGGTATTGATGCCGCCGACCTGTATTTCCAGGGGCAGATTTCCGAGTCCTGGTCCCTGGAAGACGGGATCGTCAAGGACGGCAGCTTCAACCTTGACCAAGGGGTTGGCGTGCGTGCGCAGTCCGGTGAGAAGACCGGCTTTGCCTACAGCAATGCCATCACCCTGGAAGCCCTGGGCCTGGCCGCCCGCGCGGCGCGTTCGATTTCCCGTGCCGGGCAGAACGGCACCGTGCAGGCGTTCAGTACCCAGGACGTGACCCAGTTGTACGGCCCGGACAACCCGCTGGAAGTCATGAGCCGTGCCGAAAAGGTCGAGCTGCTCAAGCGCGTGGATGCCGCAACCCGTGCCCTCGACCCGCGTATCCAGCAGGTGAGCGTGAGCATGGCCGGTGTCTGGGAGCGCATCCTGGTGGCCTCCACCGATGGCAGCCTGGCGGCGGATGTGCGACCGCTGGTGCGCTTCAATGTCAGTGTGATCGTCGAGCAGAACGGCCGTCGCGAGCGCGGCGGCCATGGCGGCGGCGGGCGTACGGATTATCGCTATTTCCTCACCGAAGACCGCGCCATGGGCTATGCCCGCGAGGCGTTGCGCCAGGCGTTGGTCAACCTGGAAGCCATTCCGGCGCCGGCCGGTACGCTGCCGGTGGTGCTCGGTTCGGGCTGGTCCGGGGTCTTGCTGCATGAAGCGGTGGGGCATGGCCTGGAAGGCGACTTCAACCGCAAGGGCAGCTCCGCCTACAGCGGGCGCATGGGCGAAATGGTCGCCTCCAAACTCTGCACCATCGTCGATGACGGCACCTTGGCCGGTCGCCGTGGCTCCCTGAGCGTCGACGACGAAGGCACGCCCACCGAGTGCACCACGCTGATCGAAAACGGCGTGCTCAAGGGCTATATGCAAGACAAGCTCAACGCGCGCCTGATGGGTGTGGCGCGTACCGGCAACGGTCGTCGCGAGTCCTACGCGCATTTGCCGATGCCGCGCATGACCAATACCTACATGCTCGCGGGCGAAAGCGATCCGGCAGAGATCATTGCCTCGGTCAAACGTGGGATCTATTGCGCCAACCTGGGGGGCGGCCAGGTGGATATCACCAGCGGCAAGTTCGTGTTCTCCACCAGCGAAGCCTATTTGATCGAAGACGGCAAGATCACTGCGCCGGTCAAGGGCGCCACCCTGATTGGCAACGGCCCGGAAGCCATGAGCAAGGTGTCGATGGTCGGTAACGACCTGGCGCTGGACAGCGGTGTGGGCATGTGTGGCAAGGATGGGCAGTCGGTGCCGGTCGGTGTCGGCCAGCCAACCCTGAAAATTGATGCGATCACCGTGGGTGGCACGGGGTCGTAAGGCGTGGAGCTTCGGGTGGCGAAGACCGCCACCCGGGGAAGAGGATCAACGCAGGCCGCGTTGAGTCTCGTCCAGCTCACGGATGTACTTGAAGATTTTACGGCTGGTGGCCGGCGCCTTGTTCTGTGCCAGTTCGTGCTGGGCCTGACGGATCAGGGAGCGCAGTTGCTGGCGGTCGGCATCTGGATAGTCCAGGACGAACTTCTCCAATACAGCGTCGTCACCGCCGATCAGGCGGTCGCGCCAACGTTCCAGGTTATGGAAACGTTCGTTGTATTGGCGGGTGGAAGCATCGAGTTGGTCGAGCAAGGTCAGAATGGCGTCAGTGTCCTGGTCGCGCATCAGCTTGCCGATAAACATGATGTGCCGTTTACGCGCGATATTCGCGGTGTGCTTGGGTGCATCTGCCAGGGCCCGGCGCATTTCGTCGGTCAGTGGCAGTTTGGCAATCAAGTCCGGCTTGAGTGTTGTAAGGCGCTCGCCGAGATCAACCAGAGCATGCAGCTCGCGTTTGACCTGGGTTTTGCTTTTCTCCCCATCGAGGGAGTCGTCGTAAGAATCAACCATGGTGGCAGTCCGCAAAGAAACGCCGCCATGATAACCAGTCGGGGGCCGCTTGTCCGGCCCGGTCGCTCGATGGCCTTAACCGAAAGCAGAATTTGAGTGGAGAACACCATGAGTGCAGCCCAAAGCGTCGGTCCACAAGCGTTACCGGCACTGCAGGAACAAGTTGAACAGATCATCAATGAGGCCAAGCGCCAGGGCGCCAGTGCCTGTGAAGTGGCGGTGTCGCTGGAGCAGGGGCTGTCGACTTCGGTACGCCAGCGGGAAGTGGAAACCGTTGAGTTCAACCGCGACCAGGGGTTTGGCATCACCTTATATGTGGGGCAGCGCAAAGGCTCGGCCAGTACCTCGGCCAGCGGCCCGGAAGCCATTCGCGAAACCGTCGCCGCCGCCCTGGCGATTGCCAGGCACACCTCCGAAGACGAGGCCTCGGGTTTGGCAGATGCGGCCTTGATGGCGCGGGATCTGAAAGATTTCGACCTGTTTCACGCCTGGGATATCAGCCCCGAGCAGGCCATCGAAAAAGCCCTGGCCTGCGAAGCTGCGGCGTTTGATGCCGACAGCCGGATCAAGAATGCCGATGGCACCACTTTGAGTACCCACCAGGGTTGCCGTGTGTATGGCAACAGCCACGGGTTTATCGGCGGCTATGCATCAACGCGCCATAGCTTGAGCTGCGTGATGATCGCCGAGGGTGATGGCCAGATGCAGCGTGACTACTGGTATGACGTCAGTCGCCAGGGCGAGTTGTTGGCGGATCCGGCCAGCATCGGCCAACGCGCCGCGCAGCGGGCCGCGAGCCGCCTGGGCGCGCGCCCGGTGCCGACGTGCGAAGTGCCGGTGCTGTTTTCGGCGGAGTTGGCAGGTGGTCTGTTCGGCAGCTTCCTGGGGGCGATTTCCGGGGGCAACCTGTACCGCAAATCGTCGTTCCTTGAAGGTGCACTGGGCCAGAAGTTGTTTCCCGAGTGGTTGACCCTGGATGAGCGCCCGCACCTGATGCGCGCCATGGGCAGTTCGGCCTTTGATGGCGATGGCCTGGCGACCTACGCCAAGCCGTTTGTCGAGAAGGGCGAGTTGGTGTCCTACGTACTGGGCACCTACGCCGGGCGCAAGCTCGGTTTGCCGAGTACCGCCAACTCCGGTGGCGTCCACAACCTGTTCGTGACCCATGGCGATGAAGACCAGGCGGCGCTGTTGCGCCGTATGGGCCGTGGCTTGCTGGTGACCGAGTTGATGGGCCATGGCTTGAACATGGTCACCGGCGACTACTCCCGTGGTGCCGCAGGTTTCTGGGTGGAGCATGGCGAAATCCAGTTCGCTGTCCAGGAAGTGACCATCGCCGGCAATATGCGCGATATGTTCAAGCAGATCGTCGCCGTGGGTAACGATCTGGAACTGCGCAGCAATATCCGCACCGGCTCGGTGCTGATCGAGCGTATGACCATCGCCGGCAGCTAAGCCCCCCGCCGCCTGCACAACAGCGCCACCCCTTGGGGTGGCGTTTTTTTTGCCTGGAATATTGCCGTGCAGACAAAGCTATAGGGTTGATAGCTTGTTTTGATTCTTAATATCATTTAATAATAAATATCATTATCGAGCGAGTGTGGATCATGAGTTCTGTCCTGCACGAGGATCCCTACCTGGAAAGCTGGCGCTGGATGAGCCGTCAGATTCGCTGCGGGCTCAACCCTGACGAGCCACGGCTGATCGAGCATTACCTGAACGAAGGTCGCTACCTGGCCTGCTGCACGGCCACGCACCCGTGGACCATCGCCGAGACCTCGTTTTGCCTGCTGATCGACACCGCCACTGATATCGCCTTGCCCTGGCATTGGCGCTCCACATGCCTGGACCAGGCCTGGCGCCCGCTGCGCGACCTGGAAAACCTTTCGCACTGCGCCTGCCGCCTCAAACGCTGGCAGACCTTTGCCTGGCAATTGGCGACTTGCGAACTGCAACCTTCGATTTCTCACTCCGACTTGGTGCAAGGATCTTCCGATGAGTAACACCCGTATCGAACGCGACAGCATGGGCGAACTACTGGTACCGGCCGACGCGTTGTATGGCGCGCAAACCCAGCGTGCGGTGAACAACTTCCCGATCAGCCACCAGCGCATGCCGGCCCCGTTCATCCGCGCCCTGATCCTGGCCAAGGCCGCCGCCGCCAAGGCCAACGTCGATCTCAAGCAGATCAGCGAAAGCCAGGGCAAAGCCATTGTCGACGCCGCCCAAGGCTTGCTAGAAGGCGATTTCATGCAGCATTTCCCGGTGGATATCTTCCAGACCGGTTCCGGCACCAGCTCCAACATGAACGCCAATGAAGTGATTGCAACCCTGGCCAGCCGCTTGCTGGGCGAGCCGGTCAACCCCAACGACCACGTCAATTGCGGGCAAAGCAGCAACGACATCATCCCGACCACCATTCACGTCAGCGCCGCATTGGTGCTACATGAGCAGACGTTGCCGGCGTTGCTGCACCTGGTTGAGGTGATCGAGCGCAAGGCGGTAGAGGTCCATCCGTTCATCAAGACCGGGCGTACCCACCTGATGGACGCCATGCCGGTGCGCATGAGCCAGGTGCTTGAGGGGTGGGCGCAGCAACTCAAGGCCAATATCGCTCACTTGCAGGGCCTGCTGCCAAGTCTGCAGGCCCTGGCCCAGGGCGGCACTGCGGTGGGGACCGGGGTCAATGCGCACCCTGAGTTTGCTACACGTTTTAGCCAGCAGTTGAGCAGCCTGACCCAGGTGCGGTTCACTCCGGGCAAGAACCTGTTCGCCCTGATTGGCTCCCAGGACACCGCGGTCGCCGTGTCCGGCCAGTTGAAAGCGATTGCCGTATCGCTGATGAAAATCGCCAACGACCTGCGCTGGATGAACTCCGGCCCACTCGCCGGCCTCGGTGAAATCGAGCTTGAAGGCCTGCAACCGGGGTCGTCGATCATGCCAGGCAAGGTCAACCCGGTGATTCCAGAGGCCACGGCCATGGTCGCGGCCCAGGTGATCGGCAATGACAGTGTGATCACGGTCGCCGGTCAATCCGGCAATTTCGAGCTCAACGTGATGCTGCCGATCATCGCCCAGAACCTGCTCAGCAGCCTGGAGCTGTTGGCCAACTCCAGCCGCCTGCTGGCGGACAAGGCCATCGCCAGCTTCAAGGTCAACGAGCCCAAGCTCAAGGAAGCCTTGGCGCGCAACCCGATCCTGGTCACTGCCCTCAACCCGATCATTGGTTACCAAAAGGCCGCTGAAATCGCCAAGAAAGCCTATCAACAAGGCCGGCCGGTGATTGATGTGGCGCTCGAACACACCGACCTGCCCCGCAGCCAACTGGAAGTCCTCCTGGACCCGGAAAAGCTCACGGCGGGTGGCGTGTAATAACCGACCCTGCTTTGGAGGCTCACCATGGAGCACTGGAAACGCACGATCGAACGGGCCAATCGCTGCTTTATGCAGGGCGAATTGGTGGATGCCCGCGAGCATTACCTGCAAGCCCTGGCCCTGGCCCAAGTGTTGTTCGAGCGCTGGGGGGATGCCGACGAGGCGGTGGCGGCCTGCGTCATTTCCCATCACAACCTGGCGGACCTGCACCTGCGCCTGAACCAGCCTGAAGAAAGCGCCGAATACCTCTGCGCCATTCACCAGCGTTTGCTGCAGACCCTGCAGGACACCCGGCTGCCTCAGGCCTTGCGCGAGGCAGCCTTGCGCCAGAGCAGCAAGACCTACGTCGAACTGTTGAATTTCATCAGCGATCACGGCGAGTACCCCCGTACCCATCGCTTGCTGGGCAACCATACGTCGCAGACAGGTGCGCCGACCCGCAACAGCCCTTTTTATGGAGCACATTGATATGTCCTACACCTTGCCTGCCTTGCCGTACGCCTACGATGCCCTGGAACCGCATATCGATGCGCAAACCATGGAAATCCACTACACCAAGCACCACCAGACCTACATCAATAACCTCAATGCCGCCGTCGAAGGCACCGAGTTCGCCGGCTGGCCCATCGAGAAGCTGGTCTCCAGCGTCCAGCAATTGCCGGAAAAACTGCGCGCCGCGGTGATCAACCAGGGGGGCGGGCATGCCAACCACTCGTTGTTCTGGGCGGTCATGTCGCCCAAGGGCGGCGGCAAGCCCGAAGGTGCCCTGGGCCAGGCGATTGATACGCAGCTGGGTGGTTTTGATGCCTTCAAGGAGGCGTTCACCAAGGCCGCGTTGACCCGTTTCGGCAGCGGTTGGGCCTGGCTGAGCGTGACCCCGCACAAGACCCTGGTGGTCGAAAGCAGTGGCAACCAGGACAGCCCGTTGATGAGCGGCAATACGCCGATCCTCGGTCTGGACGTGTGGGAGCACGCCTACTACCTGCTTTATCAAAACCGCCGTCCTGAATACATCAACGCCTTCTACAGTGTTATCAACTGGCCGGAAGTCGCTGAACGCTACCAGGCTGCCCTCGCTTAATGACCTCTTATAACCAGACCTAAGGCCGACTATGGGCACTGAAACACTGGCGATCAGCAGCGGACGAATGTTCCGCTATGCATTTGGCTCGCTGCTGCTATTGGCGGGAACGGCATTGCTGGTGGCCCACGGGCTGGCCTGGCTGAACCTGGAGCCGCGGATCCTGCGCGCACTGCAAGGGGGGGCAATCTGCGCCCTGGGCACGGCGTTGGGCGCGGTGCCGGTCCTGGTGATCCGGCGGATGCCGTTGGCGGTCAGCGATACATTGCTGGGGTTTGGCGCCGGCGTGATGCTGGCGGCGACTGCGTTTTCGCTGGTCGTGCCGGGGATTGCCGCCGCCGAAAACCTGGGGCTGACGCCCTGGGCCTCCAGTGGCTTGATCAGCTTCGGCATCATGCTGGGCGCTTTTGGCTTGTTTCTGGTCGACCGCAAGGTCTCCGGGGCCAGCCCGGACATGTTGGTCGGTACGCCCGACAAACCGGTGATCCCGCCGCGCATCTGGCTGTTCGTGTTCGCGATCATTGCCCATAACATTCCCGAAGGCATGGCGGTGGGCGTCTCGGCCGGCGGTGGCATGCCGGATGCCGACAGCTTGGCCATGGGCATTGCCTTGCAGGATGTGCCGGAAGGGCTGGTGATTGCGTTGGTGTTGGCAGGGGCAGGGATGTCGCGAGCCAAGGCTTTCATGATTGGGGCGGCCTCCGGGCTGGTAGAGCCGGTGTTTGCCGTACTCTGTGCCTGGCTGGTGAGCCTGGCCGAGATGCTGCTGCCTTTGGGCCTGGCGCTGGCGGCCGGGGCGATGCTATTGGTGGTGACTCACGAAGTGATCCCCGAATCGCGCCGCAATGGGCATGACAAGCTGGCGAGCCTGGGGTTGTGCATCGGGTTTTGCCTGATGATGGCGATGGATACAGCGCTGGGCTGATGCCTAGCGCAAACCCAATGTAGGAGCTGGCTTGCCTGCGATGCAGGCACCTCGGCTTTTCGTCTAGACCGAGGTGATGCTATCGCAGGCAAGCCAGCTCCCACACAAGCCCATACACATGGAATTTATGTTGGGCAGGGGCTATTCGCCTTCGTCGAAGTAGTTATTGATCAACTGCACCAGCGCGTCCAACGCTTCCCGCTCCTGCTCGCCTTCGGTCTTCAGGTGGATCGTGGTGCCCTTGCCGGCTGCCAGCATCATCATCGCCATGATGCTTTTGCCATCGACCATGGACTCTGGCGTACGCCCGGCGCGCACCTGGCAAGGAAACTGGCCCGCGACCCCGACAAATTTGGCCGACGCGCGGGCATGCAAGCCCAGTTTGTTGATGATTTTAATTTCCAGAGCAGGCATCGCGAAGGTGTTCCTTTCAGCTGAGGTCGCGGTGGCGAACCTGGACATTCTTGAGGGTTTGCTGCAAGACCTGGCCCAGGCGCTCGGTCAGGTAGACGGAGCGGTGATGCCCGCCGGTACAACCGATGGCGATGGTGACATAGGCCCGGTTGCTGGCGGCAAAGCGCGGTAGCCACTTGAGCAGGTAGCTGGAGATGTCCTGGAACATCTCCTCCACATCCGGTTGTGCCGCCAGGTACTCGGCAACGGGCTGGTCCAGCCCAGACTGGTCGCGCAGTTCCGGCTTCCAGTAAGGATTGGGCAGGCAACGCACGTCAAATACCAGGTCGGCGTCTATCGGCATGCCCCGCTTGAAACCAAAGGATTCGACCAGGAAGGCCGTGCCCGGTTCCGGCTGGTTCAGCAGGCGCAGCTTGATGGCGTCGCGCAGTTGGTAAAGGTTCAGGCTGGTGGTGTTGATCTTGAGGTCGGCCAAGTCAATGATCGGCCCCAGCAGCTTGGTCTCGTCTTCGATGGCTTCGGCCAGCGAGCGGTGCGGGCTGCTCAGCGGGTGGCGGCGACGGGTTTCCGAGAAGCGCTTGAGCAGCGTTTCTTCGTCGGCATCCAGGTACAGCACGTCGCAATGGATGTGCTTGGCGCGTACCTCTTCCAGCAGTTCCGGGAATCGCGTGAGGTGGCTGGGCAGGTTGCGCGCGTCGATCGACACCGCCACCAGCGGTTGGGCGAGCTCGGTATGGATCAACGCACGTTCGGCCAGCTCGGGCAGCAGGCCGGCCGGCAAGTTGTCGATGCAATAGAAGCCACTGTCCTCAAGCACATTGAGGGCCGTACTTTTACCCGAGCCGGAACGCCCGCTGACGATGATCAGACGCATGATTACTGCCCGCTTTGCTCATCCAGAACCACCTGATACAGCGCTTCATTACTGCTGGCGCTGCGCAGTTTCTTACGTACTTCTTCACGGTCGAGCATGCTGGCGATCTGCCGGAGCAGCTCCAGGTGTGCATCGGTGGCGGCTTCCGGGACCAGCAAGACAAACAGCAGGTCAACCGGGGCGCCATCGATGGCGTCGAAATCTATGGGCGCCTCCAGGTGCAACAGGGCGCTTATCGGTGCGTCGCAGCCTTTGAGGCGGCAGTGAGGAATCGCGATGCCGTTGCCAAAACCGGTCGAACCGAGTTTTTCACGGGCTATCAGGGCATCGAAGACATCTTGCATTTCCAGGTCAGGCACTTGGCGGCTGATCAGGTTGGCAATTTGTTCGAGGGCTTTCTTTTTACTGCCGCCCGGCACGTTCACAAGGGAACGGCCGGGGGTCAGGATGGTTTCAAGTCGAATCATGGGTGGGGAGTGTTAGCGGCCTGTGCCTTGAAGAAGGCTCTGCTGCTTTTCCTTATGCTTTTTGATTTGGCGATCCAGCTTGTCGGTCAGGTCGTCAATGGCGGCATACATGTCTGAATGCTCTGCATTGGCGACTACTTCCCCGCCGGGTATACGCAAGGTGGCTTCGATTTTCTGCTTTAGCTTTTCGACAGACATGATGACTTGCACATTGGTGATCTTGTCGAAATGCCCCTCAATCCGTTTGAGTTTTTCGCTGATGTAGGCGCGCAGCGGTTCGGTCACTTCCAGTTGGTGTCCACTGATATTGACTTGCATACAGCTTCTCCTTCGTTGCCAGTGCATAAAGCGGCGGGTAGGAATACCCGCCACTGGAACGCTGTGGCCTGCCCGTCACATCAACCGCTTACGCTCGCTGGAAGGCGCGATCCCAAGGGACTCGCGGTACTTGGCGACGGTTCGACGGGCGACCTGAATGCCTTGTGCCTCCAGTAAACCAGCGATCTTGCTGTCACTCAACGGCTTTTTCTGATTTTCCGCGGCAACCAGTTTTTTGATGATCGCGCGGATCGCCGTGGACGAGCATTCGCCGCCTTCGGAGGTGCTGACGTGGCTGGAGAAAAAGTATTTCAGCTCATAGATACCGCGCGGGGTATGCATGAATTTCTGGGTGGTGACCCGGGAAATGGTCGATTCATGCATGCCGACGGCTTCGGCAATGTCATGCAGCACCAGCGGCTTCATTGCCTCGTCGCCGTATTCCAGGAAGCCGCGCTGATGCTCGACGATCTGGGTGGCCACTTTCATCAGGGTCTCGTTGCGGCTTTGCAGGCTCTTGATGAACCAGCGCGCTTCCTGCAACTGGTTGCGCATGAAGGTGTTGTCGGCACTGGTATCGGCCCGGCGCACGAAACCTGCGTATTGCGGGTTGACCCGCAGGCGCGGCACCGATTCCTGGTTCAGTTCCACCAGCCAGCGCTCGTTGTCCTTGCGCACGATTACGTCGGGGACGACGTATTCGGCTTCGCTGGACTCGATTTGCGAACCGGGACGCGGGTTGAGGCTCTGGACCAGTTCGATGATCTGGCGCAGGTCATCTTCCTTGAGCTTCATCCGGCGCATCAACTGGCTGTAGTCGCGGCTGCCCAGCAGGTCGATGTAGTCGGTGACCAGGCGTTGGGCCTCGGCCAGCCAGGGGGTCTTGGCGGGCAGCTGGCGCAGTTGCAGCAACAGGCACTCGCTGAGGTTGCGCGCACCAATGCCGGCGGGCTCGAACTGCTGGATGCGGTGCAGGACCGCTTCGATTTCGTCCAGCTCGATATCCAGTTCCGGGTCAAAGGCCTCGAGGATTTCCTCAAGGGTCTCGTCCAGGTAGCCCTGATTATTGATGCAGTCGATCAGGGTCACGGCGATCAGGCGATCGGTGTCGGACATCGGGGCAAGGTTCAGTTGCCACAGCAAGTGGCTCTGCAGGCTTTCACCGACGGAGGTGCGGGTGGTGAAGTCCCACTCGTCATCGTCGTTGCTGGGCAGGCTGCTGGCGCTGGTCTGGTAGACATCTTCCCAGGCCGTATCCACCGGCAGTTCATTGGGAATGCGCTCGTTCCACTCGCCTTCTTCCAGGTTATCCACCGTGGGTGCGGTTTCCTGGTAGGACGGTTCCTGGACGTCGGCGTTGGGTTTTTGCTCGATGTTGTCGGCCAGTGGATCGGCATTGTCGAAGTCGTCGCCTTCTTCCTGGCGTTCGAGCATCGGGTTGGACTCCAGGGCCTCCTGGATTTCCTGTTGCAGGTCCAGGGTCGACAATTGGAGCAGGCGGATGGCCTGTTGCAGCTGCGGTGTCATCGTCAGCTGCTGGCCCATTCTCAGGACTAGCGATGGTTTCATGGCAGGGGCTTAACACCTTATTCGCCGGCGCAATGCGCCATCCACGACAGGGCGCGTGAGCGCCAAACATAAGCAAATTATATGCCTGATATCGGGGGCTTTGCCTAGAGCGCGGTAACAATAAAAATAATAAGGTTTTTATTGACTCCCGCGCCTGATGGCGAATGTCCTGACATCCCAGTGTTTACAGGCGGAACTCGTGCCCCAGGTACACTTCCTTGACCAGTTCGTTGGCCAGGATGGTGGCGGAGTCGCCTTCGGCAATCAGTTGGCCGTCGTTGACGATATACGCGGTTTCGCAGATATCCAGGGTCTCACGCACGTTGTGGTCGGTGATCAACACGCCGATCCCCTTGGCCTTGAGGTGATGGATGATCTGCTTGATGTCGCCTACCGAAATCGGGTCGACACCGGCGAAGGGTTCGTCCAGCAGGATGAACTTCGGTGCCGTGGCCAGGGCGCGGGCGATTTCCACACGACGACGCTCGCCGCCGGACAGGCTCATGCCGAGGTTGTCGCGGATGTGGTTGATGTGGAACTCCTGCAGCAGGCTTTCCAGTTCCTGGCGGCGTCCATCGCGATCCAGTTCCTTGCGGGTTTCAAGGATCGCCATGATGTTGTCGGACACTGACAGTTTGCGGAAGATCGATGCCTCCTGGGGGAGATAGCCGATACCCGCCCGTGCACGACCGTGCATGGGCTGGTGGCTGACGTCCAGGTCGTCGATCAATACGCGGCCCTGGTCCGCCTGGACCAGGCCGACGATCATGTAGAAGCAGGTGGTCTTGCCGGCACCGTTGGGGCCAAGCAGGCCGACGATCTGGCCGCTGTCGATCGACAGGCTGACGTCGCGCACGACCTGACGGCTTTTATAGGCCTTGGCCAGATGCTGGGCTTTCAGGGTTGCCATTACTGGGCCTTCTTCTTCGGCTGGATAACCATGTCGATGCGCGGACGTGGTGCAGTGACCTTGGTGCCATTGGCGCGGCCGGCAGTGGCGACCTGCTTGACGGTGTCATAGACGATTTTCTCGCCTTCGGTCGAGTTGCCGTCGCTGCTGATCACTTTGGCGCGGTCAGTCAGTACGATGCGGTTTTGCGGCGCGTGGTACTGGATGGTCACGCCGTAGCCTTTGATCGGGCCTGGGTCGGCAGCATTTTGCTTCTGTTCAAAGTAGGCCAGGTTGCCCACCGAAGTCACGACGTCAATCTCACCTGCCGGGGTGCGGGTCAGGGTCACGGTATTGCCGGTAATCTTCATCGAGCCCTGGGTGATGATGACGTCGCCCTTGTAGGTCGCGATACCTTGCTTGTCATCCAGCTGCGCATCGTCAGCCTGAATGTGGATCGGTTGCTGGCTATCGTTCGGCAGAGCCCAGGCGCTCACGCTTCCCAGTGCTGCGCCCAGACCGAGCAAAATAGGGAGGGTTTTAACGAGCCTCATACTGTCCTCTTACGTTCGATAGCAGGTGTATCCTGCTTTCTTTCAAATACGCTTTCATTCCCTTGCCAGTCGATACACCGCCAGCGCCGTCGATTCTAACGTCTTGCTCGGTCTGCGCATATTGCTTCTGTGGGAATACGGTCATGCGACTGCTGGTAATGATGGTCTCGCGCTTCTGGGCGTCGGTGCGCGCAACGCGCACCGAGTCGATCAGCTCCACTTCGGTACCGTCCGGGTTGACCTCGCCACGCTTGCTGGTGACATGCCACGGGAATTCGGTGCCGCGATACAGGTTCAGGTCCGGGTTGGTCAGCAATGTGACCTCGGAAGCCTTCAGGTGTTCGACCTTGTCCGACGTCATTTCGTACTGCACCTTGCCGTCCGGCAGGAACTGCACGCTGTAGGCGTTGGTGGCGTAATAGTCGATGGCGCCCTGGTCGGCCTGCACAACCGGGTGGTCGAGGAAGCGCTCCGGGCTGATGTTCCAGTAGCCCACCGCGAGAAACAGCGCGGCGATGGCTCCGAATATCAGGAAGTTGCGAATCTTTTTGCTCAGCATAGAAGGCTCTATAGGTAGGCGGCGTGGGCCGCTTCAAGGCTGCCCTGGGCACGCAGGATCAACTCGCAGAACTCGCGGGCGGCACCTTCGCCGCCACGGGCCTGGGTAATGCCATGGGCATGTTCGCGCACAAATGACGCGGCATTGGCCACTGCCATGCCCAGGCCGACGCGGCGGATCACCGGCAGGTCGGGCAGGTCATCGCCCAGATAGGCGACCTGCTCATAGCTTAGGTTGAGTTGGCCAAGAAGCTCGTCCAGAACCACCAGTTTATCCTCACGGCCCTGGTAGAGGTAAGGAATCCCCAGGTTTTGTGCGCGACGCTCCACGACCGGAGTCTTTCGACCACTGATAATCGCCGTTTGCACGCCAGAGGCCATCAGCATTTTGATGCCCTGGCCGTCCAGGGTATTGAACGTCTTGAATTCGCTGCCGTCTTCGAGGAAGTACAGGCGGCCATCGGTCAGCACGCCGTCCACGTCGAAAATCGCCAGTTTGATGGCCTTGCCCCGTTGCAACAGGTCGGTGGTCATTTACATCACTCCTGCGCGCAGCAAATCGTGCATGTTCAGGGCGCCAATCGGATGATCGGTCTCATCGACCACCACCAGCGCGCCGATTTTGTGGTCTTCCATGATCTTCAGGGCTTCGGCCGCGAGCATTTCGGCGCGGGCGGTCTTGCCGTGGGGGGTCATGACCTGGTCGATGGTCGCGGTATGGATATCGATGGTGCGGTCCAGGGTGCGACGCAGGTCGCCGTCGGTAAACACCCCGGCCAGGCGCCCGTCGGCTTCAAGGATCACGGTCATGCCCAGGCCTTTGCGGGTCATTTCCATCAGCGCGTCCTTGAGCAGGGTGCCACGCTGTACCTGGGGCAGTTCATCGCCGGTGTGCATCACATTTTCCACTTTCAGCAACAGGCGACGGCCGAGGGCGCCACCGGGGTGGGAAAAGGCGAAGTCTTCGGCGGTAAAACCACGGGCCTCCAGCAGGGCCACGGCCAGGGCGTCGCCCATGACCAGGGCGGCAGTGGTGGAGGAGGTCGGCGCCAGGTTCAGCGGGCAGGCCTCGTGGGCCACATGCACGTTCAGGTTCACTTCGGCGGCCTTGGCCAGCGTCGAGTCCGGGTTGCCGGTCACGCTGATCAGCTTGATGCCCAGGCGCTTGATCAGGGGCAGCAGGGTCACGATTTCGTTGGTGGTGCCGGAGTTGGACAGGGCCAGGATCACGTCGTCGCGGGTGATCATGCCCATGTCGCCATGGCTGGCTTCGGCCGGGTGCACGAAAAACGCGGTGGTGCCGGTACTGGCCAGGGTGGCGGCAATCTTGTTGCCGACATGGCCTGACTTGCCCATGCCGACCACGACAACCCGGCCTTTACTGGCCAGGATCATCTCGCAGGCGCGTACGAAATCTGCGTCGATATGGGCCAGCAAGCCTTCTACGGCTTCAAGTTCGAGGCGGATGGTGCGTTGTGCGGATTGAATAAGGTCGTTGGATTGGCTCATGTCTGAAATCGGATAGCCTGACGAAAAGTCGGCGATTATAGCGGTAATGATCAATTCCCTCACGCAAGTTCGTCAGGGTTTGTTCACCATGAATGTGAGAACCTTCTCAAATGCACTTTAGCTGTCCTGTTTCTGAACAACCGCTGCTCCGGCCTTGGGCGCTTTATCTCAGCAGTGATATAGTTCGCCGCCAGTTCGGTCCGCACAGCTCACATGTGTCTAACTGTCGCAAGCAGTTGTCCCAAACGTGGTGTCTGAGTGAGAAGCTGCATCCCAAGGAGTTTAGATGAGTGCCGATAACGCCTACGCGGTCGAGCTGAAGGGCCTTTCCTTCAAGCGCGGTACGCGCAGCATCTTCAATAATGTCGATATTCGCATTCCCCGCGGCAAGGTGACGGGCATCATGGGGCCGTCCGGTTGCGGCAAGACGACCCTGCTGCGCCTGATGGGCATGCAGTTGCGTCCCACCGCCGGGGAAGTCTGGGTCAATGGCCAGAACCTGCCGACCCTGTCGCGCAGCGACCTGTTCGATGCGCGCAAGCACATGGGGGTGCTGTTCCAGAGCGGTGCCCTGTTCACCGATCTCGATGTTTTTGAAAACGTCGCGTTCCCGCTGCGGGTACACACCCAGCTGTCCGAAGAGATGATTCGTGACATTGTATTGTTGAAGCTGCAGGCCGTCGGCCTTCGCGGTGCCATCGATCTGATGCCAGATGAGCTCTCCGGCGGTATGAAGCGGCGTGTGGCCCTGGCACGGGCGATTGCCCTCGACCCGCAGATCCTGATGTATGACGAACCGTTCGTCGGCCAGGACCCTATCGCCATGGGCGTCCTGGTGCGCCTGATCCGCCTGCTCAACGATGCGCTGGGCATCACCAGTATCGTGGTTTCCCACGACCTGGCCGAAACCGCGAGCATTGCCGACTACCTGTATGTGGTCGGCGATGGCCAGGTATTGGGGCAGGGTACGCCTGAAGAACTGATGAACGCCGATAACCCGCGGATTCGCCAGTTCATGACCGGCGATCCTGATGGCCCGGTGCCTTTTCATTTTCCGGCAGCGGACTACCGCGCAGATCTTCTGGGGAAGCGCTGATGCGCAAGACATCTTTAATCGAGAAGGTTCGCCTTTTCGGTCGTTCCGGCATCGACATCGTCGAAGTGCTCGGGCGTTCGACGATTTTCCTGTTTCACGCCTTGCTGGGCCGCAGCGCTATCGGCGGCGGTTTTGGCTTGCTGCTCAAGCAGTTGCACTCGGTGGGCGTGATGTCCCTGGTGATCATCGTGGTCTCCGGGGTGTTCATCGGCATGGTGCTGGCGTTGCAGGGCTTCAATATCCTGTCCAGCTACGGTTCCGAGCAGGCGGTGGGGCAGATGGTTGCGCTGACGCTGCTGCGTGAGCTGGGGCCGGTGGTCACGGCCTTGCTGTTTGCCGGCCGCGCGGGCTCCGCGTTGACCGCCGAGATCGGCAACATGAAGGCCACCGAGCAGTTGTCCAGCCTGGAAATGATCGGCGTGGACCCGCTCAAGTACATTGTTGCCCCACGCCTGTGGGCCGGCTTCATCTCCCTGCCACTGCTGGCGATGATTTTCAGCGTGGTCGGGATCTGGGGCGGTTCGTGGGTGGCGGTGGACTGGCTGGGGGTCTATGACGGCTCCTACTGGGCCAACATGCAAAACAGCGTGACGTTCAGCGGTGACGTGCTCAATGGCATTATCAAGAGCATCGTCTTTGCCTTCGTCGTGACCTGGATCGCCGTATTCCAAGGCTATGACTGTGAGCCCACTTCAGAAGGGATCAGTCGTGCCACCACCAAGACCGTTGTGTACGCCTCGCTGGCGGTACTGGGCCTTGACTTCATTTTGACCGCCTTGATGTTTGGAGATTTCTGATGCAAAACCGCACTGTGGAGATCGGTGTCGGCCTTTTCTTGCTGGCTGGCATCCTGGCTTTACTGTTGCTCGCCCTGCGAGTCAGCGGCTTGTCGGCCAGCTCGAGCGCCGATACCTATAAACTTTACGCCTACTTCGACAATATCGCCGGTTTGACGGTCAGATCCAAAGTGACCATGGCCGGTGTGACTATCGGCAAGGTCACGGCAATCGATCTGGACCGCGACAGCTTCACCGGCCGAGTGACCCTGCAACTGGACAAGAAGGTAGATAACCTGCCGACTGACTCCACGGCGTCTATCCTCACGGCGGGTCTGCTGGGCGAGAAGTACATCGGTATCAGCGTGGGCGGGGAAGAAGCCTTGCTCAAGGATGGTTCGACCATTCATGACACACAGTCGTCGTTGGTATTGGAGGACCTGATCGGTAAATTCCTGCTTAATACGGTTAGTAAAGACGCCAAATGAGGAGTTTGTTCATGATCTCTACCTTGCGACGTGGCCTGTTGGTGCTGTTGGCAGCCTTGCCATTGATGGCTAACGCCGTGGCGGCGCCCTCGGCGCACGACATAATTGAGAGAACCACCAAAGAGTTGCTGGCTGACCTTGCCGCAAACAAGGAACAGTACAAGCAGAGCCCAAGCGCGTTCTACGATGCCCTCAACGGTATCGTGGGCCCTGTGGTCGACGCTGATGGCATCTCCCGCAGCATCATGACGGTCAAGTACTCGCGCAAGGCCACGCCTGCGCAAATGCAGCGTTTCCAGGACAACTTCAAGCGCAGCCTGATGCAGTTCTACGGCAATGCCCTGCTGGAGTACAACAACCAGGGGATCGTCGTGTCCCCGGCCAAGGATGAGTCCGGCACCCGTACCAGCGTGGATATGCAGGTCAAGGGCAACAATGGCGCGATCTATCCGGTTTCCTACACCCTTGAGAAAATCAACGGTGAATGGAAAGTGCGCAACGTGATCATCAACGGCATCAACATCGGTAAGCTGTTCCGTGACCAGTTCGCCGATGCCATGCAGCGCAATGGCAACGACCTGGACAAGACCATCGATGGGTGGGCCGGTGAAGTGGCCAAGGCCAAGGAAGTGACCGAAGAAGCTGCAGAGAAGCAGGCGCCATGACCGAGTCGGCTGTTCGTCAAGGCCAGGCCGGCGAGCTGCTCTTAAGTGGCGTGCTCGACTACAGCACCGGGCCGGCCCTGCGCAAGCAGGGCCAGGCGCTGATCAATGCCAGCACCGCGCAGGCATTGGTCCTCGATTGCTCGGCGGTGGTGAAGTCCAGCAGTGTTGGCCTGTCATTGCTCCTGTGTTTCCTGCGTGACGCCGCAGCGGTCAAGAAACCTGTCAGTATTCGCGCATTACCCGAGGATATGCGTGAAATCGCCCAGGTTTGTGGTTTGACTGAGCTGTTGACGCATCCTTAATACACCTTATTGAAGAAGCCCCCCGTCAGAGTCCTGCTATGCGGGGTTCGCAGGCGCGGGGCTTTTTTGTATGATGTGCGACCCGTGCGCACTGGGCGCCGATAGAGGTTGAGCATGCAGGCCCTAGAAGTTAAAAGCTTCCTTGAAGGAAAGCTGCCGAATACTGAGGTTGCAGTTGAAGGCGAAGGCTGCAATTTCCAGCTGAACGTGATTAGCGATGAACTGGCGGCATTGAGCCCGGTCAAGCGTCAGCAGCAGATCTATGCCCATTTGAACCCGTGGATCACCGATGGCAGCATCCATGCGGTCACTATGAAATTTTTCAGCCGCGCGGCCTGGGCCGAGCGTACCTGAGCCCCCAAGGCGTCGAGATTCTTATGGATAAATTGATTATTACCGGCGGTGCCCGTCTTGATGGCGAAATCCGTATCTCCGGGGCTAAAAACTCGGCCTTGCCGATCCTGGCGGCCACCTTGCTGTGCGATGGCCCGGTTACTGTAGCCAACCTGCCGCACCTGCACGACATCACCACCATGATCGAGCTGTTCGGTCGCATGGGCATTGAGCCGGTGATCGACGAGAAACTCTCGGTCGAAATCGACCCGCGCACCATCAAGACCCTGATCGCACCGTACGAGCTGGTGAAAACCATGCGGGCCTCGATCCTGGTTCTGGGCCCGATGGTCGCCCGTTTCGGCGAGGCCGAAGTGGCACTGCCTGGCGGTTGCGCCATCGGTTCGCGTCCGGTGGATCTGCACATCCGTGGCCTTGAAGCCATGGGCGCAACCATCGATGTCGAAGGTGGCTACATCAAGGCCAAGGCACCGGAAGGCGGCCTGCGTGGCGCGAACTTCTTCTTTGATACCGTCAGTGTGACCGGTACCGAGAACATCATGATGGCCGCGGCCCTGGCCAATGGCCGCAGCGTCCTGCAAAACGCCGCGCGCGAGCCGGAAGTGGTCGACCTGGCCAACTTCCTGATCGCCATGGGTGCCAAGATCACAGGCGCCGGCACCGACACCATCACCATCGACGGTGTGAAGCGCCTGCACTCGGCGACCTACAAAGTGATGCCGGACCGTATCGAGACCGGCACCTACCTGGTTGCCGCTGCCGTCACCGGTGGTCGCGTCAAGGTCAAGGACACCGATCCGACCATCCTTGAAGCGGTCTTGGAAAAACTGCGCGAAGCGGGTGCCGAAATCACCACCGGCGAAGACTGGATCGAGCTGAACATGCACGGCAAGCGGCCAAAAGCCGTCAACGTGCGTACTGCTCCATACCCAGCGTTCCCGACCGACATGCAGGCGCAGTTCATCTCCCTGAACGCGATTGCCGAAGGCACCGGCGCGGTGATCGAGACCATCTTTGAAAACCGCTTCATGCACGTGTATGAACTGCACCGCATGGGCGCCAAGATCCAGGTCGAAGGCAACACGGCCATCGTTACCGGTACCGAAACCCTCAAGGGCGCGCCAGTGATGGCGACCGACCTGCGGGCCTCGGCCAGCCTGGTGATTTCGGCACTGATCGCCGAAGGCGACACGCTGATCGATCGCATCTACCACATAGACCGTGGCTACGAGTGCATCGAAGAAAAACTGCAGATGCTCGGCGCAAAAATCCGCCGCGTACCGGGTTAGTCCCCACTGCTCGGGCGCAGGGAAGCGCCCGCCTGAGGTGTGCATAGGCATGCCTCGGCTGAATTGGTTTCAAATCGAGGCTGTAATGGCCTCGATCTGTGTCTGGCGCCATTTGCGACCGGACCGCAATAGCCTGATGAAGGATTGACGTTTCCCATGTTGACCATCGCACTGTCCAAGGGCCGCATCCTTGACGATACTTTGCCGCTTCTGGCTGAAGCGGGCATCGTGCCGACCGAGAATCCGGACAAGAGCCGCAAGCTGATCATCCCCACGACCCAGGACGACGTTCGCCTGTTGATCGTGCGGGCTACCGACGTGCCGACCTACGTTGAACATGGCGCCGCCGACCTGGGTGTCGCCGGTAAAGACGTGCTGATGGAATACGGCGGCCAGGGCCTGTACGAGCCGCTGGACCTGCGTATCGCGCTGTGCAAGCTGATGACCGCCGGCCGTGTCGGTGATGTCGAGCCAAAAGGCCGCCTGCGGGTGGCCACCAAGTTCGTCAACGTTGCCAAGCGTTACTACGCCGAACAAGGCCGTCAGGTCGATATCATCAAGCTCTACGGCTCGATGGAGCTGGCGCCGCTGATCGGCCTGGCCGACAAGATCATTGACGTGGTCGACACCGGCAACACCCTGCGCGCCAACGGCCTGGAACCCCAGGACTTTATTGCCGACATCAGCTCGCGCCTGATCGTCAACAAAGCTTCGATGAAGATGCAGCACGCCCGTATCCAGGCGTTGATCGACACCCTGCGCAAGGCAGTGGAGTCTCGACACCGCGGTTGACCCATCTGCGCGGCCCTAGGTCGCGCCCGTCTATCCGCCTCATAGCCAGAATTCTCAGGTGCCCAAGCGGAAACGACTGCTAGTTTAGGGCGCCTGAGTTTTTGCCAATACTATTGAGGCCCTCGCTATGACTACGTCCACTGCAATTGCCCGACTCAACGCTGCCGACCCGGATTTCGCCCATCATCTGGATCATCTGCTGAGCTGGGAAAGCGTGTCCGACGACTCGGTCAACCAGCGGGTGCTCGACATCATCAAGGCCGTGCGCGAGCGCGGCGACGCGGCGCTGGTGGACTTTACCCGCCAGTTCGACGGCCTGGACGTCAAGTCCATGTCCGACCTGATCCTGCCTCGCGAACGCCTGGAACTGGCCCTGACGCGCATCACCGCGCCGCAGCGCGAAGCCCTGGAAGTCGCGGCCGCGCGGGTGCGCAGCTATCACGAAAAACAGAAACAGGACTCCTGGAGCTACACCGAAGCCGACGGTACGGTGCTCGGCCAGAAAGTCACGCCCCTGGACCGCGCCGGCCTGTATGTGCCGGGCGGCAAGGCCTCGTACCCGTCGTCGGTGCTGATGAATGCCATTCCCGCCAAAGTGGCAGGTGTGACCGAAGTGGTCATGGTGGTCCCGACCCCGCGCGGTGAAATCAACGAACTGGTGCTGGCCGCTGCCTGCATTGCGGGCGTTGACCGCGTGTTCACCATCGGTGGCGCCCAGGCCGTCGCGGCGTTGGCCTATGGCACCGAAAGCGTACCGAAGGTGGACAAGGTGGTCGGTCCCGGCAACATCTACGTCGCCACCGCCAAGCGCCATGTGTTTGGCCAGGTCGGTATCGACATGATCGCCGGCCCTTCGGAAATCCTCGTGGTCTGCGACGGCCAGACCGATCCCGACTGGATCGCCATGGACCTGTTCTCCCAGGCCGAGCACGATGAAGATGCCCAGGCGATCCTGGTCAGCCCCGACGCCGCGTTTCTCGACAAGGTGGCGGCCAGCATCAACAAGTTGTTGCCGACCATGGATCGCGCCGAGATCATCGCAAAGTCGATCAATGGCCGGGGTGCGCTGATCCTGGTGCGGGACATGGAACAGGCCATCGAAGTGGCCAACCGCATCGCCCCCGAGCACCTGGAACTGTCCGTGGCCGACCCACAGGCCTGGCTGCCATCGATTCGCCACGCCGGTGCGATCTTCATGGGCCGCCACACCAGCGAAGCCCTGGGCGACTACTGCGCCGGCCCCAACCACGTGTTGCCTACCTCCGGCACCGCGCGCTTCTCGTCGCCGCTGGGGGTGTACGACTTCCAGAAGCGCTCGTCGATCATTTTCTGCTCGCCGCAAGGTGCTTCCGAGCTGGGCAAGACCGCCTCGGTGCTGGCCCGTGGTGAATCGTTGAGCGCGCACGCCCGCAGCGCCGAATACCGCATCGTCAAGGGAGAGTAAGACATGAGCAAATTCTGGAGCCCTTTCGTCAAGGACCTCGTGCCTTACGTGCCCGGCGAGCAGCCGAAGCTGACCAGGCTGGTCAAGCTCAACACCAATGAAAACCCCTACGGCCCGTCGCCCAAGGCCCTGGCGGCGATGCAGGCCGAGTTGAACGACAACCTGCGCTTGTACCCCGACCCCAACAGCGACCTGCTCAAGCAGGCCGTGGCCAGGTATTACGGGGTGGAGGGGAGTCAGGTCTTCCTCGGTAACGGTTCCGACGAAGTCCTGGCACATATCTTCCACGGCCTGTTCCAGCACGACCTGCCGCTGCTGTTCCCGGATATCAGCTACAGCTTTTACCCGGTGTACTGTGGCCTGTATGGCATCACTTCGGCCCCGGTGCCGCTGGACGAGCAGTTCCAGATTCGCGTGGCGGATTACGCCAGGCCCAATGGCGGGATCATCTTCCCCAACCCGAACGCGCCGACCGGCTGCGTGCTGGCGCTGGACGCGGTGGAGCAGCTCCTCAAGGCCAGCCCGGATTCGGTGGTGGTGGTCGATGAAGCCTATATCGACTTCGGCGGCGCAACCGCCATCAGCCTGGTGGACCGCTACCCCAACCTGCTGGTGACCCAGACCCTCTCCAAATCGCGCTCACTGGCCGGTTTGCGGGTAGGCCTGGCGGTGGGCCACCCGGACCTGATCGAGGCGCTGGAGCGGGTCAAGAACAGCTTCAACTCGTATCCGCTGGATCGCCTGGCAATTGTTGGCGCGGCGGCGGCCTTCGACGACCGAGAATACTTCGAGAAGACCTGCCAGTTGGTGATCGACAGCCGCGAGAAGGTTGTGGTGCAGTTGCGAGGGAAGGGTTTTGAGGTGTTGCCGTCAGCGGCCAACTTCATCTTTGCCCGCCACCCACGGCACGACGCGGCGGGCCTGGCGGCCAAGCTGCGGGAGCAAGGGGTGATCGTGCGGCACTTCAAGCAGGAGCGGATTGCCCAGTTCCTGCGGATCAGCATCGGTACGCCAGAGCAGAACCAGGCGTTGATCGATGGCTTGGGCGATCTTTAAGGCTTAAATCCATAGTGGCTGGATTGGCCTCATCGCGGGCAAGCCCGGCTCCCACATTGGAATGCATTCCTCTGTGGGAGCCGGGCTTGCCCGCGATGGGGCCATCAGCAGCACCGACAATCCGTAGCCTTAGAGCAACGGCTCGTCCGGCTTCTTGTGCTTCCAGCCATCATTGCCCGGCAGCAGCAGGTTCAAGCCAATCGCGACCACGGCGCACAGGGCGATGCCCTTCAGGCCGAAATCGTCGGGACCGGTGCCGGTGCCGATCAGCACACCGCCAATCCCGAAGACCAGGGTCACCGAGACAATCACCAGATTGCGCGCCTCCCCGAGGTCGATCTTGTGACGGATCAGGGTATTCATCCCCACTGCGGCAATCGAGCCGAACAACAGGCATAGAATCCCGCCCATCACCGGCACCGGAATGCTCTGTAACAGCGCGCCGAACTTACCCACGAAGGCCAGGGTGATGGCAAATACCGCCGCCCAGGTCATGATCTTCGGGTTGTAGTTCTTGGTCAGCATCACCGCGCCGGTCACTTCGGCGTAAGTGGTGTTGGGCGGGCCACCGAACAGGCCCGCCGTGGTGGTGGCAATCCCGTCGCCCAGCAGCGTGCGATGTAGGCCGGGCTTTTTCAGGTAGTCGCGACCGGTCACGCTGCCGACCGCAATCACGCCACCGATATGTTCAATCGCTGGCGCCAGGGCCACCGGCACGATGAACAGAATAGCCTGCCAGTTAAATTCCGGCGCGGTGAAGTGGGGCAGGGCGAGCCACGGTGCGGCGGCGATCTTCGCGGTGTCGACCACGCCAAAGTAGAACGACATGCCAAACCCCACCAGCACCCCGGCAATGATCGGCACCAGGCGGAAAATGCCCTTGCCGAACACCGCCACGATCAGCGTGGTCAGCAGCGCCGGCATCGAGATCAGCATTGCCGTCTGGTAATGGATCAGCTCGGCACCGTCGCCCGACTTGCCCATGGCCATGTTCGCGGCAATCGGCGCCATGGCCAGGCCGATGGAGATGATCACCGGCCCGATCACCACGGGCGGCAGCAGCCGGTCGATAAAACCGGTGCCCTTGATCTTCACGGCCAGGCCGAGGAAGGTGTAGACGAAACCTGCCGCCATCACCCCGCCCATGGTCGCCGCGAGGCCGAACTGGCCCTTGGCGAGAATGATCGGGGTGATAAAGGCAAAGCTCGACGCCAGGAACACCGGCACTTGGCGCCCGGTGACTATCTGGAACAACAGCGTGCCCAGGCCCGCAGTAAACAGTGCAACGTTTGGATCAAGACCTGTGATCAGTGGCATCAACACCAGCGCGCCAAATGCTACGAAGAGCATTTGTGCGCCAGACAGGATCTGGCGCCAAAGCGGGTCGTTGAATTCATCCTGCATGCTCACGCGTCCTTCTGCTTAGTGCCGAAGATCTTGTCGCCAGCATCGCCCAGGCCCGGAATGATGTAGCCGTGCTCGTTCAGGCGTTCATCGATGGACGCGGTGTAGATCACTACATCCGGGTGGGCTTTTTCTACGGCGGCGATACCTTCGGGAGCCGCGACCAGCACCATGGCGCGGATGTCCTTGCAGCCGGCTTTTTTCAGCAGGTCGATGGTCGCGACCATGGAGCTGCCGGTGGCCAGCATCGGGTCGATGATCATCGCCAGGCGCTCGTCGATTTCCGGGACGAGTTTTTCCAGGTAGGTGTGGGCCTGCAGGGTTTCTTCGTTGCGGGCCACGCCCACAGCGCTGACCTTGGCACCCGGGATCAGGCTCAGCACGCCTTCAAGCATGCCGATACCGGCGCGCAGGATCGGCACCACGGTAATTTTCTTGCCGGCGATTTTCTCGACCTGGACGGGACCGCACCAACCGGGGATCTCGTAGTTTTCCAGGGGTAAATCCTTGGTGGCTTCGTAGGTGAGCAACGCTCCGACTTCCTGAGCAAGCTCACGGAAGTTCTTCGTGCTAATGTCGGCGCGGCGCATAAGGCCGAGCTTGTGTCGGATCAGCGGGTGGCGGATCTCACGGATGGGCATGGGGAAAGGCTCCGGCGGCGGGCAAAAAAACCGGCCTAGATTAATCTATCCGAGGGTGTTGTCCTATAGACAACCAGTACGTTAGTCCATAAAGGCTTGAACGTTGCGTCCCAGAGGCGTACCTTCGCCCGCTTTTCTTGCCACAGTACCCCTGGAGAGCGCCATGTCCGCTGATCTCGAGCATATCCGTCAAATCATGCACGAGGCTGACTGCCTGTACACCGAAGCGCAAGTCGAAGAGGCTATCGCCAAGGTCGGCGCGCACATCACCCGCGAAATGGCCGAGACCAACCCGGTGGTGTTTTGTGTGATGAACGGCGGTCTGATTTTCGCCGGCAAATTGCTGACTCATCTGCAATTCCCGCTGGAAGCGTCCTACCTGCACGCCACGCGCTACCGTAATGAAACCAGCGGCGGCGACCTGTTCTGGAAAGCCAAGCCGGAAGTGTCGTTTATCGACCGTGACGTGCTGATCATCGACGACATCCTCGACGAAGGTCACACCCTGGGCGCGATCATCGACTTCTGCAAACACGCCGGCGCGCGCAAAGTGCACACCGCCGTGCTGATCGACAAAGACCACGACCGCAAGGCCCGCCCAGACCTGAAGGCTGATTATGTTGGCCTGCCGTGCATCGACCGCTACATTTTCGGTTACGGCATGGACTACAAGGGCTACTGGCGCAATGCCAACGGCATCTTTGCTGTGAAGGGGATGTAAGTCGTGGCGCGTTTTCTTGATCAGTCGCTGTTTGCCGAATTGGCCGAGAAAGCCGCCATCAACCCCCGTGGCCGGCAGAACGTCAACTTCCACCAGATGGAGGAGCCGTGCCATCGCATGGCTGTCGGTTTGCAGCCACACACCTATGTGCAGCCCCATCGTCATCTCACCGCCGACAAGGCCGAGACCCTGCTGGTACTCAAGGGGCGCCTGGGGATTCTGATCTTCAGCGAGTCAGGCGAGGTCCTGGAGCGGCGTGTCTTGCAGGCGGGTGGAGATTGCCTGGGGGTTGACCTGTCGCCCGGCGTTTTCCACGGCCTGGTGGTGCTTGAGCCCGACACGGTGATGTTCGAGTGCAAGGCCGGCCCCTATCGTCCGGTGGGCGAGGGTGAGCTGGCGAGTTGGGCACCCCGGGAAGGCGAGGCTGGTATGGTTGAGTATCACCGTTGGATGCTGGCCCAGTTCGACTGACCCACCGCCATCGCGGGCAAGCCCGCTCCCACATTAGAGCTTCGTGGCTTCCGAACCTTGTGTCCCGCAGGTAGACTTCCACTCCCGTGTAAATGTCAGCAGGCTGGAGTCGGCAATGCGTAAAGATAAGAAACAAGTGATTGGTGACGAGATCGGCGACGATCAGATCAAGCTGTTCCTGGATTTTGAACCGGTCGACGCCACTTCACCTTCCCTGCACAAGCTGATCAAAGCCTATCGCGGCCTGCGCATCGACGATTTCGAGCGGTTCCTGGGCTTTTTCAAGGAAGCGGGACTGGACCTCGACGGCAAGGATGAGCATGGCCAGACCTTCGTGGACCTGATCAAGGACCAGCGCAACGCGGACGAGTACATCGAGCTGATCAACATCGCTCGCGGCTGAAAAAAAACGCCCCGCTCTCAGCACGAGAGCAGGGCGATCGTTCCCACGCTTGCGATCGTTCCCACGCTCTGCGTGGGAATGCATCCGGTGACGCTATGCGTCACGACCTCAAGCGTAGCTTTCGGCCTCGCTACCTTGCTCCACCAGCTCCAGGCTGATGTTGTTCTGCATGCTGATCTTGCGATACAGCTCGGCATCGGTCTCCAGGACTTTTTCCCGGGCCGGGAAGATTTCCTGCAGCTTGGCCGCCCACTCGCCGGCCGCCTGGGTCGGGAAGCAGCGTTCGATCAGATCCAGCATGATCGAAACCGTCACCGAAGCCCCTGGGGACGCCCCCAGCAGCGCGGCCAGCGAACCGTCCTTGGCCGCCACCAGCTCGGTACCGAATTGCAGCACGCCGCCTTTCTTCGGGTCCTTCTTGATGATCTGCACCCGTTGGCCGGCCACTTCCAGGCGCCAGTCCTCGGCTTTCGCCTCAGGGTAGAAGCGACGCAGTGATTCCAGGCGTTGCTCCATGGACTGCATCACTTCGCTGACCAGGTACTTGGTCAGGTCCATGTTGTCGCGGGCCACGGCCAGCATCGGGCCGATGTTGCCGAGGCGAATCGACATGGGCAGGTCAAGGAACGAACCGAACTTGAGGAACTTGGTGGTGAAGCCTGCGTATGGCCCGAACAGCAGGGATTTCTTGCCATCCACCACGCGGGTGTCCAGGTGCGGCACCGACATCGGCGGCGAACCCACGGCGGCCTGGCTGTAGACCTTGGCCTGGTGCTGCTTGACCACTTGCGGGTTGTCGCAACGCAGCCACTGGCCGCTGACCGGGAAGCCGCCAAAGCCTTTGCTTTCTTCGATCCCTGAGGCTTGCAGCAGCGGCAGGGCCGCGCCACCGGCGCCGAGGAACACGAACTTGGCGTCGACATGGCGCGTATTGCCGCTGTTGACGTCCTTGATGCTCACGGTCCAGCCGGCGCCATTGCGCTTGAGGCCGGTCACGCGCTTGCTGTACTTGACCTGGGCATCGGCCGAGCTGCTCAGGTGCGCCAGCAATTGGTTGGTCAGGGCGCCGAAATTGACGTCGGTCCCGTTCATTACGCGGGTCGCGGCGATTTTTTCGTCGGCCGGGCGGCCCGGCATCATCAGCGGCATCCACTCGGCCATTTCGGCACGGTCTTCGGTGTAGTGCATGTCCGAGAACGCGTGGTGCTGGCTGAGGGTTTCAAAGCGCTTCTTGAGGAAGGACACGCCTTTTTCGCCCTGCACGAAGCTCAGGTGCGGCACGGGGCTGATAAAGGACTTGGACGAGCCAAAGGTGCCTTTTTGGGTCAGGTACGCCCAGAACTGTTTCGACACCTCGAACTGGGTGTTGATGTGCACGGCTTTTTTGATGTCGATGGAGCCATCAGCCGCCTGCGGGGTGTAGTTCAGCTCGCACAGCCCGGCGTGACCGGTACCGGCGTTGTTCCACGGGTTGGAACTCTCCGCGGCACCCGAATCCATCAGCTCAACGACTTCCAGCTTGAGGCCGGGGTCGAGCTCCTTGAGCAGCACGGCAAGGGTGGCACTCATGATGCCCGCACCTACCAGTACTACGTCGACTGCTTCGTTATGCGCCATTTAACGCGTCTCCAAAATCTGCAGCACCAAATTGACGGCATGGCTGCCAGGAGTGACGGGGCGGTTCACGTGATGCCCCAGGTTACCCATGGCCAGGATCGCCATGTCCGATTCTTCGCAATTTTTTTGCAACTTCAGCGGACGCTGCCGACCAGGCCTTATCTGCATATGAACGCATTTCAGGGCCCCTGTGGCAATTCGACTTATGGTCAAGTGCGTCCGATCGTGCAACCAAATCCGTAGCGGACAGGCTTCAAACTCCGGTTCTTGAGGAGTACTCGGTCCTGTGTGGTTGGGCAGTGCCAGACGCTGATGGTGCTTGTACAAACGCAAAACTATTCATTTGCTCGCCACACTCTTGTGAAGTTGTGAAAACCCGTTTTTTCACGCTCTTTTGAAGACGTGAACCTCAAAAAAGGGCTGCCCCAGCCTGGCACCTGGCCCGTAATCACTGCCGACACGCGGCATAACGGGCAAACAACTCAAGTGGCCGAGCGCAATGGCAGCTCTGGCAGATTCGGTAAAGGCGCAGGTTTGCAGACAAAACAGCCAGCTCGCCAGCTTCACACGATCTGTGTGGGCGGCTCTCTGTGGGCGGTGCGGGGGAGCTAATACCAGGGCATTAGCGATGCTGCGAGGCCCGATCAGGAGACGTCCTTATAATCGGGGGGAGATTGTAGCGAAGAACTGCCGGGAAATGGACGTGTTTTATGACTTTTATTAGCGCTTCGGTCAGGCGGTCAACGGCAGGCGGTGTGATGACCGTGCGCGGCGCGGGTTGACACGGGCGCGGGCGGGCAACGGATGGTGCATCCAGCTCAGGCGGATCTCCTGGACTTCGACCCAGCCCTCACCCACGGGCGGCTGGCAGCATTGCTTGAAGGCCTGGCAGCGACCTTGCGAGTCGAGCAGGGCAAAGTTGCGATGGGCGGGCGTACGCGCGAAAAAGCGCCAGAGAAGATTGAGCATGGCGGGCCTCCTGAGAATGACGCCAAGCATATCTGTCAAGAATGACATCTGGGTGACACTGGGCCGCGGCACGCAGGTCAGGACCCGAGGTTGTAACTGGCGCTAGTTCCAGGCGGTGACGCACCGCTATACTGCCGGGCTGTCGGTACCTGATTTCTGGAGAGAAAAGCATGTTGCAACGCCTGTTGTTCGGTTTGATCACTGTGACCAGCTTGACCCTGGTTGGCTGCGCCCACAGCCCGCAGCAACTCAGCCCGCAACCCAAGCTCACCACCCAGTTGGCGCCTGTGGGCCATGGCCAGCCGGTCTCGGTGCGTGTGGTTGATGGCCGTCCATCGCCGACCCTGGGCACCCGCGGTGGCCTGTACCCGGAAACCAGCGCCATCACGGTGACCGGTGCCGACGTGCTGCCCAAGCTGCAAGCCCAGGCCGAAGCGGCGGTGCGCCTGCTGGGCTTCACCCCAACCAGCAACTCGCCAGGCGCACCGCAACTGACGGTGACCCTGGCCGAGTTGAAGTACCAGTCGCCCAAGGAAGGCCTGTACGTGACCGAAGCCACCATCGGCGCGACTTTCCGCTCTGATGTGTCGGCCGGCAACCGCCGCTACAGCGGCCGTTACGGGGCGTCCCTGGACCAGCGTTTCGGCATGGCGCCCAACCAGGAAACCAACACCAAGCTGGTCAGCGATGTGTTGAGTGATGCCCTGACGCGTCTGTTCAAGGATCCCAGCATCGGCCAGATCCTCAGCTCGCAATAATCAGTTGTAAAAAAGCCGGGCCCCGTCACGGGCCCGGCTTTTTTGTGTCTGCTGCGGTCATGCCGCCGTTTCGACATAAAAGTCCAGCACACTCACCCCCGTCAACAGATCCAGCTCCGGCAGGTCGGCATGTTGATGCCCGCCGAGGGCGCAATACACCAGCCAGTGCCGGTCCTGGACATTAAACGCCAGGCCGCCGACCAGCGCCTCTTGCTCATCGGTAGGGGCGATCAGGTACAGCCGATCCTGGTTCTGCGCGTGCAACATGACAAGCTCCCGGGTGTGCGAAGGGCAACAGAGTGGCTTGTTAAGGTGACGTTCAGGTGACGCTGTAAATTACTCGATACATTAGTCGTCAATGGGGGAGGGAGTTTTGATGCGCAGGAGGGCGCAGTCCGTTCAGGTTTGTATCTGGATGGATACCTGGTCACTGTTGTACCGAGGTTTTTGATGTCGCTGCCGGCATTACTGCTAAACACCACGGCATTGCTGATTGCCTGCCCTGGCGCCGGGCTGCTGTTTGTGACCCGCCTGCGGGAGCAGCGGGCGATGGCCCGACTCGCCGCGCAAAGTGAAGAGCGGGCGATTGATCAGCCGATGCTGTTTCTGGATGTGCGTACCGAGCGCAGTCATCGCCTCGGCTACCGCATCGGGTTTGCCTGTCTCGGGCTGGCGTTGCTGATTACCTGGCTCAGCACCCAATTGTAAAAATACCCCAAAACCAATGTGGGAGCGGGCTTGCTCGCGATAGCGGTGGGTCAGTCAAGTAGTTATCAACTGACCCACCGCTATCGCCGTCTCTTCTCCCCATCTCCGAGCCCACCA
>NZ_JBWKWY010000034.1:0-60913 GCF_059422465.1 Pseudomonas sp. GW821-FHT01D09
CTTTCGTCTCAACCGAGGCGCGCATTCTACAGCAGCCTCATTTGCTGTCAAGTGATTATTTTCAGAAGTTTTCGAGGTTTTCCTCAACAACTTCAACCACTTGCGCTTCCGATCTCTCGTTAGCGGGAGGCGAATTCTACAGCGTTACACGCTGCTGTCAACACCTCTTTTTCTCCGCTTTCGACCGAGAGGATCGAAACGTTAATAGAGCCAAACAACATTGCTCTACCAACTCCTTCTGGGCTTCGATGGACTGAAGCAACTCGCTGTCGAATTCTGCGTAACTCTTTGTTTACCAAGGAGTTTTCCGTTTCGACTGCGCCGGAAGTGGGGCGAATTATAGACCTCCAGGATCTGCCGTCAACCCTTAATTTTGCTTTTCTATCAATTACTTACGATCGATTAAAAAACAACCAGTTCTTCTATATAAAAACCCCTTCTATATAGAAGAAACACCTCAAATGACCCCCGCCTCCTTTAAAGCGGCTACATGGCCCGCCCCCAGCCCCAGCACCTGGCTAAGAACCTGGGCCGTATGCTCGCCCAGGAGAGGAGGCGCACTGCGATACTCCACCGGCGTCTTGGACAACCGCATAGGGCTCCCCACCTGAGGCACCTTGCCCGCCAGCGGGTGAGGCAACTCTATCGCCAGACCACGCGCCTGCACCTGAGGATCGGCAAACACCTGCGCCAAGTCATTGATCGGCCCACAGGGCACACCCACCTGCTCCAGCTGGGCCACCCACTCAGCAGTGGTCTTGAACACCGTGGCCTGGCGAACCAATGGAATAAGCACCGCCCGATTGGCCACCCGCAGCTTATTAGTGGCAAACCGCGGATCATCGGCCCACTGCGGCTGCCCAGCGACCTGGGCAAACTTGCGAAACTGACTGTCATTGCCCACGGTCAGGATGAAATCGCCGTCAGCCGTAGGAAAGTCCTGATAGGGCACGATATTCGGATGCGCATTACCCAACCGCTTGGGGGATACCCCAGTCGTCAGGTAATTCATCGCCTGATTGGCCAGACAGGCCACCTGGACATCCAGCAACGCCATATCGATATGCTGGCCACCACCATCATGATCGCGGTGCGCCATAGCCGCCAGAATCGCCACCGTGGAGTAAAGCCCGGTCAAAATATCGGTCAGCGCTACACCCACCTTGACCGGACCTTCACCCTCATCCCCCTCGGGGCGCCCCGTCAGGCTCATCAACCCGCCCAATCCCTGGATCATGAAGTCATAGCCAGCCCGCGCCGCATACGGCCCCGTCTGGCCAAACCCGGTGATAGAGCAATAAATCAGCTCTGGGTTGATCTCCCTGAGCGATTCATAGTCCAGGCCATACGCGGCCAAGCCGCCGACCTTGAAGTTCTCGATCAAGATATCCGACTTCGCCGCCAGGTCGCGGACCAGCTTCTGCCCCTCCGGCCGGGTGAAGTCGATAGTCACCGACTCTTTATTACGATTGGCCGATAAGTAGTAGGACGCTTCACTGGTGTTCTGACCATAAGCATCCTTAAGGAAGGGCGGCCCCCAGGCGCGGGTATCGTCGCCACTGCCAGGCCGCTCGACCTTGATCACCTCAGCGCCGAGGTCGGCAAGAATCTGTCCGGCCCAGGGCCCCGCCAGCACCCGTGACAAATCCAGTACCCGCAGATGCGATAGCGCGCCCATGGCCACACTCCTATTAATAGAACGCCTGGATACCGGTCTGGGCGCGCCCGAGGATGAGCGCATGGACGTCATGCGTGCCTTCGTAGGTATTCACCACTTCCAGGTTGACCAGGTGCCGGGCAATCCCGAACTCGTCGGAGATACCATTGCCACCGAGCATGTCGCGGGCCATGCGCGCGATATCCAGGGACTTGCCGCAGGAATTGCGCTTCATGATCGACGTGATCTCCACCGCCGCCGTCCCTTCATCTTTCATCCGGCCCAGGCGCAGGCAACCTTGTAGGGCGAGGGTGATTTCGGTCTGCATATCGGCGAGCTTTTTCTGGATCAACTGTGTGGCAGCCAGTGGGCGCCCGAACTGCTGGCGATCGAGGGTGTACTGGCGCGCCGTGTGCCAACAGAACTCCGCTGCCCCCAAGGCGCCCCAGGAGATGCCGTAGCGGGCCGAGTTCAGGCAGGTGAACGGGCCTTTCAAGCCACGCACATCGGGGAAGATGTTCTCTTCGGGAACGAACACGTTATCCATGACGATTTCGCCGGTAATCGAAGCACGCAAGCCGACCTTGCCGTGAATCGCCGGTGCACTCAGGCCTTTCCAGCCCTTCTCCAGGACAAAACCACGGATGTCGCCCGCATCGTCCTTGCCCCAGACCACAAACACATCGGCAATCGGGCTGTTGGTGATCCACATTTTGCTGCCGGTCAGGCTATAGCCGCCATCCACCTTGCGCGCACGGGTAATCATCGCGCCCGGGTCCGAACCGTGGTTGGGCTCGGTCAGACCGAAACAACCAATCCACTCACCCGAGGCCAGCTTGGGCAGGTACTTCTGTTTTTGCGCTTCGGTGCCGAACTCATTGATCGGCACCATCACCAGGGAAGACTGCACGCTCATCATCGAGCGGTAGCCGGAGTCGACACGCTCCACTTCACGGGCAATCAAGCCGTAGCTGACATAGTTCAAGCCACTGCCACCGTACTGCTCAGGGATCATGGCGCCCAGCAGGCCGGTCTCGCCCATTTCACGGAAAATCGCAGGATCGGTCTTTTCATGACGGAAGGCTTCAAGCACACGCGGCGCCAACTTGTCCTGGGCAAATTGCTCGGCACTGTCGCGCACCATGCGCTCTTCTTCAGTGAGCTGTTGATCCAGCAGCAGTGGATCGATCCAGTTGAAGCTTGCCTTACCGCCCATGAGTGAGTCCTCGCGAAGTAAATCAAAAGTCGTGCATGCAGCCTAGGCCGGGTCAGCGAAGAGGGCAAACGAGGTTTTTGCATAGCCTTGTGCTAATTTCTCACTCCGTGATGATCAAGAAGGGCAAAACCGCCTTTTATTAGTGAGGGTACGGTACATGCATAGGAAAATCCCCAGCACCACGGCCCTGGTCAGTTTTGAAGCAGCCGCCCGCCACGAGAGCTTTACCAAGGCCGCGCAAGAACTTTCTATCACCCAGGGCGCGATCTGCCGACAGATCGCCAGCCTTGAGGAGTTTTTAAGTGTCGAGCTGTTTCGGCGCTCGCGACGCGGGGTAAAGCTCACGGAGGCCGGGCTTTCCTATAGCCGGCGGGTCGCGATGCAATTGGATGCCGTGGAACGCGACACCCTGTCAGTGATGGGCCAGCAGGGCGCCAATGTGATCGAACTGGCGGTAGTGCCCACATTCGGTACGCAGTGGCTGATCCCGCGCCTCAAGGACTTCCAGCAGCAACACCCCGAAGTCACGGTGAACCTGACCAACCGTACCCGCCCGTTCCTGTTTGCCGATACCGAGTTCGATGCCGCGGTGTATTTCGGCGATGCCGACTGGTCCGGCACCGAATCCCACCGGCTGATGGGCGAAAACCCGGTCCCCGTCTGCAGCCCGCGCCTGCTGGGGAACCATACGCACTTCAGCGCAGGGCAAATCGCCGAGCTGCCACTGCTGCAGCAAACCACGCGGCCCTACGCCTGGCGCCAATGGTTCGACGCCCAACAGCTGAATATCCCCCGGGACATGACAGGCCCGCGCTACGAGCTATTCTCCATGTTGTCCCAGGCGGCCATGCATGACATGGGGATTGCGCTGATCCCACCGTTCCTTATTCAGCGGGAACTGGGCGAGAAACAGCTGGTGATTGCCAACCAGCAGGCGCTGACCAGCAGCAAGGCCTATTACCTGATGATTCCCGAGCGAAAGGTCGAATCTGCCTCACTGCACGCCTTTCGAGACTGGTTGATTGATCAGGCACAGCGCTACAGCCAATGATTCCTGGCGGGCCGGCGAATTACTGACTCTGTAGTCAAATAATTAATAAAACTACAGATATAAATATATGTCGCCTTTAGACAGACTGTACCGATCAACTGAAAAATGGCCTGAAAGCCAATGACTGCAAGCTCTACAGCGCTTATTAACGACCAATGACTGGCGACTCATGTCGAAATTTACGCAAATCGTCTTTTCCCGCTAGAAGCCTTTAAACACCTGTATTTAAAGAGGTTATTCCAGCTTATTGCGACAATCAGTCACAGGGTGACTTGTAGTTAATTTTTCGTCACCCGTCATAATCCCTTGAAGGCCGTAAAGTTCGCCTGCAAAATGCCGCGCCCTGCTGTCATTTCAGCGGGGTCGTGCTGATCGGCCGCCCCAGTTGCGCCACTCGCGGTGCACTGGCCTTTTTACAAAAATCAAAAGCAAAAAGATCATGCAGGAGATTTGACGTGCACATTGGTGTTCCTCTCGAAACCCAGACCGGTGAAACGCGGGTTGCTGCAACCCCGGAAACCATCAAGAAGCTGATCGGCCAGGGCCATAAGGTCACTGTACAAAGCGGTGCTGGCATCAAAGCCAGCGTCGTCGACAGTGCCTATGAAACGGCAGGCGCAACCATTGGCAGTGCCGGCGACGCGTTTGGCGCTGAGCTGATTCTCAAGGTGGTCGCCCCCAGCGACAGCGAACTGACGCTGATTAAAAGCGGCACCGTGTTGGTGGGCATGCTCAATCCGTTCAGTAACGAAACCATCACCCGGCTGGCCGAACATGGCATCACGGCCTTCGCCCTGGAGGCCGCGCCGCGCACCTCCCGTGCGCAGAGCCTGGATGTGCTGTCGTCCCAAGCCAACATTGCCGGCTACAAGGCGGTGTTGCTGGCGGCCCATCACTACCCGCGCTTCATGCCAATGCTGATGACGGCCGCAGGTACCGTGAAAGCCGCTCGCGTGCTGATCCTCGGTGCTGGCGTGGCCGGCCTGCAGGCCATCGCCACGGCGAAACGCCTGGGTGCGGTCATCGAAGCGTCCGACGTACGCCCGGCCGTGAAGGAGCAGATCGAATCCCTCGGCGCCAAGTTTGTCGACGTGCCCTACGAGACCGATGAAGAGCGCGAATGCGCCGTCGGTGTCGGCGGCTATGCACGCCCGATGCCCACCAGTTGGATGCAGCGCCAGGCCCTGGCCGTGCATGAGCGCGCCAAGCAAGCCGATATCGTCATCACCACCGCCCTGATCCCGGGCCGCAAGGCCCCGACGTTGCTGAGCGCCGAAACCGTCGCCCAGATGAAGCCAGGCTCCGTGGTGATCGACCTGGCCGCCGCCCAGGGGGGCAACTGCCCTCTGACCGTCGCCGACCAGGTGGTGGTAGAAAACGGCGTGACCATTTGCGGCCCGACCAACCTTGCCGGCGCGGTCGCTGCCGATGCTTCGGCCCTGTATGCGCGCAACCTGCTGGACTTCCTGAAGCTGGTCTTCACCAAGGAAGGGCAGTTTGAAATCAACCTCGAAGACGACATCGTCGCCGCGTGCCTGATGTGCCGCGACGGCCAAGTCATCCGCAAAAACGCCTAAGCAGGGATTCAGACGATGGAAGAGCTTATCTCCCCCGGTATCTACAACCTGATCATCTTCGTGCTGGCGATTTATGTCGGTTACCACGTGGTCTGGAACGTCACCCCCGCGCTGCATACGCCGCTGATGGCCGTGACCAACGCGATCTCGGCAATTGTGATCGTTGGCGCCATGCTCGCGGCCGCACTCACCGTCACGCCGCTGGGCAAGACCATGGGCACCCTGGCCGTGGCCCTGGCCGCCGTGAACGTATTCGGCGGTTTCCTAGTTACCCGTAGGATGCTTGAGATGTTCAAGAAGAAAGCGCCCAAGGCTAAAGAAGAGGTGCAGAAGTAATGAGCATGAACCTCGTGACGACGCTCTACCTGATCGCGTCGATCTGCTTCATCCAGGCCCTCAAAGGCCTGTCGCACCCAACCACGTCCCGACGCGGCAACCTGTTCGGCATGCTCGGCATGGCGCTGGCGGTGCTCACCACCGTGGGCCTCATCTATAAGCTGGGCGCGGAGCTGGCCACTGCCGGCATCGGCTACGTGATTGTCGGCCTGCTGATCGGCGGCACCGCCGGCTCGATCATGGCCAAGCGCGTAGAAATGACCAAGATGCCGGAGCTGGTCGCCTTCATGCACAGCATGATCGGCCTGGCGGCGGTGTTTATCGCCATCGCGGCGGTGGTCGAGCCGCAATCCCTGGGGATCGTCAAGCAACTGGGTGACGCGATTCCTGCGGGTAACCGCCTGGAGCTGTTCCTCGGCGCAGCCATTGGTGCCATTACCTTCTCCGGTTCGGTGATCGCCTTCGGCAAGCTGTCGGGCAAGTACAAGTTCCGCCTGTTCCAGGGCGCACCGGTACAGTTTGGCGGCCAGCACAAGCTGAACCTGGTGCTGGGCCTGGCCACCCTGGGCCTGGGCCTGGTGTTTATGTTCACCGGCAACCTCAGTGCCTTCGCCCTGATGCTGGCCCTGGCCTTCGTGCTGGGCGTGCTGATCATCATCCCGATTGGCGGCGCCGACATGCCGGTGGTCGTCTCGATGCTCAACAGCTATTCCGGCTGGGCGGCGGCGGGTATCGGCTTCTCGCTGAACAACTCGATGCTGATCATTGCCGGCTCCCTGGTAGGTTCGAGCGGTGCGATCCTCTCGTACATCATGTGCAAGGCGATGAATCGCTCGTTCTTTAATGTGCTGCTCGGCGGCTTCGGCAATACCCCGGATGCCGCAGGGCCGGCTGGCTCCAAAGAAGCGCGCCCGGTGAAATCCGGCTCGGCCGACGATGCCACCTTCCTGCTGACCAACGCCGACACCGTGATCATCGTGCCGGGCTATGGCCTGGCGGTCGCGCGGGCACAGCATGCACTCAAGGAGCTGACCGAGAAGCTGACCCATCGCGGCGTTACCGTGAAGTATGCGATCCACCCGGTCGCCGGGCGCATGCCTGGCCACATGAACGTGCTGCTGGCCGAGGCCGAAGTGCCTTACGACCAGGTGTTCGAGATGGAAGACATCAACTCCGAGTTCGGCCAGGCCGACGTGGTGCTGGTGCTCGGCGCCAACGACGTGGTCAACCCGGCCGCCAAGAACGATCCAAAGTCGCCGATTGCCGGCATGCCGATTCTCGAAGCCTTCAAGGCCAAGACGATCATCGTCAACAAGCGCTCGATGGCCAGTGGTTATGCCGGCCTGGATAACGAACTGTTCTACCTGGACAAGACCATGATGGTCTTCGGCGATGCCAAGAAGGTCATCGAAGACATGGTCAAGGCCGTCGAATAAACACTGCTCCAGCGCAATACCCAAAACCCCGGCCTCCCGTAGGCTGGGGTTTTTTATTAGCGGGAAAAACCCGACCAAAGGCTCTAAATCGCGACCTGGCATTCGACCATGGTAGCGGGACGAACGCCTTTGAAATCACTAGACTGCCCACCTTGCCTCCGTTGCCCGAGATAACAATCCATGTACCGTGATCGTATCCGCTTGCCTTCGCTGTTGAACAAGGTCATGAGCGCCGCCGATGCTGCCGCCCTGATCGAGGACGGCATGACCGTCGGCATGAGCGGCTTTACCCGCGCCGGTGAAGCCAAGGCCGTGCCCCACGCCCTGGCCGAACGTGCCAAGACCTCGCCCCTGAAAATCACCCTGATGACCGGCGCCAGCCTGGGCAACGACCTGGACAAGCAACTGACCGAAGCCGGCGTGCTGTCGCGCCGCATGCCATTCCAGGTCGATAGCACCCTGCGCAAGGCGATCAATGCTGGCGAAGTGATGTTTATCGACCAGCACCTGTCGGAAACCGTCGAACAGTTGCGTAACAACCAGCTCAAGCTGCCGGATATCGCGGTCATCGAAGCCGTGGCCATCACCGAGCAAGGCCATATCGTGCCCACCACCTCCGTGGGCAACTCGGCCAGCTTCGCGATTTTTGCCAAGCAAGTGATCATCGAGATCAACCTGGCCCACAACCCGAATCTGGAAGGCCTGCACGACATCTATATCCCGACCTACCGTCCGACCCGTACCCCGATCCCGCTGGTCAAAGTGGATGATCGTATCGGCAGCACCGCGATCCCAATCCCGCCGGAAAAAATCGTCGCCATCGTCATCACCAACCAGGCCGACTCCGCTTCCACGGTCACGCCACCCGACAGCGACACCCAGTGGATCGCCAATCACCTGATCAACTTCCTCAAGGAGGAAGTGGATGCAGGGCGCATGACCAACAAGCTCGGCCCGCTGCAAGCCGGTATCGGTAACATTGCCAACGCGGTGATGTGCGGCCTGATCGAGTCGCCGTTTGAAGACCTGACCATGTACTCCGAAGTCCTCCAGGACTCGACCTTCGACCTGATCGACGCCGGCAAACTGAGCTTTGCCTCCGGCAGCTCGATCACCCTGTCGGAGCGGCGCAATGCCGACGTGTTCGGCAACCTGGCGCACTACAAGGACAAGCTGGTGCTGCGTCCGCAGGAAATCTCCAACCACCCGGAAGTCGTGCGGCGCCTGGGCATCATCGGCATCAATACCGCGCTGGAGTTCGACATCTACGGCAACGTCAACTCCACCCACATCTGCGGCACGCGGATGATGAACGGCATTGGCGGCTCGGGGGATTTCGCCCGCAACGCGCACCTGGCGATCTTTGTCACCAAGTCCATTGCCAAGGGCGGGGCGATTTCCAGCGTGGTGCCGATGGTCAGCCATGTCGACCATACCGAGCATGACGTCGACATCCTCGTGACCGAGATCGGCCTGGCCGACCTGCGTGGCCTGGCGCCACGGGAGCGCGCCCGGGTGATCATCGACAACTGCGTACACCCGGACTATCGCGACGCGCTCAATAACTACTTCACCGCCGCCTGCGCCATCGGCGGGCACACGCCGCACATCCTGCGTGAAGCCCTGAGCTGGCACATCAACCTGGAAGAAACCGGGCACATGCTTAAAGGCTGACAGATACAGATCCGGGCGGATGCAAACACAGTTGCATGCGCCTGGATCTGAACACGGCACCATTACAAAAAACTGTACTACTGTACCGGTCATTTCCTACCGTAAATCCCTACAAATGTTTGCGCAAATGCCTGAAACGCACCAAATAAGTGCTTACAGGTACAGTTGCCCCGTTTTAGTACAGTACAGCCGCTATAAACAGTTAACTGGCCCCTCACAATACAGGTGAACTGTATCTAGAGAGTCTTGCGTCGGAGGAGGATCATTGGCATCAGTTAAACCACTACCTAATCCCGCCACAAGCGGAAGGATGTCATCATGGAACGTACACTCAGTTCCGAACTGTTCTACGAAGATAAAGCTGTCAACACCCAGGCTTCCCTGCCTCTGCGCGTTATCGCCAACCTGATGTTGTGGCAGCGCCGCATCTCCAGCCGCCATCAACTGGCTCGTCTGGACTCGCGTCTGCTGGCCGATGCCGGGATCAGCGAAGCTCAACGCTACGAAGAGCTGAGCAAGCCGTTCTGGCGCTGATTTAGCGCCCGCTGGCCCTGACCTGCCGGGTCCACCGCCAGCACCCCGAATTGTTGTAGCAGAACCCGCCCCGGGTAATCGGAGGCGGGTTTTGTGGTTTTTGGGAGGTCGGAAATCAGCGCCAATCTATCGATAGGTACAATTATAAAAATATGAAAATTGACCAGTACAATTTTAGATCGGTTGATTTTTCCCCGCCAAATAGTCTTTTCAAACAACGACTTCCCATTGCGCACTACCCGAACAGATAGGCGCCAGCTACTATCTCGTCATTAGTTCGTCTCATATACAGGAGTCACCCCATGTCCCGTCTTCGTTTGCTGAGCGCTGCCGCCCTGCTTGCCGTCGCTGCCAATGCCAGCGCTACCAGCCTGATCGTGACCACCGACTCGATTGTTGGCGCGCTCAAAGCCACGTCCGATGCCAGCTCCGATGCCACATCGTCCCTGCGCGACAACAAAGTCGTACGCGCCGCCCGCGACGATGCCGCCAGCTTCGTCGCCAGCGAAGGCGCCATCCGTGGCGTGAAGCTGGAAAGCGCCCTGGCGCAGATCCGCCAACAGGCACCACAACTCAATAGCGCCACTGATGTGCAGCTGGCCCAGGCGATCCTGGCCATCTGAGTCGACCCTGCCTAGGGGTGCCCGCGCTGGCTCTCGCCCGGGCATTGCGCTAGCCTTGGCGCTCGTTTTCAGTTGTCGAGTCCCATGGCTTTTTCATACCGTTTGTTGATTGCTCCCACAGTGCTTGCCATCGGCGGGGCCAGTCCGGCCCAGGCCTTTGACCTGTCCACGCAAGGCCTCGTCGCTAGCGCCTATGCCACCAGCAAAGTGACCTCGGCGCCGTTCGATCGTAAAGTGCTACTGGCCGCCCAGGATGACGCTGCCGCATTTATTGCCACTGACGGCCAATGGCGGGGCGCCCGGCTGGAAAGCGCACTGGATTACCTGCGTCGCACCCAGCCAAAACTTAAGTCCGGTGACCTTGAACTGGCCCAGGCAATTCTCGTCCAATAATCATCTTTACCTTTTGGAGTCTTTCCATGCGTCGCCCGTTGATCGCAGCTGCTCTCGGCCTGTTCCTGCTGGCCGATATCGCCCAGGCACAAACCCTCGTGGCCACCAGTAACATCATTGTTCGTGCCTTCGGCCGCACCATTGATTTCACCTCGGACACCACCACCTCCATCCGCGACTCGAAAGTCGTGCGCGCAGCCCACGATGACGCTGCCAGCTTTGTTGCCAGCCATGGCGAGATCCGCGGCGTGCAACTGGAAGCGGCCTTCGACACCCTGCGCACCCGCGTGCCAGAAGCCCGCGACGCCAGCGACCAGGTTCTCGCCGAAGCCATCCTCGCATTGTGAGGCGCTTCACCGCCTGGCTATTGGCTGCGACGCTGCTGCTGGCTGGCAGCGCCGCCCAGGCCAGCCTGCAACTACGGCTCAAGACCGACGGCTTGAGCCCAGCCCAACAGCAGGCCAGCCAGGCATTGCTCGATGAAGCCATGCAGGCGCTGCCGCCGCGCTTCATCGAGCAGTTGGACCGGCGCATCGACGTCGGCTGGACCGACGACATGCCCGCCAATGCCTATGGCCAGGCGTCGCTGGTGTCCGAACTGGACCTCAACCGCAGGCTACTGGCCAGCCTTACCGATGGCACCGCCGCCACCCAGCAGACCCAGCGCCCCCACGGCACTGTGCGCCGGGAGCTGCTGGCCACCGTGCTGCATGAACTGACCCACATCTACGACCGTGCGCGCCTGTGGCCCAAGGACCAGCGCGGGTTGATCCAGCGCTGCAGCCGCCAGAACAACATCACCGGCCTGGTGGGCCTGCCCGATCAATGCCGTGGCCAGAATGACCGGCGCTTCACCCTCAGCGACGACCCGCGCTTGCTTGACCTGGCAGGCTGGCCGCAATACGTCGGCCGCCGTGGCGAGCGCGAGCAACACAACCGGCAAGTGGCCCGCAGCCCGGACCTGTACGAGATCACCAGCCCCAAGGAGTTCGTCGCGGTCAACATGGAGTACTTCCTTCTCGACCCGAGCTACGCCTGCCGCCGTCCTGCGCTGTATCGCTACTACCAGCAACACTTCGGCTGGGCCCCGCCAGCCAAGGACGCTTGCGCCAACACCTTCGCCTTCCTCAATGCCGGTAACGATTTTGCCAAGACTCCCTTGGGCCAGGTCGATCCCGAGCGTGTGTACGCCATCGACTACCTGCTGGCCGAAGCCAACCAGAACCTGGTAAGCCGCTGGGGTCACAGTATGCTGCGCCTGGTGATCTGTGCCCCGGGCCGGCCCCGTGGCCCGGATTGCCGCCTGGACCTGGACCAGCACCTGGTGTTGTCCTACCGCGCGTTCGTCGGCGACGTACAGCTATCGAGCTGGGACGGGCTGGTAGGCAAGTACCCATCACGCCTGTTCGTATTGCCCCTGGCCCAGGTGATCGACGAATACACCAAGACCGAACTGCGCGGCCTGGCATCGGTGCCCTTGATCCTCTCGCGCCAGGAAATCAACGACACCGTCGAGCACGCCGCCGAAATGCACTGGAGCTACGACGGCAATTACTACTTCCTTTCCAACAACTGCGCGGTCGAAGGCCTGAAACTGCTGCGCAGTGGCAGCGCCAACCCGCAACTGACCACCCTGGACAACATCACCCCCAACGGTTTGCTCGAAGTGCTCAAGGCCCGCGGGCTGGCCGACACCAGTGTGCTGGATGACCGCCGCGAAGCCTTGCGCCTGGGCTATCACTTCGACTCCTTCCGCGAGCGCTACCAGGCGATGTTCGAGGTGCTGAAGAAACATTTGCCGATCCCCCAGACCCAGGTCGAAGACTGGCTGGCCTTGAGCGCCGAGCAACGCAGGCAGTGGTTCGACCAGGCTGACCTGCGCACCAGCGCCGCCTTGCTGCTGCTGGAACAGGCGAGCTTTCGCAAACAGCTGATGCTCGCCCAGGACGAGGTCAAGCAGCGCTACCTCGGTGCCCGCGAGCTGAAGAACGGCGGCATGGCCAAGGCCGATGCGACGTTGCAGCAGATCCTCGCCAACAGCGGTTTCCTCAGTCGCCCGGCGGAACTGCTCGGCAGCGGCGGCTATGGATTGCCCCAACCCAAGGAGTGGCAGCGCCTGGAGTCGGAAAGCGCATCGCGCCAGAAACAGCTGCAATCGTTGACCGGCGACCTGGATAAAGAGGTGAGGGCGCTGCTGGAGCCTTCGCGGGCGGCGGAAATTGCCGCCTGCGAGGCCAATCTCAAACAAGTTGGCGAACACCTGCGGGCCTTGCACAAGGCGGCTGGTGGGTTGCAACTGCCTTAAGATCAAAAGCATCACGGGCAAGTCGAATCGTCGCACCGCCGCTCCCACACTTGAAATGCGATCAAATGTGGGAGCCGGGCTGCCCGCGATAGCGCCCTCACGCCTAACCACTTGTTTCAGACATCAAAAACAGACCAATCCTACGAAACATCTGTTCATCACCTGTTTACCCGGCGAAAGCTGGCTGAAAGCTTTCGCGATTAGGATCGCCCTCACTACCGGCAATAGACCGGTTGGCCAACCTGAGCGTTTTTATGCCCGGGGGCCCAATTAACAACAACAATGGTGATTCTGATGTCCGTTCGTACCCGCCTGTTTCCCCCCACTCCCCCCGTACGCCTCGCGCTTTTCGTTCTGCGCTGACCCCACCCGGTTCGCCATTCCCTAGCCGCGCTACGCCTGGAGTATTCCTATGCTGACTTTCCTTGGCTTTGCCATGGTCATCACGTTCATGTTCCTGATCATGACCAAGCGCCTGTCGGCGCTGATCGCCCTGATCATCGTGCCGATCCTGTTCGCACTGTTCGGTGGCTTTGCGCCGAAGATCGGCCCGATGATGCTCGAAGGCATCACCAAGCTGGCGCCCACCGGCGTGATGCTGATGTTTGCCATCCTCTACTTTGCCTTGATGATCGACTCCGGCCTGTTCGACCCGGCCGTGCGCAAGATCCTCAAGCTGGTCAAGGGCGACCCGCTGAAAGTCTCGGTCGGTACGGCCGTGCTGGCGCTGGTGGTGTCCCTGGACGGTGACGGCGCCACCACCTACATGATCTGCGTGGCCGCCATGCTGCCGCTGTACAACCGCATTGGCATGAGCCCACGGATCATGGCCGGCCTGATCATCCTCGCCGGTGGCGTAATGAACATGACGCCCTGGGGCGGCCCGACCGCCCGTGCCGCCAGTGCGCTGCACGTGGACCCCTCGGACATTTTCGTACCGATGATCCCGGCCATGGCCGCCGGCGTGGTGGCGATCCTGGTGATTGCCTATATGTACGGCCTGCGCGAGCGTGCTCGTCTGGGCGTGCTGCACCTGCAAGGCGATGAAATCGACCATAGCGAAATCAGCGTCTCGCAGTTCCCGGATGCCCGTCGCCCGAAACTGATCTGGTTCAACGGCGCCCTGACCCTGACCCTGATGTGCACCCTGATCGCCGGCCTGCTGCCACTGCCCGTGCTGTTCATGGTGGCCTTCAGTATCGCGATGATCGTCAACTACCCATGCCTGCAGCAGCAAAAAGACCGCATTGCCGCCCACTCGGGCAGCGTGCTGGCCGTGGTCGGCCTGATCTTCGCTGCCGGTATCTTCACCGGCATCCTGTCGGGTACCGGCATGGTCGACGCCATGTCCAAGAGCCTGCTGGCAGTCATCCCCGAGGCCCTGGGCCCTTACCTGGCGGTGATCACCGCGCTGGTGAGCATGCCGTTCACCTTCTTCATGTCCAACGATGCGTTCTACTACGGCGTACTGCCAGTATTGGCCGAAGCTGCCAGCCACTACGGCATCACCGCCGCAGAAATGGGCCGGGCCTCGATTGTTGGCCAGCCGGTACACTTGCTCAGCCCGCTGGTGCCATCGACTTACCTGCTGGTGGCCCTGGCCGGTATCGAATTTGGCGACCACCAACGCTTCACCCTGAAGTGGGCAGTCTTGGTGTGCCTGTGCATAATGGTTGCCGCATTGCTGTTGGGCACATTCCCGCTGTTCAGCACTCTATAATCGTAACAACTCACTGCGCCGGCCTCCCCCCCGGCGCGGTCTAACACTCGCACAAAGGAACACATATGGAATGGCTGACCAATCCAGAGATCTGGATTGCCTTCTTCACCTTGACGGCTCTCGAGATCGTCCTGGGCATCGATAACATCATCATGATTTCGATCCTGGTCAGCCGCATGCCCAAGCATATGCAGGCGCGCACCCGGATCTTCGGCCTGGCCCTGGCCATGATCACCCGGATCCTGTTGCTGCTGTCGATCACCTGGGTCATGCAACTGACCGCCGATTTGTTCACCGTTGCCGGCCAAGGTATTTCCGGTCGCGACCTGATCCTATTCTTCGGTGGCCTGTTCCTGCTGTGGAAAAGCTCCCAGGAGATGTACCACGCTCTGGAAGGTGAAGACGAAACCCACGACGAGCCGACAGGCAAGGGTGGCAAGTTCATCTACACCATCATCCAGATCGCCATCATCGACATCGTGTTCTCCCTGGACTCGGTGATTACCGCCGTGGGTATGGTTTCCCACGTACCGGTCATGGTCGCCGCGATCATCGTTGCGGTACTGGTGATGATGCTGGCTGCCGGCACCATCAGCGAGTTCATCGACAAACACCCGTCGCTGAAAATGCTCGCGCTGTCGTTCCTGCTGGTCGTAGGTACCGTGCTGATCGCCGAATCCTTCGATGTGCATGTGCCAAAAGGCTACGTGTACTTCGCCATGGCGTTCTCCCTGGCGGTAGAAGCGTTCAACATCAAGATGCGTACCGCCGTCGCGAAGAAGAAAAAGCAGCAGGATCCAGTCAAACTGCGCAAGGACATTCCGGGTCAATAAACCCGAAGTGACCGAATGGGGGCTCTTATGAGCCCCCTTTTTTTCGCCCGCAAAAAGCTGATTTCATGACAGTTTTGTTTCAAAGCCGACTTTAGCTATGCGATGCTGGCGCACAGGCCGTTCGCCAACTACAGCTTAAGTACACAACACAAAACGGCACGCGGCACTTTTTGCTCTACATCGAGCACGACTCAATACAGGGGGCCGAGCATGCTGACCCTGCTCAATCTTCTTTCTGCGGTGACCCTGCTGATCTGGGGCACGCACATCGTCCGTACCGGCATCCTGCGGGTCTACGGTTCCAACCTGCGCCAAGTCATCGGGCAGAACATGGCCAGGCGCTGGCTGGCGTTCATTGCCGGGATCCTGGTGACCGCCATGGTGCAAAGCAGCAACGCCACGGCGATGCTGGTGACCTCGTTTGTCGGCCAGGGCCTGATGGGGCTCATGCCCGCCCTGGCGACCATGCTCGGCGCCGACGTCGGTACGGCGCTGATGGCCCGGGTACTGACCCTGGATCTTTCGTGGCTGTCGCCGCTGCTGATCTTTCTCGGGGTGATCTTCTTTCTGTCGCGCAAACAGACACGCGCCGGGCAGATGGGCCGGGTCGGCATCGGCCTGGGGCTGATCATTCTTGCGCTGCAACTGATCGTCGAAGCCGCCGGGCCGATTACCCATGCCCAGGGCGTCAAAGTCCTGTTTGCCTCGCTGACCGGCGACATCCTGCTCGATGCCCTGGTGGGCGCGCTGTTTGCGATGATCTCCTACTCCAGCCTGGCCGCCGTGCTGCTGACCGCGACCCTGGCCGGTGCCGGGGTGATTGGCCTGCATGTGGCCATCGGCCTGGTGATCGGGGCCAATATCGGCAGCGGCGTGCTGGCCTTCCTCAGCACCAGCATGCAAAACGCCGCCGGCCGCCAGGTGGCCCTGGGCAGCCTGCTGTACAAGCTGATCGGCCTGTTGCTGATCATCCCTGTTCTTGACCCACTGGTGCAGTGGATGGACACCCTGGACTACAGCGCCCAGGGCATGGTCATCACCTTTCACCTGCTCTACAACGTCACCCGCTGCCTGATCCTGCTGCCCACCATCGGGCCCATGGCACGCCTGTGCGCCTGGCTGCTGCCGGAACGCCCGGAGGCCAATGGCCTGGCCAAGCCCCGCCATCTCGACCCCACGGCGCTGACCACCCCGAGCCTGGCCCTGGCCAACGCCGCGCGGGAGACCCTGCGCCTGGGCGATCTGATCGACAATATGCTGAGCGCCATGCTGGAAGTGCTGCGCGGCAAACAGACCGCCATCACCCAGCAAATGCGCAGCCTCAGCGATGATGTCGAAGCGCTGTACAGCGCGATCAAGCTGTACCTGGCGCAAATGCCCCGGGAAGACCTCAGTGAGCACGACAGCCGGCGCTGGGCCGAAATCATCGAGCTGTCGATCAACCTGAAGCTGGCCGGCGACTTGATCGAGCGCATGCTGCGCAAGGTCCAGCAGCAGAAAACCTCCCAGCGTCGCTCGTTTTCCGAAGTCGGGCTGGAAGAACTGGCCGACCTGCACAGCCAACTGATCGCCAACCTGCGCCTGGGCCTGTCGGTATTCCTCAGCGCCGACCCGGAAAGCGCCCGCCAACTCCTGCGCGAGAAGCGCCGCTTCCGTGCCCAGGAACGGCGCCTGGCCCACGCCCACGTCAGCCGCCTGCAACGCAAGATCGTGCAAAGCATCGAGACCAGCTCCCTGCACCTGGAATTGATTGCCGACATGAAACGCCTGAACTCGTTGTTTTGCAGCAGTGCTTATGTCGTGTTGGAAACTTCCGAAACCGGGGCGCTGGCCACGGACAATATTGCCGACATCACCCATTCGCCCTGAACGAACCGCCCGCCTGGGGAGTCAGTTAAAAACACCGCCCAACCAAAGTGGGAGCGGGCTTGCCCGCGATTGCGGTGGGTCAGTTGATAAAACAGTTGACTGACACTCCCCCATCGCGGGCAAGCCCGCTCCCACAAAAAGCCAGTTTCAGCCGTTATTACTCGCCAGGAACCCCGTTATGCGTCGCCTGTTACTCGCCTGCCTGCTCCTGGGCTCGTCCCACGCCTTTGCCTTTGATCGCCTGCAGGTCGAAGGCTATATGCTGCCCAACGGCCTGCAGGTGCTGCTCAAGCCGGGCACCGAGCGCGGGCATGTGGCGATCCGTCTGGTGGTGGGCGTGGGCCTGGATGACTTCAGTTGCGCCGACAAGGAACTGCCGCACCTGCTCGAACACCTGCTGTTCAGCGGCATCGACGGCGGCGGCGAAGGCGCGCTGGAAGAACAGATGCAGGCCCTGGGCGGGGAGTGGAACGCCTACACCAGCAATGCCGACACCACCTTCGTCATCGAGGCACCCGCGCGCAACCAACGCAAGGTGCTGGACCTGCTCAAGGCGATCCTGACCCGTACCGAACTGAGCGATGCCGCGATCAACGCCGCCAAGCAAGTGGTAGAACGCGAAGACGGCGGTCACTATTCGCACCTGCAACGCCTGTTGGATCGCCAGGACCTGGGCCATAACGCCAGCCACCAACTGGCGGTGGAACTGGGTCTCAAATGCGCCGAGCGCGCCGAAGCCGGCTACCTGACCCGTGCCCAACTGGAGAAAGTGCGCCAGGACTGGTACGCCCCCAACAACATGACCCTGATCATCGTCGGCGATCTCGACAAACTGCTACCGGCCTATCTGGAACGCACCTATGGCCAGCTCGAGCCGGTAGACCCCAGCGAGCATCGCCTCTTACCGCAAATCCAGGGCACCGCCGCCAGCCATCGCGACCTGATCCGTGGCTGGGTCGGCGATGGCGCCAAACTGCACTGGCTGTTCCCCGAGCCGATGCTGGACGACCAGCACGATGCCACCTACGACCTGCTCAAGGATTATCTGGATTGGGCGCTGTATCGCCAGTTACGCCTGCAGCATGGCCTGTCCTATGGCCCGTGGAGCGAGCGCGAAGTGCTGGGCGGCGTGGGTTTCATGAGCCTCAACGCCGACCTGGACCGCGACCGCCTGCCCGAAGCCGAACACGTCCTCGAAAGCCTCAAGGCCACGTTGCTTGAAGATGGCCTTGACCGGGCCACCTTTAACCGCCTGCAACACGCCGCCATCGACCGCCAGGCCTGGGCCGTGCAGGGCAATAGCGCCCTGGCCGACTACTATTGGGGCGCCTTGGCCGACTACACCGATGGCCGTTTCAGCGACCCGGCCAAGCGCATCAAGGCCGTGAGCCTGGCGCAGGCCAACCAGGCCATGCGCCAACTGTTCAACCAGCCCGGCTACTGGCGCATCGAAAAACCGCTGCTCAGTTACGATGCCCTAAGCTGGATCAGCGCGGGCGCGCTGGGGCTAATCATCATTGGCTGGCTTGGCGTGCGCCGTTATCGCAAAGCAATTGCGTAATCACACGCCACTCAAAGCGCTAAGACGTTATTCTGTCTGGGATTTTTTCCTACAAAGACTGCGAACCGTCGAATGCCAAACCTGACCCTTTTCATACAGCGCATCCTCGAACTGATGAAGCGCTACCCAGGGGTGATCGCACTCGGCGGTTTTATCTCGGGCGTGGGCAGCTTTATCCTGGTGGACCGCCAACAAGGCATGGCCAGCTGGATCGCCATCGTCCTGCTGGTGAGCTGGTTGTGGCTGATGCTGGAAAACAGCTTCACCCAGTTGTTCAGCAAGGTCTTCAAGCGGGAAATCCCCGAACCGTTGCTGCGCTACGCCACACAGATGATCCATCAGGAAAGCCTGTTCTTTGTCCTGCCGTTCTTTTTTGTCACCACCACCTGGAACAGCAGCCAGTCGATTTTCACCGGCCTGCTGGGCGCCGCCGCGCTCATCTCAATCACCGACCCGCTGTACTACAAATGGCTCGCGCCCAAGCGCTGGCTGTTCCTCGCCCTGCACACCCTGACCCTGTTTGCCGCCTTGCTCACCGCGCTGCCGATCATCCTGCACCTGACCACCGCCCAGAGCTACAAGCTGGCGCTGGGCGTGGCGATGCTGTTGTCGATCCCCAGCCTGGCCGTGAGCCTGCCGCTGCGCAGCCTCAAGGGTTGGCTGATGCTACTGGGCGTGACGGTGACGATTGGTTGCGCGGGCTGGTTCCTGCGCAGCTGGGTGCCGCCGGCCACGCTGTGGATGACCGAAGTGGCGATCAGCACTCAAATGCAGGACCGCACCCCCGGCGATGACCTCAAGGAAGTCAGCGCCAGCCAACTGCGCAGCAACGGCCTGTACGCCTACACCGCGATCAACGCACCGCGCGGGCTGGACGAGCGCATCTACCATGTGTGGCAGTTCAACGGCAAAGAGGTCGACCGCATCGCCCTGGATATCCATGGCGGGCGCAAGGAAGGCTACCGGGCCTGGACCCACAAGCAGAACTTCCCGGCAAATGCCGTGGGCCGCTGGCAAGTACGGGTGCTGACCGAAGATGGCCAGGTGATCGGCGTGTTGCGCTTTAAAGTCACTGACACAGCGCAAACGGACACGCCAAAGTAGGACAGATCGTGCTATTACATAGCAATTGTGGAATAGCCAAACAAGCTCGGAGCTTATGACCAGTAGCACAACGGCAGGTAATGCCCATCTGGACGCGTCCACCCAGCCGCCCCAACTGCGGGTCACCGGGGACTGGACGCTGGCCCACTACAGCACCCTCCAGCGGTTGTCCGCGAGCCTCGACGGCCAGTACGACGCCAACACCCGCGTCGACCTCAATGGCCTCGGCGCACTGGACACCGCCGGCGCCTCGCTGCTGGTCGAACTGCTCGGCCCCGAGCGCATCGAGCACAGCGCCGAACAAACCGACTGTACTCTGCCCGCCGCCGACCGGGCGCTGCTCAAGACCGTCTACCGCGCCCTGAATGATTTTTGTGTGCCGGTCAAAGAACCGCAGGAAAGCGCCGGCATCCAACTGCTGGCGCGCATCGGCGGCGCGGTGGATACCGTCTGGCAAGATGCCATGCAGCTGCTGGGCTTTATCGGCCTGATCCTCGAAACCCTCGCCCGCGGCGTGTTCCGGCCCAAGCGCTGGCGCCTGACGCCGATGGTGGCGCATATCGAACAGACCGGGCTCGATGCCGCCCCCATCGTCGCCTTGCTGACCTTTCTGGTGGGCGCCGTGGTCGCGTTTCTCGGCGCCACGGTGCTGGAAAGTTTCGGCGCGAGTATTTTTACCGTGGACTTGGTGGCGTTTTCCTTCCTGCGGGAGTTTGGCGTCCTGCTCACCGCGATCCTGATGGCCGGCCGCACCGCCAGTGCCTTCACCGCACAGATCGGCTCGATGAAGGCCAACGAAGAAATCGACGCCATCCGCACCCTGGGCCTGGACCCCATGGAGTTGCTGGTGCTGCCCCGTGTCCTTGCGTTGCTGGTGGCGTTGCCGATGCTGACCTTCCTCGCCATGATCTCGGGGATTATCGGCGGCGGTGTGGTGTGCGCCGTGGCCCTGGATATCTCGCCGGCGATGTTCCTCTCGCTGTTGCAGTCGGACATTGGCGTCGAGCATTTGCTGGTGGGCCTGGTCAAGGCGCCGATCTTCGCGTTCCTGATCGCCGCCATTGGCTGCCTGGAAGGCTTCAAGGTCAGCGGCAGCGCCGAATCGGTCGGCGCCCACACCACCTCCGCGGTGGTGCAATCGATTTTCGTGGTGATCGTGCTCGACGCGGTGGCCGCACTGTTCTTTATGGAGATGGGCTGGTGAGCCGTTTACAGCGAGCGCCCAGCGCGGCGGTGATTGAGGTGCGTGGCCTGTGCAACCGCTTTGGCCCGCAGAGCGTGCATGAAAACCTCGACCTGGATCTGTACAAGGGCGAAATTCTCGCCGTGGTGGGCGGTTCGGGCAGCGGCAAGTCGGTGCTGCTGCGCAGCATCATCGGCCTGCGCCGGCCCAGTGAAGGCCAGGTGCGGGTGTTCGGGCAGAACCTGCCAAGCCTGTCGGAGCACGAACGCTCCCTGGTGGAACGCCGCTTCGGCGTGCTGTTCCAGAAGGGCGCGCTGTTTTCCTCGCTAACGGTCACGGAAAACGTCGCCCTGCCACTGATCGAGCATGCCGGCCTGAGCCGCGCCGATGCCGAACACCTGGCGGCGGTGAAGCTGGCCCTGGCCGGGCTACCGTTGTCGGCGGCCGACAAATACCCGTCGTCACTGTCGGGCGGGATGATCAAGCGCGCGGCCCTGGCCCGCGCCCTGGCCCTGGACCCGGACATTCTGTTTCTCGATGAACCGACCGCCGGCCTCGATCCCATCGGGGCGGCGGCGTTCGACCAACTGATCCTGACCCTGCGCGATGCCTTGGGCCTGAGTGTGCTGCTGATCACCCATGACCTCGACACGCTCTACACCATCACCGACCGTGTGGCGGTGCTGGCGCAGAAAAAGGTACTGGTGGCGGGTGCCATCGATGTTGTCTCGCAAACGAACGACGCCTGGATTCACGAATACTTTCATGGCCCCCGGGGCCGCGCGGCATTGGATGCCGCTCAACAGCTCAACGAGGTATGACATGGAAACCCGAGCCCATCATGTGATGATCGGTCTGTTCAGCGTGCTCGTCGTGGTCGGCGCCATGCTGTTTGGCCTGTGGCTGGCCAAGTCCAGCGTCGACAGCGCGTTCCAGGATTACGAAGTGATCTTCAACGAAGCGGTCAGCGGCCTGTCCCAGGGCAGCGCGGTGCAGTACAGCGGGATCAAGGTGGGCGATGTCACCAGCCTGCGCCTGGACCCGAAAGACCCGCGCCGCGTACTGGCGCGTATCCGCCTGGCCGGGCAGACACCGATCAAGGAAGACACCCAGGCCAAGCTGGCGCTGACCGGCATCACCGGCACCTCGATCATCCAGCTCAGCGGCGGCACCCCACAAAGCCCCGAGCTCAAGGGCAAGAACGGCGAACTGCCGCAGATCACCGCCTCACCATCGCCCATTGCCCGCTTGCTGAACAACAGCAACGACTTGATGACCAGCATCAACCTGCTGCTGCACAACGCCAATCGCATGTTCTCGCCCGATAACGTCGACCGCCTGAGCAGCACCCTGGCCCACCTGGAACAAACCACCGGGGCCATCGCCGAGCAACGAGGCGATATCAAAGTGGTGATGCAGCAACTGGCCCAGGTCAGCAAACAGGCCGGTGCCACCCTGGAGCAGACCACCGCACTGATGCGCAACGCCAACGGCCTGCTCAACGACCAGGGCAAGCAGATGTTCGGCAGTGCACAAGGGGCCATGCACGCCCTGGAGCAAAGTACCGCGACCATCAACAACCTGTTGAGCGACAACAAAGACTCACTCAACAGCGGCATGCAGGGCCTCAACGAACTGGCGCCGGCCGTGCGCGAACTGCGCGATACCCTCGGCTCCTTGCGGGCCATTTCCCGTCGTCTGGAAGCCAACCCCAGCGGGTATCTGCTGGGCAGTGACAAGAACAAGGAGTTCACGCCATGAAGCGTGCTTACCAAATGATCCTGCCGGTGGCCCTGGCCCTGGTCAGCGCCTGCTCGATCCTGCCCAAGGCCGACCCGTCCAACGTCTATCGGCTGCCGGCAGCCCAGGCCACAACCCATGGCAGCCCGGGCACCTGGTCATTGCGCCTGGCCAAGCCACAGGCCAGTGAATTCCTCGACAGCCCACGCATTGCCGTAGTGCCCCAGGGCGACTTGATCAGCAGCTATGCCCAGTCGCGCTGGAGCGATCCGGCGCCGGTGCTGCTGCGCAACCGTCTGCTGGACGGCTTCCAGCGTGATGGCCGGGTGGCGTTCCTGAGCACCGATGACACCAACCTGCAGGCGGATTTCGAGCTGGGCGGGCAGTTGCAGGCCTTCCAGAGCGAGTACCGGGGCGGGGCAGTGGAGGTGGTGATACGCCTGGACGCGCGACTGGTGCGCGGCAGTGACCAGCGGATCGTGGCGGCCAAGCGCTTTGAAGTGCGCCAGCCGGTGAGTGATACCCAGGTGCCGGCGGTGGTGGCCGGGTTTGGGTTGGCGGGGGATCAGTTGAACAAGCAGGTGGTGGATTGGGTGGTGGCGCAGGGCAATGCAGCGCCGAAACGCTGAGGGCCTCATCGCAGGCAAGCCAGCTCCCACATTTTGATGTGTGAACACCGTCAAATGTGGGAGCTGGCTTGCCTGCGATAGCGGTCTGAAGCTTAGCCAAAGAACCAGTAGCAAACCGCAATCGCCGCCACCACACCCGCCAGCTCCGCCAGCAACGCACACCCCACCGCATGCCGCGCCCGCTGGATGCCCACCGAGCCAAAGTACACCGCCAGCACATAGAAGGTGGTCTCGGTACTGCCCTGGATCGTCGCCGCCACCAGCGCCGCGAAGCTGTCCACGCCTTGGGTCTGCATGGTCTCGATCAGCATCGCCCGCGCCGCGCTGCCGGAGAATGGCTTGACCATCGCCGTGGGCAAGGCGTCGACAAAGCGCGTGTCCAGCCCGGTCCAGGCCACCAGGTGGCGAATACCTTCGAGGCCAAACTCCAGCGCCCCGGAGGCGCGCAGTACGCCAACTGCACACAGCATCGCCACCAGGTACGGCAGCAGGTTCTTGGCGACGTCGAAGCCCTCTTTGGCGCCTTCGACAAACGCTTCGTAGACCTTGACCTTGCGCAACGCGCCGATCAGCAAGAACAGCATGATCAGGCCAAACAGCGTGAGGTTGCCGAGGATCGAGGACAAGCCCGCCAGGGCCGTGGCCGACAGAGTGGCCAGCAAAGCCATGAAGCCGCCCAGCACCAGCGCACCGGGGATCAGGTACGCCAGCACCACCGGGTCCCACAGGCGCAGGCGCTGCATCAGCGCCACCGACAGCAGGCCCACCAGGGTCGAGGCGCTGGTGGCCAGCAGGATCGGCAGGAACACCAGGGTCGGGTCAGGCGCGCCTTGCTGGGCGCGGTACATAAAGATCGTCACCGGCAGCAGGGTCAGGGAGGACGCGTTGAGCACCAGGAACAGGATCTGCGCGTTGGTCGCGGTGTTGGGGATTGGGTTGAGCTCTTGCAGCGCCTTCATGGCCTTGAGGCCGATCGGCGTCGCCGCGTTATCCAGGCCCAGGCCGTTGGCGGCAAAGTTGAGGGTGATCAGGCCGATGGCCGGGTGACCGGCCGGCACTTCCGGCATCAGCCGCAGGAACAGCGGGCCCAGGGCCTTGGCCAGCCACTCGACAATCCCGGCCTTCTCGGCGATACGCAAAAAGCCCAGCCACAGGGTCAAGGTGCCGAACAGCAGCACCATCACTTCCACCGACAGTTTGGCCATGGCGAAGATACTCTCCACCATCGCCGCAAAGATCCCGGCATTGCCCCCCACCAGCCATTGCGCCAGCGCCGAGACCATTGCCACGACAAAGAAGCCAAGCCACAGGCCATTGAGCATCAGTCACACCCCTTTAAATATGTGGCGAATGATAGCGGGGCTGGCAGAAACGACAAACCCCGGATTTACCGGGGTTTGTGCGTATCAAGCAGGGATCAGCCCTGGCTGGTCTCGCCAGCCGGCAGCGCGGTCTTGGTCCGCCAGTGCGGCAGGGAGTTCCAGTAGCGCTCGCCCTTGGCATCGTCGTACATGCCTTCCCAACGCGCGATGACCAACACGGCCAGGGCGTTGCCGATCACGTTCAGGGCGGTACGCGCCATGTCCATGATGCGGTCGACACCGGCGATGAAGGCCAGGCCTTCCAATGGGATGCCCACACTGCCCAGGGTCGCCAGCAGGACCACGAAGGACACGCCCGGCACGCCGGCGATACCTTTGGAGGTGACCATCAGGGTCAGTACCAGCATCAGTTGCTGGCCAACCGACAGGTCGATGCCATACAGCTGGGCAATAAAGATCGCCGCAATACTCTGGTACAGGGTCGAACCGTCAAGGTTGAACGAGTAACCGGTCGGCACCACGAAGCTGCAAATGGCTTTCGGCGCACCGTAGGCTTCCATCTTCTCGATCACCCGTGGCAGCACGGTCTCGGAGCTGGCGGTGGAGTAGGCCAGTACCAGCTCATCCTTGAAGATGCGCATCAGCTTGATCACCGAGAAGCCAAACAGGCGGGCGATCAGGCCAAGAATCACAAAGGCGAAGAACAGGATGGCGACGTAGACCAGGATCACCAGCTTGGCCAACGGCAGCAGCGAGGCGAAGCCGAAGTTGGCCACGGTCACGGCGATCAGGGCGAATACGCCGATAGGGGCGTACTTCATGATCATGTGGGTGACTTTGAACATGCTCTCGGACACGCCCTGGAACATCGTTACCAGGGGCTCGCGCAGGTCTGGCTTGAGGCTCGACAAGCCCAGGCCGAACAGCACGGAGAAGAAGATGATCGGCAGCATCTCGCCACGGGCCACGGCGGCAAAGATGTTCGACGGGATCAGGTTGAGGATGGTCTCGATGAACGCATGTTCATGCTGCACCTCGGCGGCGGTCGCCTGGTACTTGGAGATATCCACGGTGCCCAGGGTGCTCATGTCGATCCCGGCACCGGGGTGGAACAGGTTAGCCAGCAGCAGACCGACCACAATCGCAATGGTCGTGACCACTTCAAAGTAGACAATGGTCTTTACACCGATCCGACCGAGCTTTTTCGCATCCCCCACACCAGCGATTCCGACAATCAGCGACGAAATCACGATCGGGATCACGATCATCTTGATCAGGCGGATAAAGATATCGCCCGCCGGCTGCAATACGTTGCTGATCCACCAGGCTTTTTCGGCACTGAAGTGGTTGAGTACAGCACCGATTGCAATCCCTAGTACCAGACCGATGAGGATCTGCCAGGCGAGGCTTAATTTTGCCTTCTTCATGTCATTACCCTTGTTTCAAGTGGACTCAGGCAGATGCGCCAGCTGGAACGCCCGGGAGCGAAAAAGTGTGAGCATCAGCCTCCATTGAAGGTCACCGCAGATGGCCGATATGGCTTACTGGCAAGCGAAAAAAGGCGCAACTATTCCGATGCGTGGGGGCATAGTCTAATGCCGTAAACGCCTACCCTATGCCGAATCGGCATGGGTTTTTGCAAAGAAAATTGTCTGTTTGGTCAGTTTGAATGCGACATTTTGTCAGGCATACATGCCGTGAACCGGCCATTTCAGGCTCGCTCAGGGATTTTCGGTTTTTTTGCCGGGCGGGAAAAACTCGTGATAATTCCTAGGCATACCCTCAAAAAACCAGTCTGGCCGAGGGCAAACTTTCTCGATAGATGGTCGTGCAGTAACACTGTGAAACGGTTGGGATGAGGCAGAAGGGAATTTTTCAGCTATGTGCGGCATAAGCGCCGATCGGTCATGCACCGCCGTTACCCGGCGGTGCACACAGGCCTAGTACCAATTCGGGTCTTTCTTGAGTTGTTCCATCAGCAGCTTCTGCATGCCTTCATCCGGCTTGCCGATGAAGCGGTAACTGGCGTGCCGGGTCGGCGACTTATCGGCGGGCAGCCCGGCAGGTACTTCGACCAACATTGCGTAGGCGTCCTCCTTATCCAGGCTGAAAGCAACGATCAGGCGTTTATTCAGGCAGGTATCAGCCGTTTCACACAGCGGGCCTACCAAATACCCGTCACTGTCTTCCGTCACGGCATTCATTTGTTCAGACGTGCCCGAAAGGTTGATCACCCAGTCAGGCAAGCGCTCTTCCTTCTTGACCACACCTTGCCAGGTTTCCCGATACTGCGGGTCGGCATTGAGCAGCTCATTGGCCCGCGCCTGGCCGTCATTGGCGGCCATGGCCAAGCCACTACCGCCCAACAGCAGGGCGGCAGCAAGGGTTTTGAGAGACAAGTTGGACATGTTCAGCCTCGACCACGACGGCCAAAGAAGAAAGAAGCGATGAACATCACCAGGAAGACGACAAAGAGAATCTTGGCGATACCCGTGGCGGTGCCCGCGATACCACCGAAGCCCAGGACTGCAGCCACAATGGCAATGATCAGAAATGTGATTGCCCAACTCAACATGGTGATTCTCCTTTTACGTCTCTAAGAGGACTGCTATGTCGCCCCCCAGGGGCGGCAGGTTCGTGCCTAGAACACCCAGCGTTCCTGGACCGGTTCGTCATACAGGGCAATGTCCTGTTCGACCGCCATCATGCGTGGGGCTGTCACGTCAGCGCTGTGGCTGCCAACGGAACGGAAATGGGTCTGCGTCATGTGGGCGCGCTCGAACTGCGGGGCCGACTGCTGGCTCTGCTGCCAAACCTGTAATTGCTGACCACCGATCAAGGTCACCATCAAGGCGAGGCTGGCAAACAGCCCCTGTTGAAGGCGCAGTGGCGATACACGCAATGGCTTGAGGCTTTGGCGAGTCATCCTGAATCTCTCCCGCATGTTGTTTTGTTCGTTGATCACGCTTGTAGGAGAGGTATTGCAGAGTGCATGCCAGTTTTTTAATCAAATAAAAATCAATAAAATCAGTGTGTTATAAGATCAAAGAGTTTCTTCCCAACAGCATCCTGCACGATGCGCCTATCCTCACCGTGCGAAATGCACGATGGTCAGGGCTCGGCTTATGGAATCAGAAGGGGCTGTAGGACTGGCGAAGCATCAAGAAAGGTCGAAAACGCACTGCACACGCGCATAAGTAGGAAGGGTCGTAGATAGCTGCGCGATAAGGCTTTCAATCAATCAGAATAAACCATGCAACTTGCCCGATTATTCCGGGACTAACCAAGATCAATCATTTTTAGGAGCGCGGGACAGATGGAATCAGCCAAGGAACTTCAAGGCCGCATTCTTTTAGTGGACGACGAGTCCGCAATCCTGCGCACCTTCCGCTACTGCCTGGAAGATGAAGGCTATACCGTAGCCACCGCCAACAGCGCGGCCCAGGCCGATGCCCTGTTGCAACGCCAGGTGTTCGACCTGTGCTTCCTGGACCTGCGCCTGGGCGAGGACAACGGCCTGGATGTGCTGGCGCAGATGCGTATCCAGGCGCCGTGGATGCGCGTGGTGATCGTCACCGCCCACTCGGCGGTCGATACGGCCGTGGATGCGATCCAGGCCGGCGCGGCCGATTACCTGGTCAAGCCCTGCAGCCCGGACCAACTGCGCCTAGCCACCGCCAAGCAACTGGAAGTGCGCCAGCTGTCGGCCCGCCTGGAAGCGCTGGAAGGCGCAGTGCGCCAGCCCAAGGATGGCCTCGACTCCCATAGCCCCTCGATGATGGTGGTGCTGGAGACGGCCCGCCAAGTGGCCGGCACCGATGCCAATATCCTGATCCTCGGCGAATCCGGCACAGGTAAAGGTGAATTGGCCCGGGCGATTCACGGCTGGAGCAAAAGGGCGAAAAAATCCTGCGTCACCATCAACTGCCCGTCCCTGACCGCCGAACTGATGGAAAGCGAGTTGTTCGGCCACAGCCGCGGGGCCTTTACCGGCGCCAGCGAAAGCACCCTCGGCCGGGTCAACCAGGCGGACGGCGGCACCCTGTTCCTTGACGAGATCGGCGATTTTCCCCTGACATTGCAACCCAAGTTGCTGCGTTTTATCCAGGATAAGGAATATGAACGTGTCGGCGACCCGGTCACCCGGCGCGCCGATGTACGCATCCTGGCGGCGACCAACCTGAACCTGGAAGACATGGTGCGCGACGGGCGTTTTCGCGAAGACTTACTGTATCGACTGAACGTCATCACCTTGCACCTGCCGCCCTTGCGCGAGCGCAGCGAGGATATCCTGACCCTCGCCGACCGCTTCCTGGCGCGCTTCGTCAAAGAATATGCGCGACCGGCACGCGGCTTCAGCGATGACGCCCGCGAAGCGCTGCTCAACTACCGCTGGCCCGGCAATATCCGCGAACTGCGCAACGTGGTGGAACGCGCCAGCATCATCTGCGCCCAGGAAAAGGTCGAAATCAGTCACCTGGGGATGGCCGAGCAACCGGCCAACAACTCACCGCGCATTGGTGCGGCGTTGAGCCTGGATGAGCTGGAAAAGGCCCATATTGGCGCCGTACTGGCCACCAGCGACACCCTGGACCAAGCGGCCAAGACCCTGGGCATCGACGCGTCGACGCTGTATCGCAAACGCAAGCAATACAACCTGTGAGCTGCACCTTATGAAGCTGGCGATGAAACTGCGCACGCGGCTGTTCCTGAGCATTTCTGCGCTGATCACCGTGGCCCTGCTCGGGTTGCTGCTGGGGCTGGTGAGTGTCATGCAAATGGCCAAGACCCAGGAATCCTTGATCCGCAGCAACTTCATTACCCTGGACCTGGGGCTCAAGCTGCGCCAGACCCTGGGCGACCAGTTGATCATGATGCTCAACGACACACCGGACCCGCTCGCGCTGGAGGCGTCCAAGCAACAGTATTTCAAGCTGTTGGACCAAGGCATCAGCCATGAAATGAGTGTCGCCAAGATCGGAGGTTTCACTCAGGCCAAGGCTAATTACCTGACGTTCCTGGAAGCATTTGAAGAAAACGAACACACGCCTGCGTCCCTGCGCAATAACGAAAAAATCACGGCCAGTTTCAACGTCTTGCGCAACGGGCTGATCAGCGAACACAAGGGCGCACTGGAAAACATCAATGACACCGAACGCCAGTCTCGCGAACGTGCCCTGTGGATCGCCGGCCTGCTCGGCCTGGTGGGCCTGGCGGTACTGATTATCGGCTTCATCACCGCCCATGGTATCGCCCGGCGTTTTGGCGGGCCGATCGAAGCCCTGGCCAAGGCGGCCGACAAAATCGGCCAAGGCAACTTTGATGTCACCCTGCCGATTTCCTCGGCAGCAGAAATGAATCAGTTGACCCGGCGCTTTGGCATCATGGCCGAAGCCTTGCGCCAGCATCAGGCGACCAATGTCGACGAACTGCTCGCCGGCCAGCAACGCTTGCAGGCAGTGCTCGACAGTATCGACGACGGCTTGCTGATGATCGACCGCCAAGGGCGCCTGGAACACTTCAACCCGGTCGCCCAGCGCCAGTTGGGCTGGAACGAGACCCGCCTGGGGCAGGGCCTGGGTGAAGCACTGCAACGCCCCGAGATGGATGAGCAACTGCATCTGGTACTGCGTGGCGGCAACCTGGAACGTGCACCGGACGATCTGGAAGTGGAGGTCGAAGGCGAATCACGCCTGTTGACCTACAGCATGACGCCCGTCAGCCACCATCAGGGGCATATTCTCGGCGCCGTGATGGTGCTGCATGACGTGACCGAGCAACGCGCCTTCGAGCGAGTGCGTAGTGAGTTCGTGCTGCGTGCCTCCCATGAACTGCGTACGCCGGTCACTGGCATGCACATGGCATTCGGTCTGTTCCAGGAACGGGCGAAATTCCCCCCAGAGTCCCGCGAAGCCGACCTGTTGAACACGGTCAACGAAGAAATGCAGCGCTTGATGCAACTGATCAATGACCTGCTGAACTTTTCCCGCTACCAGAACGGCCTGCAAAAGCTCACCCTGGCGCCGTGCGACATCAACAACCTGCTTGAACATGCCCGCGCCCGTTTTGCCGAGCTGGCGAATGCGCAAAACATCGACCTGGTGATAGAAGCACAAGCGCAACTGCCCAGGCTGCATGCCGACCAGGCGCAATTGGAACGAGTCCTCGACAATCTACTCGGCAATGCCCTGCGCCATACCAGCGACGGCGGGCAGATTCGCCTACAGGCGCGGCGCCATGGCGAACGGCTGATTATCAGCGTCGAGGACAACGGCGAAGGCATCGCCTACGGCCAGCAGGGCAGGATTTTCGAGCCTTTTGTGCAGGTGGGCCGCAAGAAAGGCGGCGCCGGCCTGGGGCTGGCGCTGTGCAAGGAGATCGTACAGTTGCACGGTGGCCGCATGGGGGTCTATTCCCGGCCGGGGCAGGGCACGCAGTTCTATATGGCGTTGCCGTTATAGATGCAGCTGCAAGTAGCCTAGCGCTTGCGCTCGTTCAGTGCCTGCAATATGGCTGCGCTTTGCGCATCCGGCGTGCCATCGAACAGCGCCGGCCGGAAGCGCATCTGGAAGGCGGCAAGCACACGCCGCGTTGCCACATCCAGCTCGCCGGTCTGCGGCGTGGCATACCCCAAGCGTGTCAATGCTTCCTGGAACCAGGTGATGCTCGGTAGCTGAGCAGCGTACTGCGCCTGATACCGCGCGACCGCCTGGGCCTCGGGCCAGATCCCCAGGCCTTCATCCGCCAGGCGCTTCCACGGGAACAGTGGACCCGGATCAAGTTTGCGACCGGGGGCAATATCGCTATGACCGATAATGAACTTTGGGTTGATCCGGTTGCGCTGGCTGATGTCCTTGAGCAAGGCCACCAGGGAGCGGACCTGCGCTTCGGAGTACGGATACCAGACACGCCCGGTGGGTGTATCGCGGTAGCCCGGGTTGACGATCTCGATACCAATGGAGCTGGAGTTGAGCCAGGTACGCCCCATCCATTCACTTTCCCCGGCATGCCAGGCGCGCTTGCCTTCATCCACCAGCTTATAGATGGTCGCACTGGCGTCATCGCCAATCAGGTAGTGGCTGCTGACCTGGCCTTTGGTCAATAGCGCCAGCGACCCTTGAAGGTTGGTAGCGGTGTAGTGCAGGACGACAAACTGCACGCGATTGTCGAAGTTCGCCGACGGGTGGCTGGTATCCAGCCGCGGCCCACTCGCACAGCCGCCGAGCGTGAGCAACACAAGAGCAATAACTAGAAATTTCATGGCAACAGACAGTACGCTAAAGACAATAATGCAACAGTGTAACGTACCATTTGCCGGTCAGCGGCCAGCTTACAAAATGGAACAACTTTTCAGGCCGCCTGTACCTGGTTGCGTCCTGCCGCCTTGGCCCGGTACAAGGCTTCGTCGGCGCGCTTGAGTGCCAGGTCGCTGCGCTCGCCGGGCTGGAACTGCGCCATGCCGATGGACATGGTGATGGTCACCCGCTCCCCCTTGAAGTGAAACGGGCACGCTTCAATGGCCGTCCGCAGGTGCTCGCCAAGCTCCAGCGCATCGCCCAGCGCCGAATCCGGCATCAGCAGCACAAATTCCTCCCCCCCGAAGCGCGCGATGAAATCCGTCGGCCGCAGGTGCTTGCTCAACACATTGGCAATGATCTTCAGCACCTTGTCGCCCGCCAGATGGCCGTAGCTGTCATTGATGCGCTTGAAATGATCGAGGTCCAGCATCGCCAGTGACAAGCTGTTGCCCTGTTGGTGCCAGGTATTGACCTCATACTCCAGGCGCTCGCTCCAGGCCGCACGATTGGGCAAGCCGGTGAGCGGGTCGATCAGCGCTTTTTGGCGCTGGACCTCAAGGTGGTCACGATAACCCTGGGCCTCCTGCTCCATGCTCACGACCCGCTCGGCCAGCCCCTGCAACCGCGCAGCGACTTCATGTTCACGCTGGTCACGCTGCTTTTGATGCTCATCCATGGCGCCCAACAGCCCCTCAAGATGACTTTCCAGCACTTGCTTGAGGTCATCGAGATCGGATGCTTCCTGGACACTGCTTTGCAGGCCATCCATCTGTTCACGGATTTGCGTATCCATCTCGCGCGCGGCGCTGCGGCTGTCGGCGTGCCCGTCGCTGGCCGCCTGCAGATTGCTCTGGAAGGCCTCCAGCCGCTCGTTGAGACGCTTGAGATAGGCTTCAAACTCGTGCTGGCCGCTATCGGTGATGGCCAGCATCAATACCGCCAGGTCATCGAGGATCGGTAGCAATTCGTACCAGTTCAGCCCGTGGGCCAGGCGTTCGCGCATGGCTTCAGCCTGGGGCCGGTGATGCTCGGGCAGGTCGAGGTCGCTCAGCAGGCCGAGCAGGGTGCCTTCAATGTGCTTGGCAACTGAGCTGTAGGAAGGCTCTGGGGAATCAGGCAGGGCGTACAGCGCCTCGGGATCGACTTCAGCCGCCTCGTCATCCAGCACAGGCGGCAACGATAGGCTGCCGATTGCGGTCGGTTGCGGCACCTGCGGCAAAGCCTGAGGCACAACCTCCGCCACTGCGACCGCGCTTTCACGCAGCGGCGTAGCGCTCACCGCGACCGGCTCGGGCAGTTCCGGGGGCTGGGCTGCAACCGTGGGCATTTCGACCGGCGATAAGCGGGGAGCAGCAACCTGGGGCAGTGCTACCACGCGATCATCCACATCCGCCCGGGGTGCAACGGGCACCGGCGCAGGTGCGGCCTCAGGCACCGCCGGCGGCGGGGCCTGGACTTGCGGTGTAAAGGCACGCAGGGCCTGGGCCAGCTCGGGCGTTTCCTCCGGCGCCTGCGGCACTGGCTGCGGCGCAGGAGCGGCTGCCAGCGCAGGACCCTCCCGGGCAGTCGGCGAAACGGCGGGCTCAACCGGCGCGACGTCAGCCTCCGCCTCCTTGGCACCAAACAGGCGCTGCAACAAACCTGGGCGCGGCTCGTCATTCGACTCAAGATTGCTCAGGGCCTGCCCTTGCAGGCCGCTCAACTCGCTGAGCAGCAGGGGAATTTCTCGCGCCTGGCCGACGCGGCTGTCCAACTGCTTGGCAAAGCTCTTGAGCGGGCGACTGACTTCCCGCGGCAAGGGCAGCGCCTGCAGTTGCGCCACCAGGGCGGTCAGCGCGGTGCTGATCTGATCGACCCGTGTCTCACGGCGTTGTTCGGAGTCCAGCACGGCCTTTTCCAGGCGTGGCAACAAGGCGGCGAGCGCGGCGTCCATGTCATCGGTGCGCACCACATCGCGCATCTCTTTCATGCACTGGTCCACGGCCCGGTCCGTGCCTTCGGCCGCCAGCGTGCTGCGCACCAGCCCACGGCGCAGCAAGTCGAGGCGCGCAGCCCAACGGCGTTCGAGCTTGTCTTGTTGCTCGATGCTTAACAGGTATTTTTCTTTCCAGCGCTGGGCGTCGTCGCTCATGCAAGGGGTCCGCGGGGGCCAGGGCTCAACGCGGGTAATGCATCCACCGTGAGCGAACCCGGCAGACGAATCTCTACCGCGACCGGCAGGTGATCGGAAATGGGTTGGGCCAGTACCTGCACACTTTCCAGCGTCAGGGTCGGGCTTAACAGAATGTGATCCAGGCAGCGTTGCGGACGCCAACTGGGGAACGTAGCCTCGACCTGCGGCGCCAGCAGCCCCAAGTCGCGCAACGGAGAGTTCTGCAGCAGGTCGCTGGCATGGGTGTTCATATCCCCCATCAGCACCTGGTGTTTGTAATCGCCGATCAGCTCACGGATGTAGGCCAATTGCAGGGTCCGGGTACGCGCGCCCAGCGCCAGGTGCATCATGACCACCACCAGCGCCTCCGGGCCCTCGCCAAACCGCACGAGAATCGCCCCGCGCCCTTTCGGGCCCGGCAGTGGATGGTCTTCGATCACCCAGGGCTTCAAGCGGCTGAGTACGCCATTGCTGTGCTGGCCCAAGCGCCCGAGGTTGCGATTGAGTTGTTGATACCAGTAGGGAAAGGCACCGAGCTGGGCCAGGTGTTCGACCTGGTTGACGTAGCCCGAACGCAGGCTGCCACCATCGGCCTCCTGCAGGGCCACCAGGTCGAAGTCACCCAGCAGGTCGCCAATCTTCTGCAGATTGTCGGCCCGACCATTGTGGGGCAGCAGGTGCTGCCAGCCACGGGTCAGGTAATGCCGATATTTCTCGGTGCTGATGCCAACCTGGATATTGAAGCTCAACAAGCGCAGCCGGCTGTCCGCCGGCAGGCCGGTGGACGCGAGGTGGTGTTCATTGACCTGTGGATCGTGCCGGCCAACCACCCGTTCAGTACCCCAGCGACGCATGGCGTGCCCCTTACTTGGCTGCGCGCTCTTTGGCGATCAACTGGTCAGCAACGTTGAGGGTCGCTTCAGGACCGCCGGTGGAGCCGAGGTCAAAGCGGTACTTGCCGTTGACGATCAGGGTTGGCACGCCTTGCACGCCGTACTTCTGCGCAAGGTCCTTAGCCTGTTTGACCTGGCCCTTGATGGCAAAGGAGTTGAAGGTGGTGAGGAACTTGTCCTTGTCCACGCCCTGGGTGGCGAGGAAGTCAGCCATTTCTTCAGGCTTGGTCAGGCGCTTGCCTTGTTTTTGGATCGCATCGAACACCGCGCCGTGAACCTTATGCTCCACACCCATGGCTTCCAGGGTCAGGAACATCTGGCCGTGGGCATCCCAAGGGCCGCCGAACATGGCCGGGATGCGCTTGAAGTTCACGTCCGATGGCAGCTTCTCGGCCCAAGGGTTGATGGTGGGTTCAAAAGAGTAGCAATGCGGGCAGCCATACCAGAACAGCTCTACGACTTCGATCTTGCCCGGCACGGAAACCGGCACTGGATTGGTCAATTCAACATAGGTTTTACCCGCTTCAAGCGGCACATCGGCAGCTTGGGCGGTCATGCCGAACAGGCTGGCAGTGACGAGAGCGGCGCTGAGGATCAATTTACGCATGCTTTACTCCTGGACAAATAAAGTCGCCTCGCGCGACCTTTTTTATGACAGGCCGGCACGGGCATGAGTTCGTTAGTGTAACGGTAGCAGCCACAAAAAAGGGCAGCCGCAGCTACCCTTTTTATGCTTGCATCAACGGATTAATCGAGCGTTAACGTTACACGGCATGTCGGCCCTTGCAACGCAGGTTTATCCAGGCCTTACTTGTGCAAGCCTTGGATGTAGCTGGCTACCGCTGCAATGTCTTCGTCACTCATCTTACGCGCGATGGTACGCATGGTCATGGCATCGCCATCGTTGGCCCGACCGGCTTCTTCCTTGCGGAAATCAGTCAATTGCTTGGCGATGTACTGGGCGTGCTGGCCACCCAGGTGCGGGAAGCCTGCTGCGGCGTTACCCGAACCGTCCGGGGAGTGGCAACCGGTACAAGCCGGCAGGCCTTTTTCCAGGTTGCCGCCACGGAACAATTGTTCACCACGGGCGACCAGTTTCGGATCTGCCGCGCCCACACTGCCGGCCTGGCTGGCGTAGTACGCCGCGATATCCGCCAGGTCCTGATCGCTGAGGTTGGTCAGCAAGCCGGTCATTTCCAGGACGGTGCGCTTGCCGTCCTTGATGTCGTGCATCTGCTTGGTCAGGTATTTCTCACCCTGGCCCGCCAGTTTTGGAAAGTTGGGTGCCGGGCTGTTGCCATCCGGTCCATGGCAGGCACCACATACGGCGGCCTTTGTCTGGCCAGCAGTAGCGTCACCTGCAGCATGGGCAACACCAGTGATGCCCAAGGTCAACAGCAGACTCACGATCAATTTGTTCATCAGCTAATCCAATTACGGCTAAAGGTTATAGAGTTATGGACCGGGTCTACTCGCTCATCAAAAGGATGATGGCCTGGTAATCCTCGGCACGGCATTCCATGCACAAACCACGCGGCGGCATCGCCTTGAAACCCTGGGTCACACGCTGCACCAGCGTATCCATGCCTTGCGCCAGTCTCGGCGCCCAGGCTGCCTGGTCACCCCGCTTGGGGGCCATTGGCAACTGCCCGGCATGACAAGCCGCACAAACGCGGTTGTACACAGCTTCCGGATCCTGTGTAGCCTGCGCACTGTAAAGTGGTAACAGGACACCGACAGCTAGCAGCCACTGGGTCATACGTCGACCTTTTCAGGGTTTGGAAGCGTTTTGCGTTCTAATGCGCAATAAAGGTCTATCGCTCCCGTGAACTTCATCCTTCGCTGGGACAAAGCACACACAAAATCTGCGGCATTATATACTGGCGCCACTGAAACGGGAACGACACTACTTGCCGCACCCATTCCCGGCACCGCCCACATCGGAAATCCCATGCAACTCAAGAACCCCATCCTCGGTCTGTGCCAACAGTCCACGTTCATGCTCAGCGCCGCCAAAGTCGACCAATGCCCCGACGACGAAGGCTTTGAAGTGGCCTTCGCCGGGCGCTCCAACGCCGGCAAGTCCAGCGCGCTCAACACCCTGACCCATGCCAGCCTGGCTCGCACCTCGAAAACCCCGGGCCGCACACAGTTGCTCAACTTCTTCAAGCTAGACGATGATCGGCGTCTGGTCGACCTGCCGGGCTACGGTTACGCAAAAGTCCCTATCCCATTGAAGTTGCACTGGCAGCGTCACCTGGAAGCCTACCTGGGTGGCCGCGAAAGCCTGAAAGGGCTGATCCTGATGATGGATATCCGTCATCCCATGACCGACTTCGACCTGTTGATGCTCGATTGGGCAGTCGCCAGCGGCATGCCGATGCACATTTTGCTGACCAAGGCCGACAAGCTGACCTACGGCGCCGCCAAGGGCACCTTGCTCAAAGTGCAGGCGCAAATCCGTAAAGGTTGGGGTGATGCAATCACCATCCAGCTGTTCTCGGCGCCCAAGCGCATGGGCCTGGAAGATGCCTATACCGTGCTGGCCGGCTGGATGGAGCTGGCGGACAAGGGCGCAGAACTGGCCGAGTAACTTTTCTGCGGGCAAAAAAAACCCCGGACTTCGTATGGGGAGGGGAAGTTCGGGGTCCAAGTTCCGGACCGCTAGGGCGGGGTCCAGATATCTGCCAACACTTAACACAACATAGGAGCATTGAAGGGCTTCACCACCCATTCAGTAACTCTGAGTGACTTTTCAGGGGTTAAGTTCCGGCGCAGCGCAAAACTATTGGAAATAACCCTCGGAGCTTTCCGATCTAACAGGCACAGCTGCGACGTCATGCCGCAGCCATGCCAGCCGATCAGTGCGCCTCGTCCCAGTTGTCCCCCACCCCGACTTCCACCAGCAACGGCACATCCAGTTGCGCAGCACTGCTCATGTGCTCGCGAATTTTCTCGCGGACCTCAGCCACCAGGTCTTCGCGGACCTCCAGTACCAATTCATCGTGCACCTGCAGGATGACTTTGGCGTCGAGCCCCGACTCCGTCAGCCAGTTGTCGACCTTGACCATGGCCTTCTTGATGATATCGGCGGCAGTGCCCTGCATCGGCGCGTTGATCGCGGTGCGTTCTGCGCCCGCGCGCTCCTGCGGCTTGTTGGAGTGGATATCCGGCAAGTACAGGCGACGTCCGAACAGGGTTTCCACATAGCCTTGGTCGGATGCCTGGGCGCGGGTGCGTTCCATGTACTCGCGCACCCCCGGGTAGCGGGCGAAGTACACATCGATGTAGGCCTTGGCCGTCTTGGTATCGACGCCAATGTCCTTGCCCAGCTTCTGCGCACCCATGCCGTAGATCAGGCCGAAGTTGATCGCCTTGGCGCTGCGGCGCTGGTCGGACGTGACCTCGCCCAACTCGACCTTGAACACCTCGGCCGCCGTGGCCGTGTGCACATCCAGGTTATCGCGGAAGGCGTTGAGCAAGCCCTCGTCCTTGGACAGGTGCGCCATGATCCGCAGTTCGATCTGCGAATAGTCCGCCGCCAGCAGTTTGTAGCCCTTGGGCGCGACGAATGCCTGGCGGATCCGCCGGCCTTCGGCGGTGCGCACCGGGATGTTCTGCAGGTTCGGATCACTGGACGACAAGCGCCCGGTGGCGGCCACGGCCTGGTGATAAGAGGTGTGGATACGCCCGGTACGCGGGTTGATCTGCTCGGGCAAACGGTCGGTGTAGGTGCTTTTGAGTTTGCTCATGCTGCGGTACTGCATCAGCACCTTGGGCAGCGGGTAGTCATCCTCGGCCAACTTGGCCAGCACTTCCTCGGCGGTAGAGGCCTGGCCCTTGCCGGTCTTCTTCAACACCGGCAGCCCGAGTTTTTCGTAGAGGATCGCCCCCAGTTGCTTGGGTGAACCGAGGTTGAACTCTTCGCCGGCGATCTCATACGCCTGGCGCTCCAGTTCCACCATCTTGTTGCCCAGCTCGATGCTCTGCACGCCAAGCAACGCGGCATCCACCAGGGCTCCCTGGCGCTCGATCCGCGCCAGTACCGGCACCAATGGCATCTCGATATCCGTCAGCACGCTGGCCAGGCTCGGCAAGGCGCTGAGTTGCTCATACAGCGCCAGGTGCAGGCGCAGGGTCACATCGGCATCTTCGGCGGCGTAGGGGCCGGCCTGTTCCAAGGCAATCTGGTCGAAGGTCAGCTGCTTGGCGCCTTTACCAGCGATGTCCTGGAAACTGACGGTGTCATGCTCCAGGTACTTCTTCGCCAGGCTGTCCATGTCGTGGCGGGTCGCCGTGGAGTTCAGCACGTAGGATTCGAGCATGGTGTCGAAGGCGATGCCGCGCACGGTGATGCCGTGCGCCGGGTCGCCGCCGATGGCGCAATTGGCCAGGATGTTCATGTCGAATTTGGCGTGCTGGCCGACCTTGAGCTTGTTCGGGTCCTCCAGCAGTGGCTTGAGCGCCAACAACACCGTATCGCGATCCAGTTGCTCAGGCACGCCGATGTAGGAATGGGTCAGCGGGATGTAGGCCGCTTCATTGGCCTGCACGGCAAACGAAACCCCCACCAGTTGCGCCTGCTGGGCATCGATACCGGTGGTTTCGGTATCGAAGGCAAACAATTTCGCGTCATTGAGTTTTTTCAGCCAGACGTCAAAACGGGCCTGATCGAGGATGGTCTCGTACTGCGCCTGGACCGGGGCCACAGGCGCTTGGGCCTCAACTGCAACCTGGGCCGGCGCAACGTCAGCGGCGGCCTTGAGTTCGACCCGCTTGGCGTCGCGCTGAATCTCATCGATCCAGCTCTTGAACTCCAGCAGGGTGTACAGCTCAAGCAACTTCTCGCGATCCGGCTCGATCAGGTGCAAATCGTCCAGGCCGACAGCCAATGGCACATCGACCTTGATGGTCGCCAACTGGTAGGACAGGAACGCCATCTCCTTGTGCTCTTCCAGCTTGGCCGGCAGGGTCTTGGCCCCACGGATCGGCAGGGTCGGGACAATATCGAGCTGCTCGTAGAGCTCTTTCAAACCGCCGTTCACCCCGACCAGCAGTCCCGAAGCGGTCTTAGGACCGATACCAGGAACACCCGGGATGTTGTCGGAGGAATCGCCCATCAGTGCCAGATAGTCGATGATCTGCTCGGGAGCGACCCCAAATTTCTCCTTTACGCCGTCGATGTCCATGGCGCTACCGGTCATGGTGTTGACCAGGGTAATGTGCCCGTCGACCAATTGCGCCATGTCCTTGTCACCCGTGGAAATCACCACCGGGCGGTCGGCAGCCGCGCTGCTGCGGGCCAGGGTGCCGATCACGTCGTCGGCTTCAACGCCTTCGACGCACAGCAGCGGGAAGCCCAGGGCAATTACGCTCTGGTGCAGCGGCTCGATCTGCACGCGCATGTCATCGGGCATGCTCGGGCGGTTGGCCTTGTATTCGGCGTACATGTCATCGCGAAATGTCCCACCCTTGGCATCGAACACCACCGCGAACGGGCTGTCCGGGTACTGCTTGCGCAGGCTTTTGAGCATGTTCAACACGCCCTTGACCGCACCGGTCGGCAGGCCTTGGGAGGTGGTCAGCGGCGGCAGCGCATGGAAGGCGCGGTACAGATATGAAGAACCGTCCACCAGGACGAGGGGGGCTTGGCTCATGAGCAGGATCAACCTTTTCGGCGGGTCAGGCGCTAGAATAGCCGGACCAATGACAACAAAGGGACAAGGTTATCATGCGTACATTCAATCGCCTGCTGTTGACCAGCTTGATTGCACTCGCTCCGATGGCTGCCATGGCGGCAGACGATGCTCCTTCGGGCGACCCGCAAGTTACCATTCGCACGGAAGGCGACAAGACCATCCAGGAATACCGCCAAAACGGCTTTCTGTATGCCATCAAGGTAACGCCCAAAGGCGCGCCCCCGTATTTCCTGGTACGCGCGGACGGAACCGATGCGAACTTCATCCGCTCGGACCAGCCGGATATGCTGATCCCGTCATGGAAGATCTTTGAATGGAAATGATTTCTTAATTTTAATCGGCGCTGCGGCCTGTGGCGCCCGTACTGGCAGTTTTAACCATGTCTGTGTTCACCCCCCTGGCTCGGCCCGAGCTGGAAACCTTTCTCGCCCCTTATGGGCTCGGCCGCCTGCTCGATTTCCAGGGGATTGCCGCTGGTAGCGAAAACACCAACTTCTTTATCAGCCTGGAACAGGGCGAATTCGTCCTGACCCTGGTTGAGCGCGGCCCTGTGCAGGAAATGCCGTTCTTCATCGAACTGCTCGATGTGCTCCACGACGCCGACCTGCCTGTGCCTTACGCCCTGCGCACCACCGATGGCGTGGCCCTACGCGAATTGGCGGGCAAGCCGGCGCTGCTGCAACCGCGCCTGGCGGGCAAGCATATCCAGGACGCCAACGCCCAGCATTGTGTACAAGTGGGCGAGTTGCTCGGCCACTTGCACCTGGCCACCCAGGGCGACAAGGTGCTGGAGCGCAAGACCGATCGCGGGCTGGACTGGATGCTCGACGAGGGCGCACAGCTGATTTCGCACCTCGACGCCCACCAACAGCAGTTGTTGCAACTGGCACTGGATGAAATCCGGCAGCACAAAGGGCAGATCCTCACGCTGCCACAGGCCAATATCCACGCCGACCTGTTCCGCGACAACGCCATGTTTGAAGGCACCCACCTGACCGGGTTGATCGACTTCTACAACGCGTGTTCCGGGCCGATGCTGTACGACGTAGCGATTGCCCTGAATGACTGGTGCTCGGACGCCGCCGGGGTGATCGACGGCCACCGCGCCCGCGCACTGCTGGGCGCCTACGCGGCACTGCGCCCGTTCAGCACCAAGGAAGCCGAGCTGTGGCCGACGATGTTGCGCGTGGCGTGTGTGCGGTTCTGGCTGTCACGGCTGATTGCGGCGCAGACGTTTGCGGGGCAGGACGTGTTGATCCACGATCCGGTAGAGCTTCAACAGCTGCTGGAGCAGCGCCAGCAGGTCACTCTGCAACTGCCGCTTGCCCTCTGACGCTGTGGGAGCGGGCTTGTGTGGGAGCGGGCTTGCCCGCGATAGCGGTGTATCAGGCGCTCATTAAGGTGACTGACACACCCTCATCGCGGGCAAGCCCGCTCCCACAGGGGTTCTATGTCGCCTGTTACAGTGACTCCAGGCACCCTGCCAAATCATTGCCCAGCTTCTCCAGCAACTGCTCATACCCCTGGCCCGTGGCCGGGGTGTAGCCGCCCAGGGCATCCAGTTCCGCCAGTTTCACCGGCAGGCCGGCCACCAGGGTCTCGGCCAGGCGCGGGCGCAAGGGGGGTTCGCTGAACACACAGGTCTTGCCCACTTCCTGCAGGCGCGTGCGCATCGCGGCCACATGCTGGGCCCCCGGTTGCACCTCGGCGGCCACGCTGAACACACCGGTGTGCTTGAGGCCGTAAGCCTGTTCAAAGTAGTCGAAGGCTTCATGGAACACGAAGTAAGGCTTGCCGGCGATCCCCGCCAGGCGCGCCTTCAAACGCAGGTCCAAGGCATCCAGGCGCGCCTCGAAGGCTTGCAGGTTGCTCTGGTAACGCGCCGCATTGGCGGGGTCTGCGGCGCTCAAGTCCGCCGCCATTTTGCTGGCGATCACCCGCGCATTCAGCGGCGACAGCCACAAGTGGGCATCCAGGCTTCCGGGGCGATGGTCGTGATCATGGTCGTCGGTTTCTTCGCCATGGGCGTGCTTATCTTCGGCGAAATACCGCAGTTTCAGGCCCGGCAGCTCCTGCACCGCCACCGTCGGCAAGCCGCGCCCCTTGAGGACCCGTGGCAGGAAGCCTTCCATGTCCGGGCCGATCCAATACAGCAGGTCCACCGATTGCACACGCCGTACGTCGGATGGGCGCAATGCGTAGTTATGCGGCGAGGCGCCCGGTGGCAACAGCACCTCTGGAATCGCCACGCCGTCCTGCACCGCAGCGGCAATCAGCTGTAACGGTTTGATGCTGGTGAGCACCCGAACCTCGGCCTGGGCAGCCCCGGCCATCAATAAACTGGTGACAAATACGACAAAAACGGCAAAAAGTCGGGACACGATGAGCACTCAAGTCAGCAGGAACGGGTAACATAATAACGTCTCTCACAAATATCTGTCGCCGCTCATGCCTAAAACACCGCTTGCCAGCCGCCCCCATGACCACTCTCACTGCGTGCACAACGCACTGTCAGAGGCCGACGCCCTGTGCGCACGCCAAGGCCTGCGCCTGACTGCCCTGCGCCGGCGGGTGCTGGAACTGGTGTGGCAGAGCCACAAGCCGCTGGGCGCCTACGACATTCTCGGCGTGCTCAGCGAGCAGGACGGCCGCCGCGCCGCGCCGCCCACGGTGTACCGTGCGCTGGACTTCCTGCTGGAAAACGGCCTGGTGCACCGCATCGCCTCGCTCAACGCCTTTGTCGGCTGCAACCACCCGGAACATGCGCACCAGGGCCAGTTCCTGATCTGCCGCGAATGCCACGCCGCCATCGAGCTTGAACAAAAAAGCATCAGCGACGCGATTATCAAGAGTGCCAGCGATGTCGGCTTCCAGGTCGAAGGGCAGACCGTCGAAGTGGTCGGCATCTGCTCGGGCTGCCAGGGGTCTTGATGAGCACTGCGCTAATCCGCCTGGAACAGGTCGGCGTCACGTTCGCCGGCCAGAACGTGCTGGACAACATTGACCTGAGCGTCGAGCCGGGGCAGATCGTCACCCTGATCGGCCCCAACGGCGCGGGCAAGACCACCCTGGTGCGTGCCGTACTCGGCCTGCTCAAGCCCGACAGCGGCCGTGTCTGGCGCAAGCCCAGGCTGCGCATCGGCTACATGCCGCAAAAACTGCACGTCGATCCGACCTTGCCACTGTCGGTGCTGCGCTTCCTGCGCCTGGTGCCTGGCGTGGACCGCGCCCGCGCCCTGGCCGCGCTCAAGGAAGTCGGCGCCGAGCAGGTGATCGACAGCCCGGTACAAAGCATCTCCGGCGGCGAAATGCAGCGCGTGCTGCTGGCCCGTGCCCTGCTGCGCGAACCCGAGTTGCTGGTGCTCGATGAGCCGGTGCAAGGCGTCGACGTGGCCGGCCAGGCCGAGCTCTACAGCCTGATCACCCGCCTGCGCGACCGGCATGGCTGCGGCGTGCTGATGGTGTCCCACGACTTGCATCTGGTAATGAGCACCACCGACCAGGTGGTATGCCTCAATCGCCACGTCTGCTGTTCCGGCCACCCGGAGCAGGTCAGCGGCGACCCGGCCTTTGTCGAGCTGTTCGGCAAGAATGCCCAGAGCCTGGCGATCTACCACCACCATCACGACCACGCCCATGACCTACATGGCGCGGTAGTCGCCGATCCGGTCGCCCCTCATACCCACGTCCATGGAGATGGCTGCAAGCATGGCTGACTTTCTGCTCTACGCCCTGCTTGCAGGCTTGGCTCTGGCGCTGGTGGCGGGCCCGTTGGGTTCGTTCGTGGTCTGGCGGCGCATGGCCTACTTTGGCGATACCTTGTCCCACGCGGCCCTGCTCGGCGTGGCCCTGGGCTTTTTGCTGGACGTCAGCCCGACCATCGCCGTAACCGTCGGCTGCCTGCTGCTGGCGGTGCTGCTGGTGACCCTGCAACAGCGCCAGCCCCTGGCCTCGGACACCCTGCTGGGGATCCTTGCGCCAAGCACCCTGTCCCTGGGCCTGGTGGTGCTGAGCTTTATGCATGAAGTGCGCATCGACCTGATGGCCTATCTGTTCGGCGACCTGCTGGCGATCAGCCCTACGGACCTGGCCTGGATTCTCGGCGGCAGCGCGGCGGTATTGATCCTGCTGGTGGCCCTATGGCGCCCGCTGCTGGCCATTACCGTCCACGAACAACTGGCCACCGTCGAAGGCTTGCCCGTACCCGCACTGCGCATGACCCTGATGTTGCTGATCGCGGTGGTGATTGCTGTCGCAATGAAGATTGTCGGCGTATTGTTGATCACGTCGCTATTGATCATCCCCGCTGCCGCCGCCCAGCGTCATGCACGCTCGCCGGAACAGATGGCGATTGGCGCCAGTTTGCTGGGGATGCTCGCCGTGTGTGGTGGCCTGGCGCTGTCCTGGTTCAAGGACACCCCGGCCGGGCCGTCGATTGTGGTCACGGCCGCCGCACTGTTTCTGCTGAGTTTTGTCCTGCCCCGTCGAGGGGTGTAGACTTGCTCGCTTTTTGCGCAATTAGAGAGTCGCAGGAATGAAGCCGTTCACCTCCCGTTATCTGCTCCTTGCCGCATTTTCCCTGCTGCTGGGCGCCTGCCAAAGCACCCCGCCCGCTGCCCCCGAGGCGCCGGACGCGCGCGCTGCGGCCATTGCACAGCTGGAACAAAACCTGGCCAGCAGTGAGCTGGCCACCGCCGAAGACCAACTCGCTGCGTTGCAGGCCCAGTCGCCTGACGATGCAACGCTGGAGTCTTACCAGCGCCAACTGGCCGAAGCCTATCTGCAGCGTAGCCAGATCGTCCTGCAAAAAGGTGATGTCAACGCCGCCGCCACAGCCCTGAGCCGCGCCCGGGCCTTGATGCCCAAGGCTCCGGCGCTGACCGGCGGGGTCAACAGCGCCATCGCCCACGCCCGCAAGGCTGAGCTGGATAAAGCCGAGGCCGCCCTCAAAGCCGCCGAAGCCAAGCCACCGGCCAAGGTCATCGACCCCACCGCCGAGAGCACCACGGTTGCGCTGAACCTCACGGATATCCAGCAATTGCGCCATCAACTGGATGCCATCGCCACCGATGTGGTGAATTACCAGTGTGATGTGAGCCTCCAGGTGCCGCGCACCGAGGATTACCCCTGGCTGAACACGCTGTTGAGCAAGCGGGTGAAGCGGATTGATGCAGGATATGACTTGAAGATTCACCGGCAGATTCTCAAACACATACCGGCGCAGGTGGTGCTGATTCCGCGTAAGGCGGACTGACCCCATCGCGAGCAAGCCCGCTCCCACATTTTGCACGGTGAATACATTCAAGTGTGGGAGCGGGCTTGCCCGCGATGGCTGCCTGACAAACAACCAATGACTTAAGCCGGAACCGCCTTGGCCCGAGGCTCGCGCTCCCACACCCGATGCTGGGCAATTGCCGCAATAAACGCCTTCAACGCCTTGGCATCCCCGCCCACAATCAAGCCCGCATCCGCCTCCAGCTTCAACACCGCCAGCAACTGCTTCGCCTCACCGGCCAAGGCAATCGCCTTCAAATGCTTGTAGGCCTCCAGCAGGTAATGCAACGCCACGCCATCGCTACTCAAGGCCTGGATCGACTTCGCCCCACCCGGCACAAACACCGCGTCGAACGCCACCGACGGCAAGCCTTCCATCGAGGCATCCACCGCCAGGTGCTTGCCATCGGCCGTGGTTACTGGCGCCGAGGTCGGCCCCAGCAGCTTGGCATGGGCGCCTTCCTTGGCCAGCGCCTTTTGCAACGCGGCGATGGCTGCCCCATCCACACCATTGGCCGCCAGAATCGCCACCTTGCGCGTCTTGATATCCCCCGACAGCAGATTGGCCTGGCTCAAGGCCGGCGAGCGTTCTGGCGCGGTCTTGCGCACTGCCACGGTGCCTTTTTTCGGCGCCGGCAGGCCGAGGTTCTGCGCCACGCGCTTGGCCAGCCCCAGATCGATATTGGCCAGGATCTCATTGACCTGGCACGCCCGGATAAACTCACGCTCGACCTTGCCCAGCTCAAAGCTGTAGGCCGCGATGATGTGCTCCTGCTCGTGCGGGCTCATGCTGTTGAAGAACAGGCGCGCCTGGGAAAAGTGATCGCCGAACGACTCGCTGCGCTGGCGGACCTTGTGCGCATCGACGCGCTCTGGATAGCTTTCAAAACCGCCATCCTGCGCTGCCGGCGGGGTTTCCTTGGGCCAGCCGCCATCAATCGAGTTGGGCTCATAGGACGCACGCCCCTTGTCGATGGTCGAGCGGTGCATCGCATCACGCTGGCCGTTATGGAACGGCACTACTGGCCGATTGATCGGCAACTCATGAAAGTTCGGGCCACCTAGACGGCTGATCTGCGTGTCGGTGTAGGAAAACAGGCGACCTTGCAGCAGCGGATCATTGGAAAAGTCGATACCCGGCACGATATGCCCTGGGCAGAAGGCTACTTGCTCGGTCTCGGCAAAGTAGTTGTCCGGGTTGCGATTGAGCACCATCTTGCCCAGCGGCATGATCGGCACCAGCTCTTCAGGGATCAGCTTGGTCGGGTCAAGGAGGTCGAAGTCGAACTTATGCTCGTTTTCTTCGGGAATGACCTGCACCCCCAACTCCCATTCGGGATAGTCACCACCCTCGATGGCCTCCCACAGGTCACGCCGGTGGAAGTCGGTATCCTTGCCTGCCAGTTTTTGCGCCTCATCCCACACCAGCGAGCAGGTGCCCACCGTAGGGCGCCAATGAAACTTGACGAAGTTGGACACCCCTTTGGCATTGATCAAACGAAAGGTGTGCACACCAAACCCCTGCATGCTACGCAGGCTTTTCGGGATCGCCCGATCGGACATGGCCCAGATCACCATATGCGCCGACTCCGGCACCAGCGACACAAAGTCCCAGAACGTATCGTGGGCCGAACCGCCCGTGGGCATTTCGTTATGGGGCTCGGGTTTTACCGCGTGCACAAAGTCCGGGAACTTGATGGCGTCCTGGATAAAAAACACCGGCATATTGTTGCCAACCAGGTCGAAGTTGCCCTCTTCGGTGTAGAACTTCACCGCAAAGCCGCGCACATCACGCACGGTATCACCTGAGCCGCGTGGCCCTTGTACCGTGGAAAATCGCACGAATACCGGGGTTTTATGCCCGGGATCCCGTAGGAAGCCGGCCTTGGTCAGTGCTGAATGGTTCTCGTAGGACTGAAAGTAACCATGGGCCCCCACACCGCGGGCATGCACGATGCGCTCCGGGATACGCTCATGGTCAAAGTGCGTGATCTTTTCACGCATGATGAAATCTTCCAGCAGCGAAGGGCCGCGAGCGCCGACCTTCAAGCTGTTCTGGTTATCGGAGACTTTCACCCCCTGGTTGGTGCGCAGCGCCTGACCAGTGGCGTCGGAACGGAATTTTTCCAGACTGTGCAGCTTGGCATTGGTGTTGCCACGGTCCAGGGTGTCGGTGCCTGCAAGCGCGCTCTTGGGTGGCGCGACGGGTTTCTTGGTGCTCATCAGTCAAAACTCCTCGTTTGCGTAGTCCAGGGCGATCCCTGGCCCGTTTGAGCAAAACCCCGGGCACGGCACCCGGGAAGTCGAGTTGCTTATGTAGTGACTGATGGGTTTTTTTACCGTTCCTTTTTTATGACCTTTGATCGCGTTATTGCCAAATCGCTGGTTGAATACGAAATAAATGCTAAGAAACACTATACGGACAGGCTAAAATGCGCGCCCGGCTAACCGCTGATCCCTTTTCAATGCGCCCCACAAGGTTCGCTACGTGATCGAGTTTCATAACGTCCATAAAACCTACCGGGTCGCCGGCAAGGATATCCCCGCACTGCACCCCACCAGCCTGCGTGTCGAGAACGGCCAGGTGTTTGGCCTGATCGGCCACTCCGGTGCAGGAAAAAGTACCCTGCTGCGCCTGATCAATCGCCTGGAAGAGCCTTCGGGCGGCCAGATCACGGTCGATGACGAAGACGTCACCGCCCTGGATGCCAACGGCCTGCGCCGTTTCCGGCAGCAGGTCGGGATGATCTTCCAGCACTTCAACCTGCTGGCCTCCAAGACCGTCGCCGACAACGTGGCGCTGCCACTGACCCTGGCGGGCGAACTGTCGCGCCGCGAGATCGATGCGCGCGTGGCCGAACTGCTGGACCGGGTCGGCCTGTCCGACCACGCCAAGAAGTACCCGGCGCAGTTGTCCGGCGGCCAGAAACAGCGCGTCGGCATCGCCCGCGCCCTGGCCACCAAGCCGAAAATCCTGCTGTGCGACGAAGCCACCAGTGCCCTCGACCCACAGACCACCGCCTCGGTCCTGCAATTGCTGGCCGAGATCAACCGCGAGCTGAAGCTGACCATCGTGTTGATCACCCATGAAATGGACGTGATCCGCCGTGTCTGCGACCAGGTCGCGGTGATGGATGCCGGGGTGATTGTCGAGCAGGGTCCGGTGGCCCAGGTGTTCCTGCACCCCACGCACCCGACCACCAAGCGTTTTGTGCAGGAAGCCGAGCAGGTTGATGAAGGCGAGCAGCGCGATGTATTCGCCCATGTACCAGGCCGCATCGTGCGCCTGACGTTCCAGGGCGAAGCGACCTACGCGCCCCTGCTGGGCACCGTCGCCCGCGAAACGGGTGTGGACTACAGCATCCTCGCCGGTCGCATCGACCACATCAAAGATACCCCTTACGGGCAACTGACCCTGGCCATCACCGGCGGTGACATGGAAGCGGCATTCGCGCGCTTTACCGCCGCCGATGTGCACATGGAGGTCCTGCGTTAATGGACGTGCTACTGCATTATTTCGACAACGTCGACTGGGCCGATATCTGGGTGGCCACCAACGACACCCTGCTGATGCTCGGCACTTCGTTGTTTTTCACTGTGTTGGTGGGCCTGCCATTGGGCATCCTGCTGTTTCTGTTCAGCCCACGCCAGTTGCTGGAGCAAAAAGCCACCTATGCCGCCCTGGCCTTCGTGGTCAACGCCATCCGTTCTCTGCCGTTTATCATTCTGCTGATTGTGATGATCCCGACGACCGTGTTTCTCACGGGCACTTCGCTGGGCGTGGCCGGCGCGATTCCACCGCTGGTAGTCGGCGCTTCGACGTTCTTCGCACGGCTGGTGGAAACCGCCCTGCGCGAGGTCGATCGCGGCATTATCGAGGCGACCCAGGCCATGGGCGCGACCACGCGGCAGATCATCACCAAGGCGCTGCTGCCCGAGGCCAAACCCGGCATCATTGCGGCAATCACCGTGACCGCCATTGCCCTGGTGGGCTACACCGCCATGGCGGGTGTGGTGGGTGCTGGTGGCCTGGGTGACCTGGCGATCCGTTATGGGTACCAGCGCTTCCAGGATGACGTGATGATCGTCACCGTGGTGATGTTGATTGTGCTGGTGCAGATTCTGCAAACCATCGGCGATAAGCTGGTGACCCACTATTCTCGAAAATAACGGCCATGGCCGGCCACCGCCGGCAAATGCCCGAACAAGGAGCTTGTTGGATGAAAAAACTACTGGTTGCTTTCGCCGCGGTTGCCGCGTTTTCCGCCCATGCCGCCGAGACCCTGACGGTCGCCGCCACACCGGTGCCGCACGCTGAGATCCTTGAGTTCGTGAAGCCGGCCCTGGCCGCGCAAGGCGTGGACTTGAAGGTCAAGGTGTTCACCGACTACGTGCAGCCGAACGTACAAGTGGCCGAGAAGCGCCTGGACGCCAACTTCTTCCAGCACCAGCCGTACCTGGATGAGTTCAACAAGGCCAAGGGCACCCACCTGGTGAGCGTGGCCGGCGTGCACCTGGAGCCACTGGGCGCCTACTCCAGCAAGTACAAGACCCTGGCCGAGCTGCCGAACGGCGCCAACGTGGTGATCCCCAACGACGCCACCAACGGCGGCCGTGCGTTGCTGCTGCTGGCCAACAAGGGCCTGATCAGCTTGAAGAACCCGACCGATATCCTGTCGACCATCAAGGACATCACCGGCAACGAAAAAGGCCTGAAATTCCGCGAACTGGAAGCCGCCACCCTGCCGCGCGTGCTGACCCAGGTTGACCTGGCGCTGATCAACACCAACTACGCCCTGGAAGCCAAGCTGGACCCGTCCAAGGATGCCCTGGCGATCGAAGGCAACGACTCGCCTTACGTCAACATCCTGGTAACCCGCGAGGACAACAAGGATTCGGACGCGGTGCAGAAGCTGGTCAAGGCCCTGCACACTCCAGAAGTGAAGAAGTTCATCAACGAGAAGTACAAAGGCGCGATCCTGCCGGCGTTCTGATCTGAAATACGCTCTCTGAAGCCGAGCAAAGCAAAGTGTGGGAGCTGGCTTGCCTGCGATAACGGTGGGTCAGCAACCAAGAGGCTGGCTGACCTGACGCTATCGCAGGCAAACCAGCTCCCACACTTGATCGGTGTTGTCAGCTAGTTGCGCTGCAACAACCCCGGCAACTGCGCCACCAGCTTCTGGTTATTCAACGGCGCACGGATAAACCCACGCTGGGTACCATCCGGCCCGATCAACGCCAGGTTGCCGCTGTGGTCGACGGTGTAGTTCGGCTTGCTGGTATCCGCCGGGATAAACGGAATGCTCACCGCATTCGAGACCTTCTGCACATCCTCCACATTCGCCCCGGTCAGGCCTGCAAATTGCGGATCGAAGTAGCTCAGGTACTGCTTGAGCTGCGTCGGGGTATCGCGGTGCGGGTCAACGCTGACCAGGATCACCTGCAGCTTATCCACCACGTCCTTGGGCAGCTCGCTCTTGATCTGCCGCAGTTGGGCGAGGGTGGTCGGGCAGATGTCCGGGCAGAAGGTGTAGCCAAAGAACAGCACGCTCCACTTGCCCTTCAACTCATTGACCAGCACCGGCTGGCCGTCCTGGTTGGTCATGGTCACAGGCGGCAGCTGGCGGCTTTGCGGCAGCAGGATAATCCCTGCGTCGACCAACGCCGTAGGGTCGCCCTGGCCTTTGCCAGACAGGACTTTGTTGACGGTCAGGCCCATGATCAACGCCACCAGGGCCACCAGGATAAAGACAGTTTTTTGAGTTCGAGTCATAGGTTCAACAATAAGTAGTGGTCTACGAGCAGGGCGATAAATAGCAAAAACAGGTACCAGATAGAGTACTTGAAGGTATTGATCGCCGCGTGCGGCCGACTGCCACGGTACAGCACCCAGGCCCATTGCAGAAAGCGTGCGCCCAAAACCAGCGCACAACCCAGGTACAACAGCCCGCTCATGTGGATCACATAGGGCATCAGGCTCACCGCCAGCAGCGCGAAGGTATAGAGCAGGATATGCACCTTGGTGTAGTGCTCGCCGTGGGTTACCGGCAGCATCGGGATATCGGCCTTGGCATATTCCTCCTTGCGATGGATGGCCAGGGCCCAGAAGTGTGGCGGGGTCCAGGCAAAGATAATCAGCACCAGCAGCAACGGTTCGGCACTCACATGCCCGGTGACCGCCACCCAGCCGAGCAACGGTGGCGCCGCGCCGGCCAGGCCGCCGATCACGATGTTCTGCGGCGTCGCCCGCTTGAGAAAGCCGGTGTAGATCACCGCATAGCCCAGCAGCGAGGCCAGGGTCAGCCAGGCCGCCAAGGGGTTGGTAAACGCCAGCAACAGGCCCAGCCCGGCCACTGCCAGCACCAGGGCAAATATCAGCGCGGCGGCCGGGGAAACCCGGCCTTCAGCCAGCGGCCGCTTGTGAGTGCGCGCCATCAGTGCGTCGATGCGCCGGTCCACCACATGGTTGACCGCCGCCGCGCCGCCGGCACACAGGGCAATCCCCAGGTTGCCGAAGATCAGCACCGGCCACGGCACCCCGGCGCGGGTGGCGAGAAACATGCCCACCAGCGAGGTGATCAGCATCAGCACTACCACCTTGGGCTTGGTCAGCTCCAGGTAGTCGCGCCAGATCGCCTGGCTGTGACGTGCGCCAATCAAGGTCGCCATGGCATCTCTCCTTTAAGGGTGATCAGGCCCGAGACGTGTTTGCGCGGGCTGAAGCGCCAACCGAACGGCACCTGATGACGGACCCGCACCAGGCTGGTACGGGCGTGGTAATTGACCAGCACCAGGGTCAGCAACAAGGCTGCACCGCCGGCGTTATGGGCGACCGCCACCGGCAGCGGCAAATGAAAGTACACATTGCTCAAGCCCAGGCCGATCTGCACGGCCAGGGCGGCCAGCAGCAGGCCCGCCAGGCGGGTCATGCCCACCGCCTTGAGCTGCCAGGCCAGGCCCAGCAGCGCCACAGTCACCACCAGCGCGCCCAGGCGATGGGTCAGGTGAATCGCCGTGCGTGCATCACTGTCCAGTTGCCCGCCCAGGTAGTTGGGGCCGATATGCTGGGTCAGGTGGAAGCCATTGGCAAAGTCCGCCGCCGGCCACCACTCGCCATGGCAGGTCGGCAAGTCGATACAGGCCACCGCCGCATAGTTGGAACTGACCCAGCCACCCAGGGCAATCTGCCCGATCACCAGCACCAGACCGGCCGTGGCCCAATACTGCAAGCGCCGGGGCACGATCAGCGCCGGCAAGACCCCGGACAGACGCAGGGTCAGCAGAAACAACAGGCTCAAGGTGGCAAAGCCCCCCAGCAAATGCCCGGTGACCACCTGCGGCCACAGCTTGAGGGTCACCGTCCACATGCCAAAGGCCGCCTGGGCAAACACCACCGCCAGCAGGAACAACGGCAGCTTCAAGGGTTGCCCCGGATGCCGCCGATGGGTCCAGGCGCGGGTGGCCAACAGCGCGATCAACAGCCCCAGGGCGCCCGCCGCATAACGATGGATCATCTCGTTCCAGCCCTTGTCGGCCTCCACCGGCGCGTCGGGGAAGTGCAACTCGGCATGGGCCAGTTGGGCCTCGCTTTTCGGCACGCTGATAAAGCCATAGCAACCCGGCCAGTCCGGGCAACCGAGGCCGGCATGGGTCAGGCGCGTGTAGGCGCCCAAAAGCACCACAATCAGCGCCAGCAGGGTGGCAAACAGCGCGAGGCGAAATCCAGGTTTGGCCATGACGATGCCCTTATCCGATATTCGACAGTTTCAGCAGGTGGCGCAGGTCGTTGAGCAGGTCCTTGCCCTTGACCCGGGCGTCGTAGCGCAGCACCAGGTTGCCGTGGGGGTCGACGATCCACAGTTGGGCATCGCCGGGCGCAGCAGCGTTTTGCTTGAAGGTCGGCAGGTCCAGGGGCAAGCGCTGCAATTGCGGGTATTCGGCTTTGAGCTTGGCCTCGTACTCGGCACTGACCGGCTGCGCACTGGCCAGGGCATGGCTGGCACGGGACGCATCACGCCCCAGGCCGATCTGCAGCTGGCGCGCGAGGTAGACCAACTGCCGGCAATCGGCGGCGCAGGCCGCAGGCGCGGTGACCAGCAATTGCCAGCGGTCCTCGTCGGCCTGCACGCCGATATCGGCGCGGGTCTGGCCATTACCGATCATCTCGCCATGGTCACTGCGGCTCTCAGGCACCCAGAACTGCAACTTGTACATCAGGGTCGCCAGCACCATCGGGCCGATCACCATCAGCAGGATCAGGATCAGTTGCCAGCGCCCCTTGCTGCGATTGGGCGCCGCCGGCGTGTCAGACATGTTGAGTGGATTCATGGCCGCTCCCATGGTGCTTCTCCCTTGCGTTGTGCCAGCCGAGGTAGAGGTAAAGGCCCAGCAGCGCCAGCGCCATGGCGAACCACTGCACGGCATACCCCAGGTGTTTTTCCGGCCCCATGGCCACTACCGGCCACTGGGTTTCATAGGTCGCGGGGCCCGCTTCGGCCCGCAGCTCAAAGGCAAACCCGCTACGCTCCAGCTCGGCCCACAACACCTGCGGGTGCAACACCGTCAACAGGCGCGGCCATTGCGCGGCTGCCGGGTCGGCATGCAACTGAAACGTCTCGCCCGGGGCGACATATACCCAGGCGTTGATATTCAAAGGCTGGTCGGGGGTGGTGAAGGCTGGCGGCGTGCGCCGATCCGGCCACGGTAGCCAGCCGCGATTGAGCAGCAGCCACTGGCCGCTGGCCTGGTCATGAAAGGGTTGCAACAACTCGACGCCCGCCTTGCCGTCGCGCATGCGGTTATCCAGCAGCACGCTGTGCCCGGCGTCGAACTGCCCGCGCAACTGCACCCGGCGAAAGGCCGGATCCGCCACTGTCTCCAGTTGCACAACGCTGATGGGCTGCGCCGCCCGACGCTCGGCGTAGCTCTGGAGCAGCGCCTGTTTTTCCTGGCCACGGGACACTTGCCAAAAACCCAGGAACACCATCAGCGGCAGCAACACCAGCACCACCAACGTCGGCGCAATCCCGGGGCGAAAGCGTTTCATGGCGTTACCACGAAGGTCGATGCTGCGCTGGCTATACTGAATCTCATTGCCCGCCCCTCAAAATAAGAGCCCTGGAGCCTGACCATGCTCAAAGCCGCCATTGCCCTGATGCTGATCGCTACCGTTGTGAGCCTGTTCAGTGGCTTGTTCTTCCTGGTCAAGGACGAGGGCCACTCCAATCGCCTCGTCACCGCCTTGACCGTGCGTGTGGTGCTGGCCGTGATCACCCTGGCGCTGATCACCTGGGGGTTCTTCAGCGGCCAACTGGTGTCCCACGCCCCCTGGTAAGGCGCTACAGCACGTAGACGAAGAAAAACAACCCGATCCACACCACGTCGACAAAGTGCCAATACCAACTGGCCGCCTCGAAACCGAACTGATGCTCGGCATTGAAATGCCCCTTGAGGATGCGCATCAGCATCACGAACAAAATGATCGTGCCGATGGTCACGTGGGCGCCGTGAAAGCCCGTGAGCATGAAGAATGTCGCGCCATACACCCCCGAGCCCAGGGTCAGGCCCAGCTCTTTATAGGCGTGGATATATTCCTCGGCCTGGAACCCCAGGAACGCCACCCCCAGCAACACGGTGAGCGCCAGCCAGATCTTCAGCGCGCCGCGATGGCCCTTGCGCAGGGCGTGATGGGCGATGGTGATGGTCACGCTGGAACTCACCAGCAAGATGGTGTTGACCAACGGCAGGCCCCACGGGCTGATGGTGCCTTCCGGCGCCGGGAACAGCTTGGGGTCCGGGTTGTTGAGCAGCGGCCAGGCGAACTCGAAATTGGGCCACAGCATATGGGCAATGCCCTTGGACCCTTCGCCGGCCAGCCATGGCGCCGACATGTGCCGCACATAGAACAGCGCGCCAAAGAACGCGATAAAAAACATCACCTCGGAAAAAATGAACCAGGTCATGCCCCAGCGGAACGAACGGTCCATCTGCGCGCTGTACAACCCGGCGCGGCTTTCCTTGATCACCGCGCCAAACCAGCCAAACATCATGTAGGCCAGCAGCAGGCTGCCGACGAAAAAGATCAGCGGGCCGTGGGATTCCGGGCGGGCCGCCTTGAGGTCGTTGAACCACACACCCAGGCCATACACGGTGATCAACAGCCCAAACGTGGCAATTATTGGCCACTTGCTTTGCGCTGGTACGTAGTACGTATCATGAGTCGACATGTATCCGTTCTCCTAATCGAGCCCGCAGGCACGCCTAGCCGCCGGTATGGACAGCCACGGGCGGTTGGCGCGCAGTGATATCGAACAGCGTGTACGCCAGGGTCAAATGCTTCACATCCTTGGGCATGTCGCGATCGACAATGAAGCGCACCGGCATCTCGATGCGCTCTCCCGGTTGCAGCACTTGCTGGGTAAAGCAAAAACACTCGGTCTTGTGGAAGTACATCGCCGCTTCGGCCGGGGAAATACTCGGGATCGCCTGGGCCGTCATCGGCTTGTCGGTGGGGTTGAAGGCCACGAACACCATCTCGTTGACCGCACCGGGGTTGACCACAATCTCGTCGGCCTTGGAGTGGAACTCCCAGACCATATCGATGGCATTGGTCGACAGGAACTGCACCCGTATCTGGCGCGACGGGTCGACCACCTGTGAGCCTTCGTACTGCCCGGCGGTCTTGCCATTGATGCCGAAGGCCTTGCACATCACGTCGTAGATCGGCACCAGGGCAAAACCGAAGGCGAACATCGCCAGCACCAGAATCAGCAGGCGCGTGACCAGGCGGTTGAGGGGCACGGAATCAGCCATGGCGTCCACCTGCTCTTGGCTTTTTTGTGGGCTTGCCTGCGATGAGGGCTTCAAGTGCGCGGCGGATCTTGAGGCCGCCATCGCGGGCAAGCCCGCTCCCACAGGAGGGCGGCGGTGTTTTCATGACCGGGTTCATTTGACCTCCGGCGGTGTGGTGAAGGTGTGGTACGGCGCTGGCGAAGGCACGCTCCACTCCAGCCCTTCGGCGCCATCCCACGGCTTGGCCGGCGCCGGCTTGCCGCCACGGATGCACTTGATCACGATAAACAGGAAGAAGATCTGCGTGGCGCCGAACATAAAGGCGCCAATCGACGACACCATGTTGAAGTCGGCGAACTGCAGGTTGTAGTCCGGCACCCGGCGCGGCATACCGGCCAGCCCCACAAAGTGCATGGGGAAGAACGCCATGTTCATGCCCACGAACGACAGCCAGAAATGCAGCTTGCCCAGGGTTTCGTCGTACATATGGCCGGTCCATTTCGGCAGCCAGTAGTAGGCCGAGGCGAAGATCCCGAAGATTGCGCCGGGCACCAGTACGTAATGGAAATGCGCCACTACAAAGTAGGTGTCGTGGTACTGGAAGTCCGCCGGGGCGATGGCCAGCATCAGCCCGGAAAAGCCGCCGATGGTGAACAGGATCACAAAAGCCACGGCAAACAGCATCGGCGTCTCAAAGGTCAGCGAGCCTTGCCACATGGTGCTGACCCAGTTGAACACCTTGACCCCGGTGGGCACCGCGATCAGCAGGGTGGCGTACATGAAGAACAGCTCGCCCACCAACGGAATACCCACCACGAACATATGGTGCGCCCACACGATAAACGACAGGAACGCGATGCTCGCCGTGGCGTAGACCATCGAGGTGTAGCCAAACAGCGGCTTGCGCGAGAAGGTCGGGATGATCGAGCTGACGGCACCGAAGGCCGGCAGGATCATGATGTACACCTCGGGATGGCCAAAAAACCAGAACACATGCTGGAACAACACCGGGTCACCGCCGCCGGCAGCACTGAAGAAGCTGGTGCCGAAGTGGATATCCATCAGCATCATGGTCACGCAACCGGCCAGCACCGGCATCACCGCAATCAGCAGGAAGGCGGTGATCAGCCAGGTCCAGACAAACAGCGGCATCTTCATCAGGGTCATGCCCGGGGCACGCAGGTTGAGGATGGTGGCGACCACGTTGATCGCGCCCATGATCGAGCTGATACCCATCAGGTGGATGGCGAAGATAAAGAACGTCACGCTTTCCGGGGCGTAGGTGGTGGAGAGCGGGGCATAGAAGGTCCAGCCAAAGTTCGGCCCGCCGCCCGGGCTGAACAGGGTCGAGACCAGCAGCAGGAACGCCGCCGGCAGCAGCCAGAAGCTGAAGTTGTTCATGCGCGGCAGGGCCATGTCCGGCGCACCGATCATCAGCGGGATCATCCAGTTAGCCAGGCCGACAAACGCCGGCATCACCGCGCCAAACACCATGATCAGGCCATGCATGGTGGTCATCTGGTTGAAGAACGCCGGCTCGACGATCTGCAGGCCCGGCTGGAACAGCTCGGCGCGGATCACCATGGCGAACGAGCCGCCGAGCAGGAACATGGCGAAACTGAACCACAGGTACATGGTCCCGATATCTTTGTGGTTGGTGGTCAGCACCCAGCGCATCAGGCCCTTGGCGGGGCCGTGGGCGTGGTCAGCGGCATGACCGTGGTCATCGATCACAGTGCTCATGGCCGTTCTCCTGCAAGCGGATGGGTAGGGCGATTCAGGGCATACGCAATGAAGAGGCTCATTGGCTTTGCGCCTGTTTGATGGCCAGCACGTCTTTAGGCGTGACCATGTCGCCTTTGTTGTTGCCCCAGGCGTTACGCTCGTAAGTCACCACCGCTGCAATATCGACTTCCGACAGTTGCTTGCCGAAAGCCGCCATCGCCGTGCCGGGCTTGCCGTGGTAGACGATGTTCAGGTGGTCTGCCGCCGGCCCAGTGGCGATTTTCGAGCCTTTGAGCGCCGGGAACATCGGCGGCAGGCCCTGGCCTTCGGCCTGGTGACAGGCCACGCAGGTGGTGTGGTAGACCTTGTCGCCACGGGCTACCAGCTCTTCGAGCGTCCACTCTTTGGAGGTCAGCTCCTTGAGCTTGGCAGCCTCGACCTTGCGCTCGTCGAGCCAGGTTGCGTAGTCGGCCTTGGACTTGACCTCGACCACGATGGGCATGAACCCGTGGTCCTTGCCGCACAGCTCCGCACACTGGCCACGGTAGATCCCGGGCTTGTCGACCCGGGTCCAGGCCTCGTTGACGAAGCCGGGGATGGCATCGCGCTTGACCGCAAACGCCGGCACCCACCAGGAGTGGATCACGTCGGCGGCGGTCACCAAAAAGCGCACCTTGGCGCCCACCGGCAGCACCAGCGGCTGGTCGACTTCCAGCAGGTAGTGTTCGCCCTTGGTAGCCTGGTTATGAATCTGCTCGGCGGGGGTGGCCAGGTTGCTGAAGAACTCGACGTCCTGGCCCAGGTATTTGTAGTGCCACTTCCACTGATAGCCGGTGACCTGGATATCGATATCCGACTCACTGCTGTCGTAGATGTTGATCAGGGTCTTGGTCGCCGGAACAGCCATGGCGACGAGGATCAGCAAGGGCACTACGGTCCAGAGAATCTCCACCGTCGTACTTTCGTGGAACTTGGCCGCCACCTGGCCCGTGGAGCGGCGATGCATAATCATCGACCAGAACATGGCGCCAAACACGATGATGCCGATCACCACACAGATCCAGAAAATGGTCATGTGCAGGTCGAACACGGCGTGACTGACTTCAGTGGCCCCTGGTGCCATATTCACCGTCCAGGCGGCTTGCGCCTGGCTGAATACTGACCACAAGAGTAAGCCCATCCAAACATGTGGATGTCGCGTCATTGCGGGTTCCCCTTATCGTTCTTGTTATCCCGCCGGTTTGCACCTGCGGCCAAGGGGGCGGCTTCCAAACTGCTTACATCCGCCAAGCCTTGCCTGCCTAAATGCAGTTGGGCGTCATCAGCTAATTGCGTACAAACCCGAGTATAGACAGCGACTGCGACCCCGCAATGTATGAGGGCAAATCAGTAAAAAGAGACGAACGGCGCTGGATGACCCGCAGATTTAGGGCCTATCCGACGAACGATGGCTATTCGATATAACCACGGCGCATAACCATGAAATAATTATGACAAATGCATCTTAGGGGCTCGTATAAACGAGCTACCTTATGCAATCCCCTTTCCTACGCCCGTATTCCTGGAGCTTTCATGAACACCGCCGCATTGCGCGAGCAGATTTCCCGTGCCCATCAACACGAAGCGTCCACTGGCCAATTGGCCAAACAACTGGACGCACAGTTACCGCACCTGCACTCGGCCATTTCCCTGGCCGAGGGTGACCGTAATGCCGTAATGACGCGCTTCGTCACTGCCTACATCGATCAGGTCCCGGACCTGCTGGATGCCGCCAACGACGTGGCCCGGGAAGCCGGGATCGAAAGCCAGATCAAGCCCGTACTGAAAATCGCCGAGCATTTCTTTCTCCAGCCACCGGCCATCCTGGCCGCCCATGAAGGCCTCAACGGCCTGCTGGACGAGGCCTACCTGGCCCATCGGCTGGTGGAAGAAGTAAACGATTTGTATATCAAGCATTTCGGCCAGCCGTTGATTCCGGCGGACACCACCGTTGCCAACGTGATTGCTCACCAGTTGATCGGCGAAGCATTCGCCAATCAGTTGGACGAAGCCGTGCACCTGGCGGTGGATGAAATGCTCAATGAAGAAAGCTTCGCCCTGGAGTCCGTCGAGGCCTATCGCGACCAGCTCAAGAGCCCGGCAACGGAAGCCGCGTGGAAGCGCTGGCCGTGCCTGTCGCGCCAATTGGGCGTGGAGTTGGAGCTGGATCAGCCGGCCTGAGTTTTCCTGCCAGGCATAGAACAAATGTGGGAGCCGGGCTTGCCCGCGATGCAGGCACCGTGGTGTATCAGTTACACCGCGGTGATGCTATCGCGGGC